>CALFXA010000052.1 GCA_937928015.1 uncultured Anaerolineales bacterium | reverse complement strand
ACCCAAGGACGGCCCCTCGGCGGGCGTGACCATGGCCACCTCGTTGGTGTCGCTCATCTCGGGGCGCAAGGTCAAGCCGCGGGTGGGGATGACAGGCGAGATTACGCTCAGGGGTCAGGTCCTGCCGATTGGCGGCGTCAAGGAAAAGGTCCTGGCCGCGCATCGCAACGGCCTGCGGACGATAATCCTGCCGAAGCGCAACGAGCAGGACCTTGAGGACGTGTCCGAGGAAATCCGCACCGAGATGAAATTCGTGCTGGCCGAGACCGTGGATGATGTGCTCAAGGCCGCGCTTGAGGCTCCCAAACCCGAGCCTGAAAAGCAAGAGAAAAAAGAGATCAAATCCGCTGGGAAAAAGCCAGCAGCTCCAACCAAAACCGTGAAGACAAGGGCGAAAAAGAATGCCAAAAGTTCTGCTGGCCGAAGATGACGCCATCATGGTGTCGCTGTTGAAGACCCTCTTGAAAATGGAGGGTTATACCGTGGTGGCGGTGGATGCCGACGCCGATGTGCCTGCCGCCGTTCGTGCGGAAAACCCCGACGTGTTGTTGCTTGACGTGCATCTCTCCCGTCAGGACGGGCTGGCGATCCTCGACCAGTTGCGGGCCGAGCCCGATACTCAGTCGGTGAACGTGGTCATGTCCTCGGGCATGAACCTGCGCGAGGAATGCCTGAAGCGCGGAGCGAGTGACTTTCTGCTCAAGCCCTACATGCCCGACGATCTCGTAACCATGTTGAAAAAGGTCATCAATCCCGCGTGACCGTTTCGCTGCGTCTCTACCGTCATCCGCAGGATTACCCCGCCGTCCGCGCCTTATGGGAAGGTATGGAAAAAGGCGTGAATGTGGGCCGCTCCGATAGCCCTGAAGAGATCGCCAAGAAAGCCGCCCGCGACCCCGACCTGTTCCTGCTGGCCGAAGCCGACGGCGAGATTGTTGGCTCGATCATCGGCGGCTTCGATGGTCGGCGCGGGATGATCTACCATTTGGCTGTAAAGCGGGAATTTCGCAAGCAGGGCATCGCCGCTCAACTCATGGACGAAGTCGAATCCCGCCTGCGCGCCAAGGGCTGCCTCAAGTGTTACCTGCTGGTCATGCAGAGCAACGACGAGGCGGCGCATTATTACGAGCGGCGCGGCTGGAACGAATTGAAGACCGTGCGCCTGTTCGGCAAGGAAATCTCCTGATGGGCATCCGCTTTGGAATCCTGACCGCCTCTGACCGCTCCGCGCGCGGAGAACGTCCCGACACCTCGGGCCCCGCGCTGGCGGACCGAGTCCGCGCCGAGGGCTGGTCGGTGATCCAGACGGCCATCCTGCCCGATGACCGCTCCATGCTAGCCGAGACGATGCGTCAGTGGGCCGATAGCGGCCTGCTGGACGTAATCCTGGTCACGGGCGGGACGGGCTTCGCTCCGCGCGACGTCACCCCCGAGGCCACCCGTGATGTGATTGAGAAAGAGGCGCCAGGCCTGGCTGAAGCCATGCGTGCCGCCAGCCTGAGCATCACCCCGCACGCCATGCTCTCGCGCCTTGTGACGGGCATCCGCGGACGGACGCTGATCCTTGACCTGCCTGGTAGCCCCAAAGGCGCGGTCGAAAATTTGCAAGTCGTGCTTCCCGTGCTGGAGCACGCCATCCACCTGCTGCGCGACGAGGATGCAGGGCATTAGCCTTGCCTTCCCCGCTCACCTTGGGCTATAATCCGCCCGTTTGCAACTTCACCAGATAAGGAAAGAACCATGATCGACGTAAATGAACTTCGTAAAGGCGTTACTTTTGAAATGGACGGCACCCTCTACAAAGTGCTGGATTACAGTCACAACAAGACGGGCCGTGGCAACGCCAACATCCGCATCAAGGCCCGCAACCTGTTGACGGGCGCCAACATCGAGCGCACCTTCTCCTCGGGCCAGTCTGTGCAGGATGTGCGCCTCGACTTCCACAATGTCCAGTACCTGTACACCGATGGTGAGTTCTATCACTTCATGGACAACGAGACCTTCGAGCAGCCTGCTATCAAGGCGGACATGCTGGGCGACGATGCGCTCTACCTCATCCCCGAGATGGAAGTCAAATTGACCTTCTACAAGAACGAACCGCTCGACATCGAGTTGCCCACCTCGGTGGACCTCGAAGTGACCGAGGCCGAAATGGCCATCCGCGGCGACACGGCCACGGGTGTGACCAAGAAGGTCACCACAAACACGGGCTTGCAGGTGCAATGCCCGCAGTTCGTCAAGGTCGGCGACAAGATCCGCGTCGATACCCGCACGGGCGAATACGTCACCCGCGTGTAATGATTTCATCAGGTGACAGTCACCCGATGTGGTGGCTGTCACCTTTTCCAAAAGAGACTTCATGCGCACTCCTGCTGGCAAAGAATGTTCGTATTTCTTCGGGGATTATTACCGTGGCCGCAATGTGGAAGAGTGCCGCCTGCTCAAGGCCTCCAATCAACAGTGGACACCCGACCTGTGCAAGACCTGTCCCGTGCCGTCCATTGAACTGGCGAATGCCTGTCAGTTCATGCGCCTGCGCGGCACGGTCAACCGCCCGCTGACGGCCCTGTTGCAGCGGCGGGTGCAGGTCACGGCCTACTGTGAGAAGTCCCATCGGGACGTGGCCGAACCGCACGTCGGCTGCGGTGAATGTCACGGATTGCCCTTCCAATTCAAAATCAAAGAATAGCCATGCTTACATTACTGCTTGATCTGGATGACACCCTGTTGGATACCAACATGGATGCCTTTATCCCTGCCTATTTCCAGGCACTTTCGTCGCACATGGCCTCCCGGGTAGCTCCCGAGGTGATGCTGCCTGCGCTCGTCTCGGGCACACGCGCCATGATGGCCAGTGAGGACCCATCCCGCACCCTGCGCGAGGTCTTCAACGAAAAATTCTTCCCCAAACTGGGTGTGGATGGGCATGAACTCGGCGCAGTCATTGACAAGTTCTACGATGAGATATTCCCCAGCCTGGGCACGCTGACAGGCAAACGTCCCGAGGCGGCCGATCTGGTGAAATGGGCTTTTTCCAAAGGCTATCGTGTAGCCGTCGCCACCGACCCGTTTTTTCCGCGCAAGGCCACCCTGCATCGCCTGCGCTTTGCCGATTTGGCCCCCGAGGCCTACGATTTCGCGCTGATCTCCTCGTACGAGACTTTCCACTTCACGAAATCGCATCCCATGTATTTTGCCGAATTCCTCGGCCGCCTGGGCTGGCCCGAGGGCCCCGTGTTGATGGTGGGCAACGACGCCGAGCGTGACCTGGCTCCCGCGCGCGCCTTGGGCCTGCCGACCTTCTGGGTCAACGGAGACGCGCCCAAGGCGGAGGACCCCGCCTCGACGGGCCGCGGTTCCCTGTCGGACCTGCGTGCCTGGCTCGAATCGGTGGATGTCAAGACCCTCGAAGCGGATTTCAGCTCGATGAGCGCTATCCTGGCCCTGATGACCTCCACACCCGCGACGATTGCCTCCCTGCTCGAAGAAGTTTCCGTTTCCGCCTGGACCTCGCGGCCTGCTCCCGCTGAATGGGCCTTGACCGAAGTCCTGTGCCATCTCCGCGATACCGAGCGTGAGGTCAACCAGCCGCGTCTCAAGCGCCTGCTTGAAGAGACCGATCCCTTTATTCCTTCGCGCAACACAGACGCCTGGGCCGAAGAGCGCAATTACCTTTCGCAGGATGGTCGAACCGCCTTCTCGGAGTTTCTGGCCGCGCGGCTTGAAACCCTGGCGACGCTCAAGTCGCTCACTGAGGCGGACTGGGCGCGCAAGGCCCGCCACTCGATCTTTGGCCCGACCACCTTGCAAGAATTGGTCGGCTTCATGTCTACTCATGATCGCATCCACATCCAGCAAATATGGAAATTGATCCACCCTGCGTAATGCATCTGGGCGGCCCGTCGGGCCGCCCAGATGTTTTATGGGGTGCCGCATCGCTTTTCGGCCAGCCGTGTTATAACTTCCTGTAATCTGTGGGACAAGATGACCTCTTGTCCTGCACTTTTAATAGGAGTAGCAATGCAGAAAAAAGTTGTGGTGACAGGTTTGGGTTGTGTCAGCCCGCTGGGCAACAATATGGACGACACCTGGACGGCCCTGCTGGCGGGCAAGTCGGGCGCAGCCCCCATTACCTTATTCGATGCCAGCAGGCACAAGACGCGCTTTGCAGCCGAAGTGAAGGGTTTCGACGCTGTTGGAATGTTCGGCGCGCGTGAGGCGCGCAAGATGGACCGCTACACCCAGTTCGCCACTGCCGCCACCCTGGAGGCGCTGACTCATGCAGGCCTGACCGTGGACGAGTCGAACCGTGACCGTGTGGGAATCCTGATCGGTACGGGCATTGGCGGCATCGGCACGCTGCTGGAGCAGGCTGAAGTTCTGCGCGAGCGCGGACCCGAACGGGTCAGCCCCTTCCTCGTCCCGATGATGATCTCCGACAGTGCGGTGGGTATGATCGCCATCCGCGTGGGCGCGCGCGGACCCAACATGGCAGTGGTCACAGCCTGCGCCACGGGCACGAATGCCCTGGGCGAGGCGGCGGCCATCATCCGCCGCGGGGCCGCGGATGTGATGATGGCGGGCGGAGCCGAGGCGGCGATTGTCCCGCTGGCAATGGCGGGCATGAACGTGATGGGGGCCCTTTCCACCCGTAACGAGTCGCCTGAGACGGCTTCCCGTCCGTTTGACAAGGAACGCGACGGCTTTGTGATGGCCGAGGGTGCGGGCATCCTGATCCTCGAAGAGGAGGAACATGCCAGGGCCCGCGGCGCGCGCATCCTGTGTGAGTTCAAGGGGTACGGTACCACAGACGACGCGCATCATATCTCCGCGCCCGCCGAGAACGGGGCAGGGGCAGCCCTCTCAATGAGCCTGGCTTTACGGGACGCAGCTCTGAAGCCCGAGGATATCGGTTACATCAACGCCCACGGCACATCTACGCCGTTGAACGACAAGAGCGAGACGGCTGCCATCAAGACTGTCTTTGGCGAACATGCCTACCGCGTGGCGATCTCCTCGACCAAGTCGATGACGGGGCACATGCTGGGCGCCTCGGGCGCGGTGGAGGCGGCGACCTGTGTCAAGGTCTTCGAGCACAACATTCTGCCGCCCACCGTGCATTATTCTACGCCCGACCCTGTATGTGACCTGGATTACGTGCCGAACCAGCCGCGTGCGGCCCAGCCCGAATATGCCATGTCCAATTCCTTCGGCTTCGGCGGACACAACGCCACATTGATCCTGGGCCGATATCGTTGATGCCGTTGCTAGCGCGGCTCGCAACGATATGCTAAAAAATTCGAGGTGTTTATGCCGTTTGCACATATCACGGGTTGGGGCATGTCAGTCCCCGAGCCAGTGCTGACCAACGATGACCTGTCGAAGATGGTGGATACCAACGACCAGTGGATCCGCGAACGGACGGGCATCCGCGAGCGTCATATCGCCCGCGAGAATCAGTTCCCGTCCACACTGGGGGCCGAGGCCGCGCTCAAGGCGTTGGAGGTGGCCAACGTCCAGCCGACAGACCTGGACTTGATTATTTGCGCCACATCCTCGCCCGAGCATATTTTTCCCGCCACGGCTTGTCTGATCCAGGACCTGATCGGCGCGGACAAGGCAGGCGCCTTCGACCTTTCGGCGGCCTGCTCAGGCTTCATTTATGCGCTCAACATGGCGGCCCAGTCCATCCGCAGCGGGTCGATCAAGACCGCGCTGGTGATCGGCACGGAGACGTTGTCGCGCTTCGTCAACTGGAAGGACCGCAATACCTGCATCCTGTTCGGGGATGGAGCGGGGGCCTTCGTGCTGCAGGCCAGTGAACAACCCGGGGGCGTTTTCTCGGCTGTAATGCGTTCGGACGGCTCGGGCGGGGACCTGCTCTCGATTCCCGCAGGCGGAAGCCGCCATCCCGCTACAGAGGCCGCCATCCATGCGGGCAGTCACTACATCCACATGGACGGGCGGGAGGTTTTCCGCTTTGCCACGCGTGTGATGGCCTCTTCGACGAAGGAGGCGCTCGATGCGGCAGGCTGGACCATCGACCAGATTCAGCATATCGTGCCGCATCAGGCCAATATCCGCATCATCGAGGCGGCCGCGCGCGGACTTAAACTCCCGATGGATAAGTTTGTCGTCAACCTGGAGCGCTACGGCAACACGTCCACGGCCTCGATTCCCATTGCGACGGTGGAGGCGGCGACGAGCGGGCGCATCAAGCCAGGCGACAAACTGGTGATGGTGGGATTCGGCGGCGGCCTGACCTGGGGCGCCCTGACCGCCGAGTGGACGGGTCCGCTGCCCTCGGAACGCAAGGTCAAGCCACAGAAAGGTTCGACTCTGCGCCGTGCGCGCTCGTTCCTGCGCCGTGTGCTGCGCTTCATCGATGGCTTGCTCTCGCCCCGAGAGTTGTAAGCATACCCAATTCAGTCCCTTTGTGGTAAAGTTGCGGCTGGCTAAAGGCAAGCCATACGCAAAGGAGAAAACATGTTGTTCCGTGATTTTGGTATTCCCGAATTACTGATCATCCTGGTGATCGTGATCCTTCTGTTCGGACCAGGCCGCATCGGCAAGATCGCTGGTGAACTCGGCAAGGGCATCCGTTCCTTCCGCGAAGGAATCAGCAAGGATGATGAGAAAAAAGACGAAGAGAAGAAGGACGAGGATAAATAAAAAAGAGACCCCGCAAGGGGTCTCTTTTTTATGACTAAACTACCAGCGAAAAAAGATTATGTTTAGGGCAAAGGGAGGCTGAAGGTCCGTTGAAGGAAGACTGCCATCTGGTCGCGGGTGACAGGGGTGCCTGGGCAATAGTTTCCACCCCCACAGCCACCCGTAATCCCCTCCGCTGCGAGCTGTTCGATCCAGGCTGCTGCCCAGAATGTATCGGGCACATCACCGAACAGGGTCCCTGTGGCAGCGGGCGGAATGTAATCCTTGCCATGCTCCGCGCGCAGGAGGAAAATAGCCATCTGGTCGCGGGTGACGGGGTAGTCGGGACAGAAATTTCCATTACCACAGCCACCCGTTATGCCGTCAGAAGCGAATTGCTCGATCCAGGCGGCAGCCCAGTGATTGGTGGGAATATCGAGGAAGACTGTACCCGTTGGGCCGAGCGGTGTAAAGGACGATCCGTGAATGCCGCGCCCGAGGAATACCGCCATTTGTGCGCGAGTGACGGAGGCGCCTGGACAATACATCAGCGGGTTGGTCGAGCATCCGCCTGTGATTCCAGCACTATAGATGGCCTCGATATATTTCCACGCCCAATGGATTTTCAGAACGTCGGAGAAGGACCCATATTCTGCTTCGTAGGCGCCGATATCGCACCGTATTCCTTGTGGTCGAGTGACGCCGCGCTGGTCTGTGTTTGGACAGGCTGACGGGTCGGAACTGCCAACTGATAAAGGGCTACCTGTATTAAGAGCTATGCTGGAGTGTGTTAGGGGGTGCATCAGCATCCCGTTTCCTGCATCTGTTAAAGGTAATAAGATATTGTCGATGGATATGGGGTTCGTATAGCTGCCCCATTGATCACTTTCAACAAATGTTGCAGCGCAACTAGGAGACTTTCCAGTGCCATCCACACCCATATTGCCAACGATATTGTAACCCAGTGATGTAAACCTACCACGACAATCTGGGCTATAAGCTGGTGCATAAGGTCCAGGCTCTGGTGAATGATTTCCTGCAATGATGGAATTAGCAATGGTGACTCCGCCAAAGCCTTCTATACCACCACCTCCCCAATCTGTGGCTGTATTGTCGGCTATAGTGCTATTGTATATTTCTAAAGTTGAATTAATACTACTTGAGATTCCACCTGCCTGGTTGGCGCTGTTTGCTGAAATTGTGCTGTTAATGACGATGGCTTTTCCGCCCTCAAAATTTTTCAGCCCACCATCCGTATGTTTTGTGATGGTGGTTTTGCTTACCGTCAATATTCCAGAATTCATGATTCCACTGGTCTCGCCGCCTGTGATAACACTGTTTTCGATGAACAGAGTCCCGCTGTTTACCACCCCGCCTGTGTAGGCTGTGTATGGAATCGCTTTGATTGTTATTCTGTCCACATGGGCATTTCCACTGCCAGCGACTAGAAGTGTCTGTGGTATGCTGGATATACCGTTTTGGGTGGTGAAAGTTGTATCCCACCCTCCGCTGATGTCTACTTTTCCTCTTACGGTGGCTGTTTGATAGTATGGAGGCACAGGTAGATATTCACCAGCAGCAAGCCTTATGAAGTCCCCACTGAATAGATTAGGCTTGGAAAGTACGCCATTAAGCGATTGACATGGGGTAAGCGCGGTCATGCAGTCATTGGCGTCGCTACCCTCAGTTGAGACCATCCAGAAGCCATTTCCTACAAGAAAATCGCTTGTGTTGGATACCCCTGGTGCGCTGGCAGCTATGAGATAGTCGCCTATTTCTTCATTGGCATTCAGCAAAGATGACTCTGCCAACCCGTCTGATGATGTCAAAACTGTCTCTGATTTTAATCCACTCGAGGTAAAAAAACCACTTGGACCGTTGGCGGGAGCCGAAAAGGTAACTTCATATCCTGCCTCGACAGGTGTTCCGTTTGCATCCAGAAGTATGGCAATAAATGGCTGGTTAAAAGTTTCCGTGGGTAGAACCCTTTGTCTACCTCCGCCAACAGAAAAGATTTTGGATGGGGTTTCCGGAATTGTGTATTCGTAAGCGCCAATATCACAGACTCCATTTCGCGCTGTTCCCCTTTGATCGGTAGCGCCAAAGCAGGACGCTGGATCGCCAGCGTCGACGGCGGGACTGTTCGCAGGGAGTGGCGCATACCCGACCGCTGATATAAAAGGTAGCAGCAACGGGTCTACATCCACATAGTCAGGTACCGTACCCTCCGGAACTAATTCACCACAATCCATTTTGTAGATGATGTTATTTTCTACTGCCCTAACCGTAGATAACGGTCCGCAATTGTTGGCTCCATTCTGTGCTGTATTGTAGGCAATAATAGAGTTATAAAGGATTACATTGCCATAGAGCCCCCCGCCGGAACCAGCGCTATTTTCGCTGAGAGTTACATTTCTGAATGTCGTGTTGTTAAAATTGATATCCCCACCATAGAACCCCCCGCCTTTTGATGCCGAGTTTTTGCTGATGGTAGTGTTATTTATATTAACAGTATTCGAATATCCGTCTATGCGGATCCCCCCCCCGACTCCTTCGGAAGCCGAATTTTGGTAAATGGCGCTATTGTCGACTGTCAACGAAATACCCGATGATATGTCGATGCCGCCACCCCCGTATCGACCCTTATTCCCGTGAATTAGACTGTTTGTGATTGTGAGCGACTTCGTACCAGTCGTGCTAGTTGCCGAAACACCCCCTCCTTTACTCGTGGATTCGTTATTGTTGTTGCTTATCTGGCTTGCGTTAATCGTAGTGCTGCTAGAATTTTTTACCCCGGCTCCGTTGTTGTCATGTATGTAACAATTATTTACGACCAGAGGACCGTAGCTGTCTATTCCACCGCCGTTGGATTGATTATAAATTTCGCAATTCGAAATGGTCAGATTTTCTCTATTGGTTAGTGCTGCTTCCCATAAGCTGTCGCCGTTTCGTATGGTTAATCTGTCAATTACCACGGTTTTTGTGGGGGTGTAATCGTAATCATCGACGTTTACGGTTTTTCCCTCAATGATAGTGATCCCCCCACTATTCGTTGAAAAAACCGTATCCCACCCGCCAGAAAGCGTAACTGATTTATTGACAAGAACATTATTTCCGAAACTGCCCTCGGTGATTTTTATTACAGCTCCATCAGCGGCATACCCAATTGCCTTATTAATGGTCAAGCAGGGCGTGGAAGGTGTGGCGCAGTCATTCGTGTCGCTGCCTATAGTGGAAACATACCAGGTATTCGCAGGATCATATACAGGAGATGCAGATTCATCTGCCTGTACTGGTTGACTCCATTGCAGGGCTGATAAAAGTGTGACGATCACTATCAGCCAGCGAAATCCGAACTTTATATTGTTATACATGAGGTTCTCCCTTGATTCGTAAAGCAAGTTGAATGGAACATAGTTTGTTTTGGGGGAAGATTCGCTGTCCCCGCAGGTTTTTAGACTATACCCCACTAAAAAGTTTACGGTCAAGTGACGAAAATCATCCCCAAACCTGACAGTTTTTTTAGCAACTCACCCGATCCCCATGACTCTTTGGCGCGGAAACGACCAGGAAAACGACATCCTCCCTCGACTCGTTTCGAAACTGGTGCGGGACCTGCGGCGGAATCTCGATCCCCTCGCCTTTGCGCAAGGTGACGGTCTCTTCACCGATGACCATAGTCCCGATTCCTTCTAGGATATAAAAGAACTGACGCGAAAGGTTGTGATAGTGCCTGACCTCGGACCGCCCATGCGGGACGCGTTCTTGGATGACGCTCAAGTCGTCGCGGCGGAGCAGGTGCCAGCCGTCGCAATCGCCGCCCCAGGTGTAGTGTTCCGCGTTGGAAGTGGAGGTGGGATTCATTTCCTGCGCGGCCTCATCCAGCGTCCGCCTGTGAACAGGGAGAGCAGAATCAGGATGGCGCTGGCCCAGCTATACGTGGTGTTATTGGTGTACATACCGATAGCCAGCAAGATGATCCCAATCAGGAGCAGGATGGGAGAAAGAGCACGGAGTCTGGATTTCATACCGCAGCTTCTGTCTGTATGGCGGTGCGTCCTGAAGCATACGCTTGTGCGAATAATACGTTTGTCACCAGCATCAGATAGGCTGAATAGCCCGCCATCAGAAACGGGAACAGGCACAGGAGGACGATGGTCATCATGGCAATCTGCATCACGAGAGTCATGATTATGCTGGCAGCCATCACCAACAGGTAGGACAGCAGGAACTGCGTCAGGCCCTTGCGGAAGATTCGCCACCAACCCCTGACGTCGAAGACCGCCTGGAAAGTCCCTTGCGCTACGGCGTGAGATTCCACTGCACCGAGGACGATGCCCAGCGGCAGGGCCAGAATGCCAATCAGCATGATAGAGCCCATCCCCGCAATCATGGCCAGTCCGCCCAGGGCAGGGGGGATATTGCTATCCGAGGAGGAGGCGAGCAGCCCTGCCCCTGAAAATAGGGCGATAAACCCGCAGCCCATCAGCAGCATCAGAGGCAAGGTATAAACCAGCCGCACGGCCCACAAGCGGAAGCCGTCCTGGAGCAGCACGCCCCAGTCACTGCCCTGCCACTCGGGCATGGAGGGTTCGCGGCCTTCGTGGATGACCTGGCGCATGATCTTTACACCATAGCCCATCACCACCAGCATCGGCAGAATAGGAATGACGAATCCCGCCAGTATGATGGCGGAAGCAATTAGCCATTGTTTGCGGGCGTCCGCGTCGCGGACGGGAAATAGGAGCGTGGCTTGCAGGTTGTTCATCATGGATGACCTCGATGTATTTATGTCGTTAATAGCATTTTTTTCGGGGCTTGAAATAAAAATGCCTCCCAAAATTAGGGAGGCTGTGATTCTATAGCGCCACGCCCAGCACTGCCACGAAGTGCGCGGCGGCGGCCAGCAGCACAAAGATGTGCCATACCTCGTGGAAGCCGAACACACCAGGCACGAAGTTGAAGATCTTGGTCATGTAGACGATGGCGCCCAGGGTGTAGATCACGCCGCCAGCAATCATCCATGCCAGCACCCAACTGGGCAGTAATGCCATCTGTCCGATGGCCGCGACACACAGCCAGCCCATGATGAGATAGATTCCCGCGTTGACCCAGCGCGGCGCGCGGATGACGAAGATCTTGACCGTAATTCCGATCAGTGCCAGACCCCAGATGATGGTCAACAGGCCCCAGCGCCAGAATCCCTCGAAGACATTCACGCAAAACGGCGTGTATGAGATCGGAAGAGCGTCGTGTGGGGAAAGAGTGTAGATCTCGGTGGTCGCCGTA
>CALFXA010000051.1 GCA_937928015.1 uncultured Anaerolineales bacterium | reverse complement strand
TTTTGATTTCCAATAACAATGTTGCCGCCCACCACATTGCCACCGATATGAACATTGATTTCGGCCTGCCGCGCCTCTTCTGCGGCTTTGAGTTCTTCGAAATGGTTGTGAACCGCCGTGACAACTTTTTTTGCCAAATTATCTGGCGTGGTGAAAAATTCGACCGTTTTTTTCTTTAGCACTTTTGCTTTGAATTCTTCCAACTTTTTGATCTTGGCAGAATCTTTTTCTATCATCTTCGGCGGCCAAAGTTGGTCTTCGTCTACGAGAAAACAAAAGACGGGAATTTCTTTTTCTTTGGCGTGCAAAAATTCCTGTTCGGTAATGGATAGTTCGTCGCCGTCTAAAATGCTGCCGTAGCGATGGGCGTAAATCCCGATGACCAATTGGCATTTCTCGATTTCTTTCAATGCAACTTTTTTTGGCTCTTCGTCGCGCGCGCCGAAAATTTCCATGCCGCCGACTTGCTGTCCAAGTCTCTCCAAAGCGTCTTTGGCTGCTTTTCGATATTCAATCAAGTCAATGTAAGTGGAACTGAGAAAGACTTTCATGGAGTTCCCTATACTGGTGGAGGTTGCTTCGCTTCGCGCACAACGACAGTTTTGGATTAATTCTACAACGAAACGCGGAAAATCCTACTTGCTTTCGAACGCGATGACCCGATTCCGCCCGTGATTCTTGGCCTCGTACAGGGCCGCGTCCGCCTGTTTGAGCAGCAGGCCCAGGTCCTCGACCTCGCCCGAGATCACGTTGCTGGCCACGCCGATGGAGATGGTCAGGCACACGCTTTGGCCGTCGATGAGCATGACCGCGTCCTCGATCGTCTGGCGCAGGCGTTCGGCGGTACGCTCCGCTTCATGGAAGTCCGTGTTGGGCAGCAGGGCGATGAACTCCTCGCCGCCGTAGCGGGCGAGTACGTCCGATTTGCGGGCGTTCTGTTCGAAGAGATGCGACACGTGGATGAGCGCCTTGTCGCCGATCTGGTGCCCGAAGGTATCGTTGACGTTCTTGAAGTGGTCGATGTCGAAGATCAGGATCGACAGCGGCAGGTTGTAGCGGACCGCCTTCTTGAACTCCATCTCCGCCAGTTGCGAAAAATGCCGACGGTTGAACAGTCCCGTCAGCGGGTCGATGCGCGCCAGTAATTCCGCCGCGTGTTGGGCGCGCTTGCGCTCTCGGATTTCCAGTTCCAGTTTCTTGTTGACATCCGTGACGGCCTGGGTGCGCTCCTGAACCTTCTGCTCCAATTCCGCACGGGCGGATTCGAGCGTCTCGGTCAGGGCGTTTTGCAGCTTCAGTGTCTCCTGCTGTTTTTCCATCAGCGCAGCCTGGGCGTTGATGGTCTCCTGCTTGTACAGGTTGAAGCGGTCCGCCAGGGCTATGGATTGGAATGCCACGATGTAGATGGCTCCCAATTGCAGGGTCTGTTCGGGGATGAGCTGCCCGATGGTGAAAGCGCCCATCCGCTCCAGGATGACGACGAACCCTGCCACAAAGAAGACGGTCCACGAGAGCAGGTAGAAGCGGGCGGGCTTGAATCCCTGCAGCCAGGCGCGGACCGCCATGATGGGAATGTATATCAGCACGACCAACCCGATGGGCAGGATCACCTCCAGGATCTTCGCCCCGATGAACGGGGTGGGGAGGATGCACAGTGTTAGGGTTCCCAATAAGATGAAGTAGGGAAGTTTCCAGACCTTCGGCGCCTCCTCGATCTTGAGGAAAGCGGCGCCAAATAAAAGCGTGCTGATCATACTTAATTCCACGAATAACGGAATGCTGAAGGTATTGAAGTAGGTTTGTCCAGGCCACAGATAATGCTGGGCATACGATTGGACGTTCGCCAGGAAAAGCAGGACCGAGATCTGGAAGAACGAGTAGAGGACGAAACTCCTGTCCTTGACCATTATGGTCAGCACCAGGTTGTAGACGAGCATGATGATCAATGCGCCGAAGGACAGCCCGATCAGCATGCGGCTGGTCTGGTCATATTGTTCCATGGCCTCCGTTTCCCAGATGCGGAGCGGCAGCTCCATGACCTGGTCGCGGACTTGCAGATAAATGACCTGTTCGGAATGAGGCGGCAGCGGGAGCCTGAACACGAAGGATTCCTCTTGCACATCCCGCGTGGAGAACGGATAGATATACCCCGTTTTCTTTTCGCTGTACTGGGAATGGTCCCCTGCGGGAAGATACAAGACCACGGTGTTCATCGAGGGGCGGTTCAGTTCGAGCCGCCATTTGGTCGTGACGGGCGCATCGTTGCGGACGCGCAGCCGCAGCCAGTAGACCGAGTCGGTCATCCCGAAGTTCAGGACGTCTTGTGTCCCCCGTTTGAATTTTTTCTCATATTCCGCCGAGCGGACCTGTTCCAGGCTGAGAGTCCCTTGCGAATCTTCCAGATATTCGAGATAAGTCCCCAGCAAATAGACATGCACGTCTTCGGTGAGAATCAGAACAGACGGGTCCGCCGCAGAGGCGGAAACCAAATTGAGTCCGAACAGAAATAGCATTGCCGCACACGTCACCACAACCACCGCCATGCGTTGTGCGTTGAGTTGGGATGGGTGTTTTCTATTTTGTCCAGATTCCGTCATTTTTTCTCATGCATGAATAGATGCCGATGGACGTTCCCAAGCCAAGTGTAGCATTATTTCGAAATTTGGTTATAAATAAATCTTATGGAATCCGCCTGGCCTGATAACAAAACAGACCTCAATCGAGGTCTGTTGGTGACGGATGGCTGCGCTACTCTTGGTTGACCAGCCAGACGCCCAGCAGGATGACCGCTCCACCCAGCAGCGAAGCCCAGGTGACCTGTTCGCCTAGAATGAGCGCGGCCACGACCATGCTGGTCAGCGGCTCGATGTAGAGGAAAGCGCCCGTCTGTGTGGCGGGCAGGGTGGCCAGCGCGTCGAACCAGGCGATGTAGGCCAGGCCCGTGGTGAAGATTCCCAAAAAGATCATTGCGACCCAGCCACGCGAGTCGAGGTGCGGAATTTGGGCGGGTCCGCCCTGGGTGAAGAATGCGACCGACGTGATCAGCCAGCCGAGGGTCATCACCCAGAACGTCATCCGCGTGGAGGGGTGTTCCTTCAACCCGCGCCGCGAGAGGATCGAGAAGACCGCCCAGTTGATGGCGCTGATGAAGATCAGGAAATCGCCGATCACGCCGAACTGGCCCGCGAAGAAATTCCCCAGGCTGCCCTTGCTGACCACCACGATCACGCCGAGCAGCGCCACACCCACTCCGAGTCCCTGCACCAGGGTGATTCTTTCCTTCAAGATCATCCAGGCCAGCAGGGCGATGAACACGGGCGCGGTCGAGACAATCCATGCGGTGGTGGTAGCCTGTGCGGTCTGCAATCCGTTCGATTGCAGCCACTGATGGAACGAGATGCCAAGGAAGCCCAACAGGGCGAAATACCCCCACTCGGCGGGCTTGGGCCAGGCGAATTGTTTGCGCAGGAATACGGCCGCGCCCAGGATGGGGATTCCCATGGCGAAACGGAGCCAGACCACGGCTACCGGGGACATCTGTCCCACGGCGATCTTGGTGGCGATGAACGATCCGCCCCACACGACGACGGCGAAAAGGGCTTCCAGGTAGGAGACAAGGCGCGATTTGGGCATTGTGGTTTCCTTGGAAAAATTTGGCTGATTATACGCCACTCCCCTCGAATCCCCAATCTCCGTTCCCCGCCTCTCAATCTCCATCGGGTATAATATGCCCTTCGGAGGCTCTTTCATGGAAATTACCTGGTACGGACATTCCTGCTTTCGGCTCACTGAGCGCAATTTTGCTACGTTGGTGACCGATCCATTCGACAGCAAGACCATTGGCTACGAACCGCTCAAACTCAAGGCGGAGATCGTCACGGTCAGTCACGCCGCACCTGGCCACAACAACATCGACGCGGTCAAGGGTATTACGCACACCATCACGGGACCGGGCGAGTTCGAGATCGGCGGCGTGTTCATCACGGGCGTCCAGACCGACGGCGGCGCTTCGACCAAGAAGAAGAATTCCAACGGTGCGCGCAACACCCTGTACGTCTTCGATTATGACGGCATCACGGTGGCGCACCTTGGCGACCTGCAACAGGTCCCCACGCAGGCCGAGATCGAGGCGCTTGGCACGGTCAACGTGGCACTCGTCCCTGTGGGCGGCGGCGGCGGTTTGAATGCGGCCAAGGCGGCGGAAGTCGTCAGCCTGCTCGAACCGAATATCGTCATCCCGATGCACTATTCCACGCCCGATGTGAAGGTCTCGCTCGACTCGCTCAACAAGTTCCTCAAGGAAATGGGCCTTGGCAAGGTCGATGCCCAACCTTCGCTCAAAGTCACGCGCACGGGCCTGCCCAGCGAGACTCATGTGGTCGCACTCGACTACCAGAAGAGTTGATGTTTTCATGCCTGTCAAAGTGCTGATGACCTGGGATATCGCACCCGAACACGAACAGGAATATTTCGAGTTCGTGATCGGGGAGTTCGTGCCAGGTGTGCAACGACTGGGCTTTCAACCCACCGAAGCCTGGGCCACGCTGTACGGGACCTATCCGCAGATTCAGGTGGTCCTGCTGGCCGAGAGTGTCGCACATGCCCACCGCATGCTGGACTCCAATGATTGGATCCAGTTGCAGGATCGGCTCTTCACCTACATCAAGAACTACACCTGCAAAGTTGTCCCTGCCCGCGGTGGATTTCAATTCTGACGCCCGACCCAGCCTGTTTCTCATCCCGTCGCGAGGCGGGATGTTTGTTTTATGACCGATGACGGATAACCTCTCCTCCCGACTTTTAGCCTGGTACCGTTTGAATGCCCGCTCCATGCCCTGGCGCGAACATTCTGACCCGTACGCCGTGTGGATCTCAGAGATTATGCTCCAGCAGACCCGCGTCGAGACGGTCATCCCGTATTTCGAGAAGTGGATGGCGCGTTTCCCGACGGTCATTGCATTGGCCGAAGCCTCGGAGCAGGAGGTTTTGAATCAATGGGAAGGATTGGGGTATTACAGCCGCGCCCGCAACTTGCACAAGGCGGCCAGGATCGTGGCCGAGAAATTCCACGGCGAATTGCCGCGTGACCTGGACGCTCTGCGGAGCCTGCCTGGCATCGGGCGCTACACCGTCGGTGCGATTGCGTCCATCGCGTTCGGCATGGACGAGCCGACCCTGGATGGCAACCTGCGGCGCGTCTTTTCGCGTCTCTTCGACCTGACCGAGCCCGCCGACTCGCCTGCGGGAGAAAAAATCCTGTGGGGCCTGGCGGCGGAGCATCTGCCCAGGGGCCGGGCGGGCGATTATAACCAGGCGCTCATGGACCTGGGCGCGACCATTTGCCTGCCGAAGAATCCGCGCTGCCTGCTCTGCCCGCTGACGGAGCTATGTGCGGCGCGTGAGGCAGGCACGCAGGAACTGCGTCCCGTGCTCAAGCCGAAAAAGGAAACGCCGCATGAGGTCCATGCGGCGGCGGTGATCGTCAGGGATGGGAAAGTCTTGCTGGCGCAGCGTCCATCCGAAGGGCTGCTGGGCGGGATGTGGGAATTTCCCAACGGGCCTGTGGAGGGCGATCCCGTAGAGGGGTTGGCACAGGCCGTCGAAACGGGATACGGGCTCCAGGTCCAGGCGGGGGAGGGGCTGGGCGTCGTCCAACATGCGTACACCCACTTCAAGGTCACGGTCCACGCCGTTCGCGCGGAAGCGGTCCACGTTCCCCGTCGTCCCAACCTAAAATGGGTTCCGATCCCCGAACTGGAAAATTATCCGATGGGCAAGGTGGATCGGCAGATTGCCAGAAAATTGTAGGGGCGAGCGGCCGCTCGCCCCTACAACATGTTACGATTTGCTCAACGTCACGAACACCATCGGCTTGCGGCCTGTCTGCTCGTGCAGGTACGATTTGACCGCGCTGGCGATGTCCTTCTCGCTGTCGAGGCCGTTGTGATTGACGATGCCCATCACCCGCTGGCGCACCTCGGGGATCAGGTGCCCTGCATCCTCGGGGGAGAGGAAGCCGCGCGTGATGACCTCGGGGTCATGCAGCAGGCGGCCCGAATATTTGTCCACATTCAGGTCGATCAGCAGGATGCCTGCGCGGGCCAGTTGTTCACGCTCGCGCATCACACCGTGGTCCACGTCGCCGATGGACTCGCCGTCCACGAAGACGTATCCGCCAGGGATGCGCTGCCCGAGCTTGATGCTGCCGCCCAAAAGTTCCACCACCTGACCGTTCTCGGTCACGATGATGTTTTCGGCTTCGACGCCGACCATCTTGGCTAGTTCGGCGTGGCGCATCAGTTGACGCAGTTCGCCGTGGATCGGCATGAAGTGTTTGGGGCGCACCAGGTTGAGCAGCAATTTCTGCTCCTCTTGGCTGGCGTGGCCCGAGACGTGCACGGGGGCGATGGAGTCGTATACCACCTTCGCGCCACGGCGCAGCAGGCGGTTGATGGTCTTGCTGATGGTCTCTTCGTTGCCAGGGATGGGGTGCGAGGACAGCACCACCGTGTCGCCTGTCTTCAGGTCGAACTGGCGATTGGTGCCCGCTGAGAGGCGTCCCACGATGGACGAGGGTTCACCCTGCGAGCCCGTGCACATGATAACGACTTTGTGGTCCTGCATTTGCAGGGCCTGGTCGATGGGTACGATCAGCTCGTCAGGGATGTCGAGATAACCGAGCTTGCGGGCAATCTTGACATTGTCCACCATGCTGGGACCCGCCAGCGTCATCTTGCGCCCGAACTTCTTGGCCGAGTCGGCCACCTGTTGGACGCGCGAGATGAGTGAGGCGAAGGTCGCCACGATGACTCGTCCCTGTGCCTCGTTGATAACCTTGTCGAAGGCGGGGCCGATCACCATCTCGGACGGGGTCCAGCCCGGGCGTTCGGCATTGGTTGAGTCAGAGAGGAGCAGGTCCACGCCGCGGCTGGCGAAATCTGCCAGTTTCGCGTAGTCAGTCGGCCAGCCATCCACGGGGGTGTGGTCGAACTTGAAGTCGCTCATGTGGACGACCAGGCCCGCAGGCGTAGTGATCCCCAGCCCGACCGCGTCGGGGATGGAGTGGCAGACGTGGAAGGTCTCGACCTTGAACGGGCCGAATTGGAGCGTGTCACCCGCCTGCATGGTGTGGATGACGGCTTTGCTGCTGGCGCCGTTGCGGGCCAGTTTGCCCTCGATCAGGCCGCGCGTGAGAGGCGTGGCATAGACGGGGGCAGGCACATCTTCGAGGAAGTGTTGAATGGCGCCGATGTGGTCTTCGTGGCCGTGGGTAATGACCAGGGCCCGAACACGGTCGATCTTGTCCATCAAATAGCCGTAGTCTGGGATGATGTAGTCCACGCCCAGCATGTCGTTGTGCGGAAACATGATGCCCGCGTCGACCACGATGATGTCGCGGCCGTACTCGTAGGCCATCATGTTCTTGCCCACTTCCCCAAGTCCGCCCAGGGGAATGATCTTCAGTTTTTCTTTCTTGCTCATTTGTTTTTCTAACCTCAATTAAAAAGGATAATAACCGCCAAATGGCGGATAGGTTCAAGTATCGTTACATAAAAAAAGCCCCTACCGACTAACTCGCGAGGGGCCACTCCACATGCGATTGTTTCGAACAAACTGCCGAACGGCAGTGAAAGTCAACTTAAACGCCGTGAGTATAGCAGAGCGGCGGAGATTTGTCAAAGCCAAAAGACAGATGTTTAGACAATGTTAATGGAAATCCACGAAGGAACACGAAAAAACGAACCGCAGAGGCACAGAGTGCGCAGAGCTTTTTTGTTTTTTCTCGGCGTTCTCTGCGGCTCCGTGGTGAAATTTTTGGGATGCTAATTTGCCGTTTCTACGTAGCAGGTAGAGCGGTCGTTTTGCGGTTGTGCCGCCAGCGCATATCGTTTTCCGCGTGCAGCCAGCAGATTGCAGTCCGATTGGGAGCCGCAGCCCGCGCAGTAGCCGCCGTCGGGGCCGATCTCGATCAGGCGGCCTTTTTGCACGAGCAGGTTCAACATCGACATCACCGCCGACGGCTGGGCGTTCAACGTGCGGCTGATCTCGGCCAGGCTCAGGCCGCTTTCCTTGGAGGCCAATAGTTCAGTGAGTTGCGTCAGCATTTTCAAGAATCCTGGTTTGCTCTTCGACTGCGCTCGGGGCGAATTATCCCAGCCCCAGCAGATGGCCGCCCTGATAGACGAGGAAGGCGGCGATCCAGGCCACGACGGTTTGATACACAGCCGAGGTCACGGCCCAGGAGGTTCCGAATTCCTGTTTGATCGCGCCCAGAGTGGCGACACACGGCACATAGAGCAGCACAAAGACCAGCAGCGATGCGGCGCTGAGCGGCGTGAAATGATCGCGGAGTTCCGTGCTCAAGGCGGTATCCTCGCTGGCGGCGTTCTCGTCCACGAGGTGCACGCCTGGGATGATGTCTGCGGCAATCTTCGCGGATTGGACCAACGCGTCGACGAAGCCTTTGCCAATGCCGACCAGGTCTTCCGTGATCGTGGCGGATTCCGTTGCCGCGGCGTTTCCCCCGCCGACGTAGATCTGGCTCATGGTGCTGACCACGATTTCCTTGGCCATGAAGCCCGAGACCAGCGCGCCGCCCGTCTCCCAGTTGCCGAATCCGAGCGGGGCAAAGATGGGTGAAAGCGAGGCGCTGAAACGGCCAAAGTACGAGTCGCGCTGATTGGTCACGCCCCAGGGCAGGTTGAGCAAAATCCACATGATGATGGATGCGAACAGGATGGTGGTCCCTGCCTTGCGGACGAATTCGCGCGTGTTCTCCCACATATGGATCAGCACGCTTTTGAGCGCGGGCTGACGGTAGGGCGGCAGCTCCAGCACGAACGCGGATGAGACGTCGGGCTTGAGGATGGTGCGGGTGAAGACCATGCCCGCCAGCATGGCGACCACGATGCCCAGCGCATACATAGCCCAGATGACCGTCCCCGCGCGCGAACCGAAGAAGGCCAGCCCGAAGACCACGTACACGGGCAGGCGCGCCGAGCAGGACATGAGCGGCACCAGCAGCGCGGTCAGGATGCGGTCACGGCGCGAGGCGATGGTGCGCGTGGCGTACACCGCAGGCACGGCGCAGCCGAAACCGAGAATCATCGGGATGAAGGATTTGCCGTGCAGGCCGACCACACGCATGAAACGGTCCATGACGAAGGCGGCGCGCGACATGTAGCCCGAGTCTTCGAGCAGGGCCAGGAAGAAGTACAGGATCAGCAGCCCAGGCACAAAGACCAGCACACCGCCTACGCCTGCCACGATCCCGTCGACGAGCAGGGAACGCAACCATAACGGAGCCAGCGCCAGGTCCAGAAGCGTCGAGAGCCAGCGTGAGACGGGACCCGTGATGAGGGCGTCGGTCCAATCCAGGAAGGGTGAGGAGACGTCGATCACCAGACGGAAGATGACATACATCACGGCGAAGAAGACGGGCAGTCCCAGCCATTTGTGCGTGACAATATTGTCGATACGGTCGGTGAGGGTGATGCGGTCGATGAGCGGACGGTGCAGCGACTGACGCACCACGCCGTTGATGAAACCGTAGCGATGGTCGGCGGTGATGAGGTCTACTTCGTCGCCGAGCATGGATTTGATATGCTCCGCGCCCTGCTGCGCGCGCGCGATGACCTGCTCTCCGTTGGGCATGGCATGGACGCGCGCCAGGATGTCGGGGTCGGCTTCGAGCAGTTTGATGGCCAGCCAGCGTTTGGGATAACGGCCTGTGTCGAACTGGATTTCCTCGAAGGCCGCCATGAGGCTGGCGATTTGACGTTCAAGTTTGCCTCCATAATCGAGGCGGAAAATTTCACGGGAAGCAACGGTCATGTCAATTCTTTCCTGCGGCTTTGATGGCGGTGTTGATCAATTCGTCGATGCCCTTGCCCTGGTTGGCGGTGGTGGAAACGATGGGGATGCCGCCCAGCAGGCGCGAGAGTTCGCCCGAGTCGATGCGGGCGCCGTCCTTGTGCAAGTCGTCGGTCATGTTGAGGGCCAGCACCACGGGCACGTCCAGTTCGAGAATCTGCACGGTCAGGTACAGATTGCGTTCAAGGTTGGTGGCGTCCAGCACGTTGATGACCACGTCGGGCCGTTCCTCGATGATGTAATCGCGGGCGATGATCTCCTCGGGCGAGTAGGCGGTGAGGCTGTAGGTTCCAGGCAGGTCCACGACGTTGATGGTCAGGTCGCCCAGTTCGATCTCGCCTTCTTTCTTCTCGACCGTCTTGCCAGGCCAGTTGCCCGTGTGCTGATGCAAGCCTGTCAGCGCGTTGAAGATGGTGGTCTTGCCCGCGTTGGGATTGCCCGCCAGCGCGATGGTAAGGTCAGCCATGATGGTCCACTCCGAGCAGCAGCACTTCGATCTGCGCGGCTTCCTCTTTGCGCAGGGCCAGGTGATAACCCTTGATGAAATATTCCACGGGGTCGCCCAGCGGCGCGTGGCGCTCGATCAAAATGGTCTCGCCACGCACGATGCCCATTTCGGCGAAACGGCGGCGCAGGGCGGTGTTCCCGCCGATACGCGTGATGGTGGCCTTCTGGCCCGGGCGGAGCAGATGGAGTTGGGTGGGTTCGGTCATGATGAGTCCTTGATTGATACGGTGGTCGAGTGCACGCAATCGAGACCACCGCGTTGATTAGTTATTTTTTCACGATCACAAATTCAGCCAGCGACAGGCCCAGCGCCACTTCCTTTTCGCCGACCTTGAGCGTCAGCGGACCCTGAAGCGGGGCGGCCTCGAGCACGCGGATCGTCTGCCCAGGCAGGATTCCGCGCTCCTGCAAATACTTGAGCACATCCGTGGTCGTGGCATTGATGGCCAGCACCTCCACAGTCTCGCCGACTGAGGCTGTGCTGAGCGGACGTCCGTCCAGCGGCTGGAAGCTCCCGTCCGCGGCGGGGATGGGATTCCCGCGCGGGCAAAACTTGGGGTCGCCGAGGAAGGCCGCCAGGGCCTCGGTCACTTCGGGGGCGGTGGCATGTTCCAGGGAACAGGCCAGTTCGTATAGCTTAGCCCACTCGATGTGCAAATGCTCGTACAGGAAGACCTCCCACAGACGTTGGCGGCGCACCACGTCGCAGGCCGCCTCGCGACCCCTGTCGGTCAGCGAGACGCCCTTGTAGGGTGTGTGGGTCAGCAGACCCTGATCGCCGAGCCGTCGCACCATCTCGTTGGCCGAGACGGGCGTCACGTTCAGGCGCTCTGCCAGGCGGCCGATGGATACGACGTTGCTCAGGCCGAGTTCAACCATCGCCTTGAGATACATTTCCGTGCTTTCACTCAGTTGTGGGAGAGACATAAGGCTTGCCTTTGCAAAATGTTATGGTTAACCTTATTATTCCAGAATCCCCGAATTTTGCACAGGGAAAAACATCACTTCCCTTTCATGAATATCCTTACCATCCTTTGTGCGGACCCTCTGCCTGATGCCGCCAAAAAACAGACCCAGCCATAGGCTGGGTCTGTTGAACTTGCGTGACGAAAATTACTCCGCCTTTTCGACCACTATGGTGGCTTCGGTCACCAGCGCGGCGATGGCGCCGATGGCCGCCAGTTGGGGTGCGATCAGCGCCCCGACCACGCCCAGCGTCATCGGGATTTCCATCACAATCTTGCCTTCCTTGTCTTTGATGATAATGCGGCGGATCTTGCCTTCGTGCAGCAATTGTTTGACCTTGGCGAGCAGTTCCTCGCCGTTGACGCGGAATTCCTCGGTGTGGATTTTTTCAGACATGACATTCTCCTTTATCGAATCTTGGGCAACACCCTGCCTGTCCGCTGCATGTAGGCCTGATATTCCTCACCGAAGGAATCGAGCATCAGCCGCTCCTCGGCCTGGACGCGCAGCAGATAGAACGGGGCAAAAATCGCCAACCCGATCAGGCCAGCGATCCAGTTTTGGATGAGCAGGATCTGAGCAATGCTCCACAACCACTGACTGGCGTACATCGGGTGGCGGATCGCGCCATAGATGCCGTTCGTGATGAGCGTGTGCTTCTCACGGATCTCGAGCGAAGGCGACCAGTTGAGGCCCAGGTCGGCGTGGGAGCGCCAGAAGACGAACAGCGCGCCGAGCATGACAACCACGCCCAGCCAACCCGCCCAGGCAGGCAGCGTGTAATTGGCAAAGTCCAGCCAGTTGGTGACGCTGTAGATCAGCGGCAGCAGCAACATGCCTGCAAACAGCAGCCCAAGCAGAAGATTCTCCTGCGAGGTGATGCGGCGTATGTTTATCTTTTCCGACTTGCGTCTCTGGCTGATTGGCGCGCGAATGAGGATTTGCACCACCATCGTCAGAAAGTAGATTGCGACAAACAGGCTTTTCATATTCGTCCTTTTGCCCGCACGAACGGGGCGGGATTACGGTTTCAACAGGGTATACGCGCGCAGGATGCCTTCGGTTGCCTGTCTGCAATCGGCCACGGTTTTTTCACGCCACTTATCCTCGGCGGGATAGAACAATTCCTCGTATTCTTTCCGCACCGCCTGGCGCAGCCCGTCCGATTTCGCGCCGTGCTGGCAGAGGCGGTTTTCGAGGATGGTGATGCGCATACTGCGGATTTGGGCGGGCAGCGAATCGCCAAAGGTCCCGAATTCGAAACAGGTGCCGAAGAGTTTCTTCGCGGGGTATTTCTCGTCGCGCAGTTGATAGAGATACTCGGTAATGTCGCCTGTCGTGGTGTAGAAGTCGGACGGGGTGGCCGCCATGACGAGCGGATACTGGAATCGCTGCACCAATTCTGGACCCGAGGCTGGTTCCCGCGACGAGTTGACCATGCTCATCTGGTAGCGCGGACCGTAGCCCGTGTGCATGTCGAGGTGGATGATCTGCTCGTACCGCTCGAAGGCCTGATCGAACAATTCGCGCATCAGCCGCGTGCCCTCCTGGGTGGCCTGTCCGCCGAATTGCACCCCGCGTGGATGGCGGTACTGTCCGCTCAACATGCCCTGGCGGATGCGCAGAATGCCCAGCCTGACGATGCTCCCAACCAGGCGGGAGACGAATGCTGCATCGCTGGCGAACAGGTTGGCGATGGGCCGTTCGGGATTTAGCATCGGGCGGAGCGGCTCGTAATCGAGATTGACCTGCGGGTCGAAGACTTCATCCCAGATGAAGTTGCGGTTCAGGTCCACGTTGTTTTCGTTGTAGCGGCGGTGATGCTTCATGCCGTACGCATTGATGGCATGCACCAGCAGCAGGCCCGTGTTCTCGGGGTCGAGGCGCGGCACGAATTCATCCATGAAGAGTTTGAGCATGGCCGAGCCGACGTAGCCTTCGATGCCATGTAATCCTGTGGAGACGATGATGAGATTCTGCTTTTTGGACGGCTCGGCCCAGGCGTAGTCGATGCTTAGGGTGGGGTCGGCTTGTAGCGGATGCGACTCGAGGCGGGAATCCGTCCATTGTGGTCGAATCCGCTCGAAGTCCACGCGGAAGCGCGCGCGGGAATCTTCATAGGTGGAGGGAAAGAGAAATTCCATGAGGTTCCTTTTCGTCATTGTGAGGGCGATGTTCTTTCACTCGAAGCAATCTTCTTATTTCCGCAGAAGTCGCTTCCGTAGGCCCACTCCGATGCAGAAATCTAGAACGGTCCGAAGTGGATGGCGACGGCGATTCCCAGGAAGGCGATGGTGGCCAGAATGACCCACAGCCATAATTTGGCGGTCCAGCGAATCCACTTTGGATAGCTGACCACGGTCAGGCCGAGACTGATGAGCAGCACGGGGTTGGTGGGGTAAGCCAGGTTCGAGAAGCCATCTCCGAAGATGTAGGCCAGCACCGCGGTCTGACGGGTGACGCCGATCAGGTCGCCGAGCGGCAGGACGATGGGCATCATCAGGAAGGCCTTGGCCGAGCCCGAGGCGATGAAGAACTCGATGCCCAACGCCAGGCCGTAGACCACCAGCGCGGCGGGGAAGGCACCCAGATTCTTGAACTGCTCGGCAGCGGCATGCAGGATGGTGTCGGTGACGCCGCCACTGTCGATGATGTAGCGGATGCTGGCGGCCATCAGGATCAGCGGCACGGAGGGGAGCAAGCCGGTCACGCCTTCATATAAACCCTGCCAGACGGTCTTGCTGCCTGCGCCCGAGAGGAAGCCCGCCCCCAACCCGCCGATCAGGAACAGGATGCCGACCAGCGGCAGGGCGTAATCCGAAATGAACGAGACGAAGGGTCCCATCAACATGACGGCGAAGATGAACAGCAGGAAGACGCCGAAGAAGGTCATGGCGCGGTTCTGCTTCGGGTTGTCGGCGGTGAAGGCGGAATCGGCCTTCTTGTATTTCGCGCGTTCGGATTGGTCTTCGCCGTGGACGAGTGACGTCTTGGGGTCCTTGTCGATCTTGCGCGCATAGCCATAGAGGAACAGCATGAAGATCAGGTAGATGGCTGCAAAGATGAAGATGCGGAACCATGCGCCCGAGAAGAGTGGAAGTCCCGCCAGTTGCTGCGCCACCCCGAGCGTGTACGGGTTGGAGATGGCGGCTGAAAAGCCCATGTTAGTAGCCAGGATCGACATGCCCAGCCCGACCAGGGCATCCCAGCCGAGCGAGTAGGCGAGCGCGATCATCACGGGCACTAGTAGCACTACTTCCTCGAAGGTGCCGAGCGTCGCGCCAAGGAACATGAAGGCCAGCGAGACCATCCATAACAGCAGGTACTTGCGGTCGCGGAAACGCCGCACGATGCGGCCGATGAAGGCGCGCAGGGTGCCCGTCTTGTCCATGACGGCGAAGGCGCCGCCCGCGAAGAACAGCACGATGATGATGATCGCCACCGTCGGCCCGCTGGGGCTGAAGAGGACCTCGAGCGGCGCGACGAACCAACGCCAGATCGGGTAATCGGGCGGATCCATGAAACGGAAGGAATCAGGATCAATGCCTGGGCGGCCAGCCATATTCATATGGACGTAACTTCCCGCCGGGACGACGCGAGTGAGGATGCCCGCTGCCATCATCAACACGAACAAAATGACCAGTGACTGGATGAACGCCCGTTGACCGATCTGTGCGCCTGCTTTTTCTTCCATGATGCTGCTCCTTGATGAATTGTCCTACTCGAACCACTTTTCGTTCAGCGCGGGCCACTCGTCCGATTGCTCGGCGCGTTCGTCCCAGTTTTCCTTGCCGCTCCACGACTCGATGTCGATGACGTAGACCGAGGTGGCGCGCAATTCCTTGTCGGTGATCTCGCGATATTCCCGCCCCGCCTGCATCGTGGGAAAGTATTTGGTAATCAGGCTATGCAGCAGATGCTTGGCCTCGACGGGATCAGCCACGAGACGCGCGGTCCCGTAGACCATCACGCTGCGATACTGGAGCGAGAACTCCATCGCCACGTTGGAGGGCAGGAGTTTCCCCAATTCGCTGGCTTCCAGGCAGACTTTGGGATTGGCCTCGATGTTTGAGCGGATGCGGCCTGCGATGTTAGAGTGAAAGACGATCTGGTGATGCTGTTCGTCGAACCAGAAGGTGCTGGGCGTGACGAAGGGCTGGCCGCCGTCCGAGGTGGCGATGTGCCCGACCTGCGCCTCCTTCAAAAAGGCGCGGATCCAGGTCTCGTCGCGGGTCAGATGCGGGCGGCGTTGAAAGGCAGTGGGCGGTTGTCCGATATATTCGCGGGGCATGGGCTTATCCAAAAAGAGTATAGGCGAGGACCGAGAGGCCGATCAGCACCAGGCCGACTACCGTGCCCGTGCCGACCACGTTATAGCCACGCATGACCTCGATGGCCGTCCATTTGGCGCGCTCGGCCAGGGACATGTCGCTGGCGGTTTGGGTATAGGTCAGGGCGAAGTTGCCGCGGGAGGTGAATCCGCCCCAGGCGCTGAGCATGCCGAAGATGATGATGGCGCTGCCCGCCACGAAGAGTCCGTTGCTGAACTCCAGGGCCGACCTCCAGCCCGAGACCCAGCCAAACAGGCCGACGACCACGCCGATGGCAAGTCCCGCCACGAGGCCCGCCGCAATGACGCGCAGGATGTGAAACAGGGTGTCTTTCATGTTAGTCGTCCACCAGCAATTTCTTGTAGAAGGCCCACAGGCTGGCTGAGCCGATGGCCGCAGCCGCTGCCACCGCGATGAACCCCAGCCAGTTCACCGCGCCGATCCAGAGCAGCAGAAAATACACCGCCGCGCCCGCCGTCAGCCCGCCGAGCAGGGTCACTTCCACGGCGGTCAGGTTGGCGATGCTGTAGGGCTTGTCGGTCGGCGGGATGGACTTCACGCGCCACTTGAAGGCGGGTTCGAACTCGGGGTAGTGCTCAAGATAAAAGTCCTTCACCACGTTCATGGCCTGTATCGACTCGTGCCAGGCGGCGCGCAGGCGTGCCAGTTGCGCCAGGGTCAGCGCGCCCAGGCCCGTCATCACGATGAACAGGAAGAAGAACGCCAGCGCCACACCTTGTAGATTGTCCTCGGTGAGTTGCGTGCCCAGGATGGCGGCCACGATCGAGCCGACCGAGACAAAGTAGAACGACGCCCCTCGGGCGCGGTCCTCGTTGGCTTGATAGGCCGTCTGGGCGATGTACTCGTATTCCGCCTTCAACAGGTCTTCGGGATTCATCTTCGGTTTTAGAGTCATGAGGTGTTCTCCTCGGTTGGATTACGATAATTATCGCACAACTTCATCGAAAAGGCCCCGCGCTAGGGCGGGACCTTTTGTCTGTTTCCGTTTGTGAGTCGCCCCTAGGCCTTGAAGGCCCACTCGCCCTTGCGCATGATGGGTTCGCTCGATCCATCGGACAGGATGCCGTCGATGTTCATCTTGTCCGAGCCGACCATGAAGTCGGTGTGGATCAGGCTGTAGTTGCCGCCGCGCTTATTGAATTCCTCCTCGCTCATCTTCGGGCCGCCCTTCATCGTGAAGCGGTAGGCGCGTCCCAGCGCGATGTGGCTGGCGGCGTTCTCGTCGAAGAGCGTGTTGTAGAAGAGGTGCCCGCGTTTGGAGATGGGCGAACTGACGGGCACCAGCGCTACCTCGCCGATGCGTGAGCCGCCCTCGTCGGTTTCGATCAACTTGCGCAGGGTTTCCTCGTTCTTCCTGGCTTTGACGTCCACCACCTTGCCCTTCTTGAAGGTCAGGGTGAAATCCTCCACCGTGGTGCCCATGATGACCAAGGGCCTTGACGAGCTGACCGTGCCCTCCACCTTGTCCTTGTGCGGCATGGTGAAGACTTCCTCGGTGGGCAGGTTGGCGGTGAAATTGATTCCGTTCTCGGCATGACTCTGGGCGGCCAGCCACTGGTATCCGCGCGGCAGGCCGACGGTCAGGTCGGTGCCCGGGGCGGAGTAATGCAGGGCAGTGTAGCGTTTGTTATT
Organism: uncultured Anaerolineales bacterium; assembly: GCA_937928015.1. Classification (GTDB taxonomy): domain Bacteria; phylum Chloroflexota; class Anaerolineae; order Anaerolineales; family Villigracilaceae; genus JACPVF01. The sequence continues at coordinate 65,044 of CALFXA010000051.1, read as the reverse complement.
CAGGTATTCGCTGCGCTTCTTCAGGTTGACGATGTGTTCCTGCCAGGCCGCCACAGGGTCGGGTTGGTCGATGCGGCAGGTCTGGAAGATGGCCTCCCACAATTTCTCCTGGGCCTGTTTGCCCGAGACGCCCGGGAAGACCTTCTTGGCCCAGTCCTCGGCGGGATACGAGATCACGCACCAGTTGATCGCGTCGCGCATGATGTACTCGGCGACCTTCATCATCTTCTTGCCTGCCGCCTTGCGCTGGATGGCGATGGCTTCGGGGTCCACGTCCCCGAGCAGGTCGGGGTTATCGGAGCTGATGGCCAGGTAGGCGTCGCCTTTTTTGGCGTGGTCCAGGTAGGCCTGGAGCAGCCAATTGGGGACTTCCTTCAGCGCCTCGCGTGAACTCATCTTCAGACGGATGTGGCCGATCTCTTCATCCCCGTACATCACGGTGACCACGCGTGCGCCCGCCTGGTAGGCACTCTTGGTCACGGCGCGCACCAGCGGATAATCGGTGATGCCCGCATTGATGATCAGGCGCTGGCCCTCGCGCAGGTTCAGGCCGACCTTGACGATCACGTCCGCGTACTTTTCGAGCGACTGCTGGAACTCGGAGGATTTCATGCTGTCTCCTGACAGAAGTTGGAATGAAATACGAGTTTAGTATAGCATCATCGATTGTTTTATTCAATTTATTGACCGATGTTACACAGCTTGGATGGTCTTCCATGTCCTTCGACTGCGCTCCTCGACTTACACTCGTCGCTCCGCTCAGGACGGTACCAGGGAAAACGGCGGTTCGCAACGACATAAAAAAACGGTCTCCAGAAGTTCTGGAGACCGTCATTCAATCAATATCTCTTCGCCCTGAGCGCAGTCGAAGGGCGATTGGTTTTATACCTCGAAGGCCCACTCGCCTTTGCGCATGACGGGTTCGCGCGAGCCGTCTTCCTGGATGCCGTCGATGTCCATTTGGTTCGAGCCGATCATGAAGTCGACGTGCGTCAGGCTGACGTTGCCGCCGCGCTGCATGAACTCCTCGTCGGTGATGTCCTGCGCACCGTCCAGGTTGATGCGGTAGGCGCGTCCCACCGCCAGGTGACAGGAGGCATTCTCGTCGATGAGCGGGTCGTAGAAGAGGTGTCCGCGCTGGGAGATGGGCGACGAGAATGGCACCAGCGCCACCTCGCCGAGGTGCGACGCGCCCTCGTCGGTCTCGACCAGCTTCTTGAGCGTGGCCTCGCCCTTCTTCGCGCTGACCTTGGTCACGCGGCCCTTCTCGAAGGTCAGGCTGAAATCTTCCAGCAGGGTGCCGCTGTAGCTGAGCGGAATCGAGGCGCTGACCACGCCGTCCACCTGGTCGCGGTGGGGCAGGGTGAAGACCTCCTCGGTCGGCAGGTTGGCGATGAACTCGATGCCGTTCTGGGCGTGCTCGCGGGCGCTGATCCAGCGATGTCCGCGTGGCAGGCCGACGGTCAGATCGGTGCCTGGGGCTTTGTAGTGCAGGGCGCGGTAGCTTTTGGCGGTCAGATAATTGGCGTGCTTGAGCAGGTTCTGGACGTGTTCCTCCCATGCCGCCACGGGGTCGGGACGGTCGGAGCGGGTGATCTGGAAGATGGCGTCCCACAATTTGTCGAAGGCCTGCTCGCGCGGCAGGTCGGGGAAGACCTTGACGGCCCACTCGGGCGAGGAGGCGGTCACCACCAGCCAGTTGATCTTGTTGCTCGTCACGCCCATCCCCACGGGGGCGAATTTTTCGAGGTGGGTCTTCTGCATCGCGCCGACCCGCTCAGGGTCCAGGTCGCTCAACAGGTCGGGGTTGTTCGAGCGGATGGTCAACATGGCGTCGCCCTTTTCGACCACGTCCATCAGGGCGCTGACGTGCGAATCGGAGTACTCGCCGAAGGTGCCTTGGGGCGCGTACTGCACACGGGTGCGGATCAACTCCTCGTCGTTCCAGATCACGTCCACATAGCGGGCGCCCGCCTGATAGGCCTCGCGCGCCACCGCGCGGACCAACGGGGCGGCGTACAGCGGCACCCCGCGCGTGGAGGCGTTGTTGATGACCAGACGCTGACCCTGGCGCAGGTTCAGGCCCACATGGATGATCAACTTGGCGTACTGGTTCAGGAGTTCGTCAAAAGAGGACATCGGGTATCCTTTTAAGAGAGATGCGGCAAGTATAGCATGGACGAGGTTTTCTTCATCATTACAGGCGTGAGGGGATTTGGGTGACAAGTTGCATGAATTGTGCGTCGTGTAGGCAAAAGGAGAGAGTAAGGCGATGCTGGTGAAGAATATCTGAGTGCTTATGAGTTTGAAAGGCAATACATGAATCCTTCCTGCGCCAACAGGTGAGCAACCCCCTCCGCCCCTGCCTTCGGCGGGGCACCTCCCCCAAATGCGACTTGACTACTTCTGTTGACAAGAATAGTTAACTTGTCGCATTTGGGGGAGGAGGGTGGGGGTGATCTTCCAGCGCCATTTGGATTGCTCGAATGACCCCGTTGATATCGTTCATCACCTCATGATTCCAGAAACGGATGACCCTGTAACCCAAAGATCTAAAATATTCAGTTCTTTCGGCGTCATACGTTTCCTGCTCCAGGTGCTGGCTGCCGTCCAATTCGATGATGAGTTTCCTCTTAATGCAGCAGAAATCGGGGACATACTTGCCAATGGCATGTTGCCTTCTAAAATTTACGCCCAACTGGTCTCCGCGAAGGTATGCCCACAATTTTGATTCTGCGGGCGTGGGTTCCTTGCGAAGTTCGTGAGCAAGTTGATACCCCTTGGGCGTTGTTCTTCGTGAAGGCATGCAAGGATTTTACTCCACTGTCTTCGGTCATAGATGTTGGCGGGCGTTGCGGTACACGGTCTTTCCGAATAGATAATAAGGCGACCTCTTCGCGCGGTTTCTGTTATATACTTAAACCCGAACTTATCTTTGCTCCAGGGAGTCGTCTCATGCTTAGCATCGAAAAGGTAGATACCGCCAATAAAGCCCAGGTGCGCCGTTTTGTGGAACTTCCGCATCGCCTGTATCGAGACTGTCCGCAGTGGGTGCCGCCGCTCAACCTGGACGCGTACAACCAGCTCAACCCGCAGAAGCATCCCTTTTACGAGCATTCCGACGTGGAGTTCTTCCTGGCCGTGCGTGACGGTCGCGATGTGGGCCGCATCGCCGCCATCGAGAATCGTCCCTTCAATCAGTATCATCACGCGAAGGAAGCCAACTTCTACTTCTTCGAGTGCGAGAACGACCCCGAGGCCGCCGCGGCTTTGTTCAACACCGTCTTCGAGTGGGCCAAAACGCGCGGGCTGGATTGCGCCGTCGGGCCGAAGGGCATGGGTCCGCTGGATGGGTACGGCATCCAGGTGCTCGGCTTCGAGCATCGCCAGACCATGACCATGCTCGCCTATAACTATCCCTATTATCAGGAGCTGATCGAGGCGCAGGGCTTCGTCAAGGAAGTAGACTTCGTCTCCTGCTACCTGCCCGCCGATAAGTTCCAGATCCCCGAGCGGGTGGAGCGCATCGCGCGCCGTGCCGCCGAGCGCAGCGGGCTGGCGGTCAAGAAGTTCAAGAGTAAAAAGGAATTGGTCGGCTGGGCGGACAAGATTGGGGAAGCCTATAACAAAGCCTTCGTCAACAACTGGGAATATTTCCCGTTCACCAAGCGCGAGATCGACTTTGTGGTCGAGAACATCCTGACCGTGGCCGACCACCGCCTGATCAAGATCGTCACCCACGGCGACGAAGCGGTCGGCTTCCTGTTCGCCTTCCACGACGTGTCGGCGGCCCTGCAGCGCGCCAGGGGCAAGCTGAATCCGTTCACGCTGGCGGACCTGCTGCTGGAGATGCGCCGTACCCGCACCGTGGCGGTCAATGGCATGGGCATCCTGCCCGAGTATCACGGCAAGGGCGGCAACGCGCTGCTGTACTCCGAGATGGGGCGCACCCTGCTGGAATTCCGCCAGTTCAGTCACGTGGAGATGACCCAGGTGGCCGAGTCCGCGGAGCAGATGCGCGCCGACCTGAGGAACCTGAACGGCGTGGAATACAAGAATTATCGCGTGTTTCGGAAGACGCTGGAAGGATAGCCCCTGCGTTTGTCAGGAATTGCCATGAGACATCCGCTCGAGTTTGTTCCCGGTTCGCTGCGAAAGCCGCTCTTTATATTTTTCCTGGCGGCGACGGTATTGATTTTCGTGATCTTCCGCTTCATCGACGTGCCAGGCGGAATCGTCGCCTACGAGTTGGCGGGCAGCACGAAGAACGCGGCCGACATCCTGAAAACCTGGGATGAGGCCGCGCGCCTGAAGGCCGCCTTCGGCCTGGGCTTCGACTACCTGTTCATGCCCGTCTACGCGATGGCGATTGCACTCGCGTCCCTGCTCGCGGCAGGACGTCACGCGGGCTGGCTGAAATCCCTGGGCGCGGTGGCAGGCTGGGGGGCGTTTGCTGCGGCCGCCTTCGACGCGGTGGAAAACGTCGCACTGTGGAAAATCCTCTCGAACGGGCCCTCCGATCCCTGGCCTGGGGTGGCGGCGGGCTGTGCCTCGGCCAAGTTTTTCCTGTTTTTCGCGGGGATTTTGGTTGCGCTTCTGGGTGGGTTGATCCCGCGACGAAAATAACGGGCTGGGCATGACCTTGAAGCCAGAGAGGCCATTCTCTGGCTTTTTTGTTCCTCCTAATAGTCAGGCATCCCTTCCATTATCTCGACTTATTGACGACCATTGATGTAACAAATATCAGGAAGGACAGCATGACATTTTGTGATTATTTTCACATAACAAGGGGGAATAACACGACTAGACTTATCAGTGGAATGATGGAGAGTCTATACAAATGGAAATCGTCCCGTACGTACTTCTAAGTTTGGGCGCGGTATTTTGCGCATACAAGGCAGTGCGGTCGCCGCGTTTGCTGGCTTCCGCGCTGTACCTGGCCGTGGTCAGCGCGCTGGTCTCGGTGATGTTGTTCCTGCTCGGCGCGACCGAAGTGGCCGTGATCGAGTTGAGCGTGGGCGCGGGCTTGGTGACCGTGCTGCTGGTCTACGCCCTGAGCATGGTGGGCGAGGACACGCAGGACCCGCCCTCGTACATTCCCAAGCCGTTGGCCTTCGTGCTGGTGGTTGCGGCGGCGGGGCTGGTCGGCTGGATGACGCTGCCGATGCTGCCGCTCCCGCAGGCCACGCGTGACCTGTTGCTGGTGGACGTGCTCTGGAAACAGCGCGCCCTCGACGTGTGGATTCAGATCGTGTTGATCTTCTCGGGCGTGCTGGGCATCCTCGGTCTGTTGACCGAGAGCCAGACCGTCACCGAGGACGAGATCGAACCCGAGGTGCTGGAATCTGTCAGCGCGGTGATCGCTCACCAGGAAGCGGGTCTGCACAAGCCCGAACTGGCCCCCAAGTCGGAGGTCTAATCATGACTTTGTTCAATGTGTTGATTGTCACTGTGGCCTGCCTGCTCGGTGTTGGGCTGTACGGTCTGCTCATCACCCGCAACCTGATCAAGATCGTGGTGGTGCTGCAACTGCTGGTCAAATCGGTGGTGCTGGCCTTCGTGGTGGCGGGTAATGTCAGCGGACATCCTGGCATCGGCGAGAGCGTGGCGGCGACGATTATCGTGGCCGACACAATCGTGGCCGTGGTGGCGCTGGCGCTGGCAGTGCAGGTACGCATCCGCTTCGGTACGCTCGACATCCCGAAGATCTCTTCCCTGCGAGGTTAGGATGACTGGCCTTCTTGTTCCTTCTTTGATCCTCGTCCCCTGGTTGGGCGCGCTCGTAGTCTGGCGCGTCGGGGACAGCCGTCCGAAATGGCAACACGGGCTGGCTGTCTCTTTTTCTGTGCTGGCTGGCATCGTTTCGCTGATCCTCATCCCGCAGGCCTCCAGCGACGTGGCGTTTTCCCTGCCGATGGGCAAGCTCTTCGGCGAGCTGACTTTCATTGCCGACGGCCTGTCCGTGGCGCTGGCGGCCATCGCCTGTGTGGTCGGTTCGCTGGCTGTGCTCTTCGCCGTCGATTACATGCACGGCGAGCATCAACTGGGCCGCTTCTACACTTTTGTGCTGCTCTTCATCGGCGCGATGACGGGCCTGGTGTTGACCAGCAATTTGCTCTTCCTGTTCTTCTTCTGGGAAATTACGGCGCTGTGCTCGTACGCGCTGATCTCGTTCTACAACGACGACCCCAAGGCGGTGGCGGGCGGCATGAAGGCGCTCATCATCACCCAGTTTGGCGGCGTGGGACTCCTGGCGGGTGCCCTGACCGTGTTTGGGACTTTGGGCACCTATCAGATCCCCGACCTGTTGGCCCGCTTCTCCGAGCTGACCCCGAACCTGCTGGCCGTGATGGGTTTTGGTTTCCTGCTGGCGGCGGCGGCTAAGTCGGCGCAGTTCCCGTTCCACACCTGGCTGCCCGACGCGATGGAAGCGCCGACGCCCATCAGCGCCCTGATCCACGCGGCCACGATGGTCAACGCGGGCGTGTATCTTCTCGCTCGTTTTTACCCTGTCTTCGAACACGTCCCTGGCTGGACCTTCGCGGTGATGCTGGTGGGCATGATCTCGGCGCTTATTACAGCCGTTATGGCGCTGACTGCCATGGACCTCAAGCGTGCGCTGGCCTACTCGACCGTCAGCCAGTTGGGCTACATGGTCTACGCCATCGGCGCGGGCGGAATCTTCGCCAGCCAGTTCCATCTCCTGAGCCACGCGGTCTTCAAGGCCTTGCTGTTCCTGGCGGCGGGCTCGGTCATCCACAGCGCGGGCACGCGTGACATGCGCCGCATGGGCGGCCTCGGCAAGCAGATGCCCTTCGTGCGCAATGTCTTCATTCTCGGCGCGCTGGCGCTGGCGGGCCTGCCCATCATGAACGGCTTCTGGAGCAAGGAACTTATCCTCGAAGAGGGTTTGCTGCACACGCCGCTGTGGGCCCACATCGGCATGTTGATCGGCGCGGGCCTGACGGCTTTCTACACCCTGCGCATGACCTGGATGGTCTTCTTCGGCGAGCCGCGCGAGGCCCTGCACGCGCATGACGCGGGCACGGCCATGAAGGTCTCACTCGGCATTCTGGCGGTTGGTTCGCTGACCACCTGGCTGCTGGCGGGTCCTTTCTCCTCGCTGCTCGAACGGACCCTGCCGTTCCATGAATTCCACGTGTTGACACTGGACACGCTGGCCGAGGAAATCTTCCTTGCGCCCGCCACCTACATCGCGTTGGGCGTAGTGGCGCTGGGGCTGGCGATCAGTTGGATGGTCAGGAAGCAGGCGACGGGTCCCGTACCCGCGGCGCTGGAAGCACTCAGCCGCGAGAGCTTTGGCCTGGATTGGTTGAATCAGCAGGTCGTCAAACTCATGTCCCAATCCGCCTCGGCGATGCAGAAGACCCAGACGGGCGAGATGAACTGGAACGTGGTCGGCATCATCGGCGCTTTGGTGGTGGTGCTGGGAATTTTATTGTGGAGTGCGTCATGAACGTTCCCATGTTTACTTTGTTGGTCGGGATCCCGCTGGTGTCGTCGCCTGTGGTGTATCTCTTTGGGCGACTGACCACGCGCGCCCAGGTGTTGACCCGTCAGGGTTGGATCGTGCGCCTGCTGGCTCTGCTGGCCGTGGCGGCGACCTGGTTCCCGTTCATCAATTTGTGGCTGGAATTCCAGGCGCGTGGCAACCGCATGTTCTTCAATATCGAGAGCATCTGGCTGCAACTGGATGGTATCAGCTTCCTGCTGGCCGCGATGGTGCTGACGCTTGGCACGCTGGCGATCCTGTTCTCAGGTCGCTATATGGCGGGCGATTTCGGCGAAGAAAAATATTACGCCATGCTGCTGGCCATGATCGGCCTGATGATCGGCCTGGGCTGCGCCAACGACCTGTTCAACCTGTGGGTCTGGTTCGAAGCGATGGCGGTTTCGTCGTACCTGTTGGTGGCCTTCTATCGCGAACAGCCTGGTTCGCTCGAAGCGGGCATGAAGTACGTGGTGCAGAGCGCGGTCGGATCCGCGCTGGCTTTGCTGGGCATCGCGCTGGTGCTGGCGCAGACAGGCACCCTCGACATGGACCAGATCCGCTTGATGGTCGGCACGATGGAACTCAACAAGCTGGGATTGCTGGCCGCGGGCGCGCTGTTCTTCATCGGCTTCGGTGTGAAGGTGGCGATGGTACCGCTGCACACCTGGCTGCCCGACGCCCATTCGCAGGCCCCGAGCGGAATCAGCGCCATGCTCTCGGGCGTGGTCATCGAAGCGGGCCTGGTAGCCATGCTGCGCGCCCTCTCCACGCTGACGGGTTTCGCGCTTTCCTGGGGCTGGCTGCTGCTGGCCTTCGGCGCCTTGAACATGTTGTACGGCAACCTGCTGGCGCTGCAACAGTCGCAGGTCAAGCGCATGCTGGCCTTCTCCAGCCTGAGCCACATCGGTTACATCCTGATGGGCCTGGGCATTGCCCTGGTCAGCGGACAACCTGCTGGCGCGCAGGGCGCGGCCTTCCATCTCTTCACGCACATGCTGATGAAGGGACTGGCCTTCCTTGCGGTGGGCGCGGTGATGTACGCGCTGTTCCACGAGCAGGGCATCCACCGTCCGCTGGTGGCGCATGACCTGAACGGCATCTCCACCCGTTATCCGTGGGTGGCGCTTTCGTTGAGCATCGCACTGTTGGCCCTCGGTGGACTTCCTCCGCTGGCGGGCTTCATGTCCAAGTGGCAGATCTTCGTGGCAGGCTTCCAGAGCGGAAACGGCTGGTTGATGGGCTTTGTGATCTTTGCGGCCGTGAACAGCGTAATCTCGCTGGCCTACTATGCGCCGCTGGTCAACCGCATGTATCGACGTGTGACCGCCACTTCGGTGAAGAAAGGCTCGGATACCATCCATTGGACCATGCAGTTGCCGTTGTTGCTGATGGCGCTGGCCGTGGTGGTAATCGGCCTGTTCCCGTCGCTGATGAACTGGCTGACCGAGCCTGCGGGCGCCGCGCTGATGAGTATCTTCCAATAGGATGGTGAAGACATGTCTGATTTAATTCTCTCTCCTGTCATCGCCTTCACCTTTTATATGGCGCTGGTCGCGATCCTTTCGCTGGTCGGGCGCGCGGTGGCGGTACGCGGCAAGGCGGCCGCAGGCAAACGCGAGCGCTACGCGGGCGGCGAGGAACATGACGCCCAGCCCGCCGCGCCTGGCTACCGTCCGTTTTTCAAGGTGGCCCTGTTCTTTGCCGTGCTGCACCTGGGCGTGCTGATGATTGGTACCAGTGGTTTCTCGCCGTTTACAGGTGTGTATATCGGCGGGTTGATCCTGGCGCTGATCGCCTTGATCCTTGGATAAGGTTGAATGGTTGGTTGAGTAGCCCTGAGCGGAGCGAAGGGCGTATCGAAACCACCAGAAATGAGATGTAATCATGATCGCAACTCCAAACCTGATCAACAAAGTCGTGTCGGGTATCACCACCTGGGCGCGGGTCAACTCGCCGTGGATCATCCACTTCAACAGCGGTTCCTGTAACGGCTGCGACATCGAGATCCTGGCTACGCTCACGCCGTATTACGACATCGAGCGCTTCGGCATCAAGCTTAAGGGCAGTCCTCGCCACGCGGACGTGCTCATCTGTACGGGACCCGTCACGCGTCAGGCGCGCAGTCGCCTGCTGCGCATCTACGAGCAGATGCCCGAGCCCAAGTTCGTAGTGGCCGTCGGCTCATGCGGCATCTCGGGCGGCACCTTCGCGGGCTGCTACAACATCGTCGGCCACATCGACGAAGTCCTGCCCGTGGACGCCTACATCCCTGGCTGTCCGCCGCGCCCCGAAGCCATCATCGACGGCGTCGTCAAACTGTTGACTCATCTCAAGAACGGCACCCGCCCCGAACCGATCAAACCCCAACTGGGAGAGCAAGCATGAACACCGAAGCACGCCTCCAACGCGCCAAGGAGATTTTGGCGCCTTTTGCCAAGGAGACCCTCACCCCCGAAGCCAATCGTGTGGATGTCGTCATCGACGCCGCGGACCTGACCAAGGCCACCGCCGCCATGAAGTCCGCGAACTGGGGATACCTCTCCGCCATCACGGGCATGGACCTCGGGCCTGATGCGGGTCAACTCGAAGCGCTCTATCACTTCTGCGATGCCGCGGCGGTGACGTCCCTGCGCGTGCGTCTGCCGCGCGAGGGTCAGCCCGAGATCGACTCTGTGGCTGATCAGGTCCCTGTGGCCTCGTTTTACGAGCGCGAGTTGAGCGAGATGCTCGGTGTGATCGTGGTCGGCACCCCCGACCCGACCCATCTCTTCCTGCCCGATGACTGGCCCGAAGGTGTCTTTCCCAATCGCAGGGATTTCAAGATCGAAGACGCCGCGCCTGTCGAGCGGGATATCCCCAAGGTTCCCGATCAGGGACGGATGGGAAACAAGTTCATCGTCCCGATTGGCCCGCAGCATCCCGCCCTCAAGGAGCCTGGTCACTTCGAGTTTGCCGTGGACGGTGAGATCATCACAGGTGCGCGCATGCGCCTGGGTTACGTCCATCGCGGAATCGAAAAGGCCACCGAGCAGCGCAACTGGATTCAGAACCTGTACCTGCTCGAACGCATCTGCGGCATCTGCTCGCACACGCATACCAGCGCCTATGCCCAGGGCGCGGAGAAACTGGCGCAGGTCGAAGTGCCCATGCGCGCGCTGGCCATCCGCGAACTGGTGGCGGGGCTGGAGCGCATCCACAGTCACTTGTTGTGGCTGGGAGTCGCGGCGCACGAAGCGGGCTTCGACACGCTGTTCATGTACTCGTGGCGCGACCGCGAGACCGTCATGAGTCTGCTCGAAGAACTGACGGGCAACCGCGTCAATTACTCGATCAGCATCCTGGGCGGCGTGAAGCAGGATGTTGGTCTGGAGCAATCCAAGTCGGTTCGCAAGGCGATGGATTACCTCGAAGAACGCATCCGCTATTACCTCGACGTGGTCACCTCGGACGCGATGTTCCTGCAGCGCACGCGCGGCATCGGCACCATGAGCCGCGACGAAGCCATCCTGTACGGCGCTTTGGGACCGACCGCCCGCGCCTCGGGCCTCGAACGCGATGTCCGCGTGGATGCGCCCTACGGCGCCTATAGCAAATACCCCGTCAGCCTGATCACCGACGAGCGCGGCGACCTGGAAGCCAAGTTCGTGGTCCGCTTGAAGGAATTGCTGGTCTCGTGCTTCACCATCCGCACCATCGTGGATAACCTGCCCGCGGGCGAGTTGGCCGTCCGTTTCCCGCGCAAGGTCCCTGCGGGTGAGACTGTCAGCCGCGTGGAGGCACCGCGTGGAGAGGCCTTCTATTTCATCAAGAGCGAAGGCGGTGAAAGTCCCACGCGCCTCAAGATCCGCACCCCCAGCCTGTGCAACTGGACGTCTGTGCTGAATAAGGCGGTCGGTCATCAACTGGCCGACGTGCCGATGATGATCGCGGGCATGGATCCGTGCTTCTCGTGCAACGACCGCATGGTCACCGTCCGCCGCAAGGATGACAGTCAGACGATGACCTGGGCGCAGTTGCGCGCGTATGGAATCGAGAAATATAAGAGCCGATAAACATGGAAACTGTCCTCGCGATTACCTCCATCATGTTCTTCCCTGCGGGCATCAGCCTGATCTTGGGCGGGATGCTGTACGAGTGGGCCGACCGCAAACTGGTGGCGCGCTTCCAGAACCGCATCGGACCGCGCTGGTTCCAGCCGCTGGCTGACACGATCAAATTGATCTCCAAGGAAGAGATTCAGCCGTTGGGCGTCAACCGGGCCCTGTTCTTTGGCCTGCCCGTCGTAGCCCTGGCGGGCGCGCTGACGGCCGCCCTGTACGTGCCGATCTTCGGCCTGCAGCCCGCGCATTCCTTCCCAGGCGACCTGATCGTCACCCTTTACCTGCTCTCGCTGTTGACCATGTGTACGGGCCTGGCGGGCTGGAACTCCGACAGCCGCTTCTCCATCGTCGGTGCGACGCGCACCCTCACGCAGCTCTTCGCCTACGAAGCGCCCTTCCTGCTGGCCCTGCTTGGTCCCGCCATGGCAGCCGACTCCTGGCAGATAAGCAAGATCGTGGCCTACACCGAGACTCATTGGATGATCGTCCTGCAGCCCGTGGGTTTTGTCATCGCCCTGATCGGTCTGATGGGCAAGTTGGAGTTGCCTCCCTTCGATGCCCCCGAGGCGGAGACCGAAATCGTGGCGGGCGCGCTGACCGAGTATTCGGGGCGCGGCCTGGCCCTTTTCCACATTGGCAAGTCGGTCGAGATGGTGGTTGGTGTAACCCTGGTCACGGCCTTCTACCTGGGCGGACTCGGCAATCCGCTGATCTTCCTCGCCAAGACCCTCGGCCTGTTGCTGGTGATGGCTTTCCTGCAATCAGTGTTGGTCCGATTGCGCATCGACCAGACCGTGGGCATGTGGTGGCGCGCGGGCGCCATCCTGGCTCTCCTGCAAATCCTGGCGCTGATCGTGTTGAAATAGGAGGCCGTCATGAAAATCGGCTCGATGTTCAAAGACCTGCTGACCTCGTTTTTCTCCAAGCCCGTCACGGAGCAGTATCCGTTCGAGCGGCCCGAAGTGGCGGAGCGCTTCCGTGGGAAGCTATTCTACGATCCCGCCAAGTGCACGGGTTGCAACCTGTGCTCCAAGGATTGCCCCTCCGACGCGCTGGAGATCGTCATTCTCGACCGTGCCGCTAAGAAGTTTGTAGCCCGTTATCACGTGGACCGTTGCACTTACTGCGGCCAGTGTATCCAGTCCTGCAAGTTCAAATGCATGGGCATGTCCAACGAGGACTGGGAACTGGCTGCCTTGAACAAAGAGGCCTTTGAGGTGTTGTATGGACGCGACGAAGACATCGATACCCTCCTGGCAAAGTTTTCTGGAAATAAAGCCGAGCCCGCCAAACCAGAGTAATCGTTTCATTCCGCCCCGCACCTGCCTGGTGGGTGTGGGCAACGATCTGCGCGGAGATGACTCGGCGGGGCTGGTGGCCGTGCGTGAGATCATCGCGCGCGGACTGACCTCCGATCACTTCCTCGCGCTCGAAGGCGGACCCGCCCCCGAGAATGTCACCGCGGCCCTGCGCAAATTCCAGCCCGAGGTGGTCATCTTCCTCGACGCCGCCCACATGGATGAGCCGCCTGGCTCGATTCGCTGGATCGAGTTGAACACCATCGATGGCATGAGCGCGTCCAGTCACAGCCTTCCGCTCTCGATCCTGGCGGAGTTCGTCGAACTGGACCTGGGCTGCACCGTGCAGGTGCTGGGAATCCAGCCTGCGCAAAACGAGGTGGGCGAGACGTTGAGTGAACCTGTTCGCCGCGCCGTGGATGAGATCGTGGAGGCGTTTACGCCTGTGACATCATCCTGAGTAGGCTAATAGGATATATCTTTCGAAGAAAAAACCGCCAGCGCAACTGGCGGTTTTTTGCTATTCGATCTTGACTTTTACGGCGCGGGCCATCGGGATCGTGGAACTTTCCTCACGCTTGGTCAGCGGAAGCAGCACGTGGAAGTGGCTGCCTGGGAAGTTGATCTCGTCGTAGCCCGGGCTTTCCACCCAGATGCGTCCGCCGTGCGCCTCGACGATGCCTTTCGAGAGCGCCAATCCCAGCCCCGAGCCGCCGCCTTTGAAGCGCGTCTTGCTGGTGGAATGTTTGGTGAGCTGCCCGGGTTGGTAGAACTTGGTGAAGATGATCTCGCGCATGTTCGGGTCCACGCCCACGCCCGTATCGGTGACCACGATCTCCACGCCGCCGTTGGGCAGTTCACCCGCATTCGGGCTGACGGTGTGCGCCGTGATGATGATCCTGCCCTGGTTGGGCGTGAATTTGACGGCGTTGGCGATCAGGTGCTGGAACACCTTGCGAATGCTATTCGGGTCCACCTTGACGTTGGGCAACACGGGCAGGTCGATGGTGATGGACTGCTGGCGCTCCTTGAGTATCTTGTTTTGCTCGGTGCAAACCTCGGTCAGCATCGTGGACAGACTGGCGGTTTGCAGGTTCAACTGCATGGCGCGCGAGTCGATCTGGGCGATGTCGAACATCGAGTCCATGATCTGATGCAGACGCAGGGTGCCCTCGTGCATGCCCTTGATAATGGGCTTATAGTTCGAGTCGAGGTTGGTATCTTCCATCAGCATCTCGGTGTAACCCTTGATGACCGTCAGCGGGGTGCGGAGTTCGTGCGAGGCGATGCTGATGAAATCAGATTTGGTCTGGTCGAGGCGTTCTAGGTCGCGGTTGGATTTTTCCAGGGCGCGGCGGGCCTGACGCAGCTCGGTGTTGAGGCGCATCAGGTTGTCCACCAGACGGGCGTTTTCGAGCGCCACGGCGGTCTGGTTGGCCAGGGCGCTGAGCGTGACCAGGTCCTCGTTGGTGTAGCGGTTGCCGCTGAGTTTTGCGCCGAAAGCCAGCAGGCCGATCCATTTGCGTTTGGCAAAGATCGGCACGTAGACTTCGGTCTCAAGGCGGCGGAACCACTCCCGTTCGAGCGGAGGCACCGACCGATATGCCGGGAGCAGGTCCAGGTCGTATTGGAGCAGGGGACGTTGTTCGCGCATGAAGTAGGCGGCGATGGGACCCGTATCGTCCATTTGCAGGGTCATGATCTGGCGTTCGGCCTGGCTGCGGGCCGAACGCAGACGGTAGAGCGTCTTGCCTTCGTCGGTGGTGCCGCTGTCCACCAAAAAGAGGAAGCCGCGTTCCACCCGCATGGTCTCCATGATGATGCCGACTGCCACCGTGGCCAGACGGTCCATTTCGAGGATGTTGCTGATGCTTTCGCTGTACTCGTGCAGGGCGTGACCTGGGTCATACTGGTCGGCCCGCAGCCAGTGATCCACCATGCGGCGGACGGCGCTCAGCAGGGGCGTGAAGGCCAGCGACAACACCAGTGCGATGCCTGCGCCGATCAACAGCGGATTGTACGAGACTGCGCGGAAAGCGGTCTGTGTGAAGAGGAAGCCTGCGATGTAAATGGCGACGATCAACAGCGTCGTGATGAGATAAATCAGCACGCGCCGCACGATCTGACGCACATCGGGCAGGTCGTGGGTCAGTGCCACATAAACGAGGATGATGGCAGCGCCCAGTCGCAGCGGGTTGCCAGGCAAGGCCCGCCCGCCGATCACGAATATATCGTTGATCAGGACAAAAACATACAGGATGATCCAGTAGGATAGGCGGTTGCGAAGCAAAGGTTGGCGCGTCTGCTGTTGGGCCCGCACCACCGTGATGATGCCCCCCAGCACGAACACCAGCCAGCCCACCAGCGCCCAAGCCGCCCCCATCCGTTCGCGTGGAAGCGTCCACTGTCCATTGGCCCATACGACCTCGGGCAAGCCTGGCATACTGACGAGCAGGGCCGTCAGGCCCGCAACCCAGACCCCTCCCGCTACCGCCCAGGTCCACCAGTTGGTGCGGCGCATGAAGCTGTGGATGGTCAGCATGGTCACGAAGGCCAGCGCAAGGGCCGAGTACAGTTGAATCTCTTGTACGATGGGTTCGGTCAAGTTAGGCAGGCGGCCGCTGCGCCAGAAACCTTCCCCCGCCGTCAGCACGAGTGAGATCAATGTGTACGCGGCCACTAACCCGCCGCTGGCTTCCTGTCCTTCGCTGCGTTGGAAGGCGAAGATCAGCACGGGCAGGTAGAGCAGCGCCAGGAGGATCAACCCGGTCAATGTGAGCAGTTGTGGGTCAAGTGCGGGCATTGCCCAAAAGTATACTCGAATTCGACGAATGGGGTATCATTAAGATTGTAAGGCCCTCCAGTTCGACGCCGAAATTCAACCGTTGAGGTTCCCATGCTCATTTCCCGCTTTGCGCGCCAAAAATATCAATTCGACCTGGACTTCTTCAGACCTGATGGTCGCGCCGCCTTCAAGGATTATTCCGCTGCCCGCCGTTTTGCAGAGCAGATGTCAGCTCATCGTGCGGACCCCGTGCCTGCTTCCGATATCCAGGCCATGGCCCTGCTCGACGAGGTTCTGCGCATCCTCCTGCGCCAGTATGAGTTGCAGAATCCCGGCTTGCTCACCCGCGCCTTGGGTTATATCCAGGCGGGTCTGGGCGAGCCGCTTGACACGACCCTAATCCGCTTTATCGAAGAGTTCCCGCCCCTGGCCGTTGCAGGCGGGGTTGTCAGCGCGCCCCAGTACCTCGAAGACGTCACGGACGGCCGTCCGCACCGTCAGATCGCCGTCGAGGAATGGTTGCTCATCCACGTCAATAACCAGAATCCCGCCATTCATCCCTATCGTGATCTGTTCGACGATTCGTCCCTTAAATCCCCCGCATACGACAAGGCGCTGACTCTGCTGGGGCGCTTCCTTTCGCACCAACCGCCCTTCAGCGGATCGGCACAACGGGGCGGTGAGACCTTGCTCGATCTGCTTACCGCGCCCGCCAAGGCCTCGCCCTATTCACTCGAAGGTCAATTGCAATTCGTCCTCGACCGTTGGGGCTTCCTGCTCGGTGAAAGTTTTATCTTGCGCATCCTGCGCAGTATGGACTTCATCCGCGAGGACGTCATCCGTCACGCGGGACCAGGTCATTTCAAGCCCGAAGCACCCGTCCCCACCTACGGCGGCGCGGACTACGC
This sequence comes from uncultured Anaerolineales bacterium, assembly GCA_937928015.1. GTDB lineage: Bacteria > Chloroflexota > Anaerolineae > Anaerolineales > Villigracilaceae > JACPVF01. The sequence goes on along the minus strand of CALFXA010000051.1, from coordinate 48,440 downwards.
CGAGTACGAACGCTTCAGCCCCGACCGCGATTGGATGCCGCGCCTGGTGTTGATGGCCAAGAATACCTACGTCTGGCTCGAACAGCTTTCGCGTAAATACGAACGCTGGATCCAGACCCTCGACCAGGTCCCCGACGAAGAGCTCGACCTGCTGGCCCAGCGCGGATTCACGGGCCTGTGGTTGATCGGCTTGTGGGAGCGCAGCCGCGCCAGTCAGCGCATCAAACAGCGCATGGGACAGCACGATGCCGTGGCCTCGGCCTATTCCCTGCATAGCTATGATATCGCCGAGGACCTCGGCGGCTGGAACGCGCTCAACAACCTGCGCTCGCGCGCCTGGCAGCGCGGCCTGCGCCTGTCTGCGGACATGGTCCCCAACCACATGGGTATCGACTCGGAGTGGGTCATGTCGCATCCCGATTGGTTCCTGTCGCTGCCAAACCCGCCTTATCCTGGCTACACCTTCAACTCCGAAGACCTGTCCGATGACGGTCGCGCGGGCATCATCCTCGAAGATCATTATTACAATCATTCGGACGCTGCTGTGGTTTTCAAGCGCTATGACCGTTCTTCAGGCGAGACGCGCTACATTTATCACGGCAACGACGGCACGTCCTTCCCGTGGAATGACACCGCCCAATTGGATTATTCCAAAGCCCAGGTGCGCGAGGCGGTCATCCAGACCATCCTGCATGTGGCGCGCAACTTCCCCGTCATCCGCTTCGACGCGGCCATGACGCTGGCCAAGAAACACATCCAGCGCCTGTGGTTTCCCGAACCAGGTGCGGGCGGAGCCATCCCCTCACGGGCCGAGCACGGCATGACCAAAGCCGACTTTGACGCCGCCATCCCCGAGGAATTCTGGCGCGAGGTCGTGGACCGTGTCGCCGCCGAAGTCCCCGACACGCTGCTCCTGGCCGAAGCTTTTTGGTTGATGGAAGGTTACTTCGTCCGCACGCTGGGCATGCACCGCGTCTATAACTCCGCCTTCATGCACATGCTGCGCGATGAGGACAACGCCAAGTACCGCTCGGCCATCAAGAACACGCTGGAGTTCGATCCGCAGATTCTCAAGCGTTATGTCAACTTCATGAACAACCCAGACGAGAAAACCGCCGTCGAGCAGTTCGGCAACGGCGATAAATACTTCGGCATTGCCACCGTGCTATCCACGCTGCCTGGCCTACCCATGTTCGGCCACGGACAGATCGAAGGCTTCCACGAGAAGTACGGCATGGAATTCCGCAAGCCGAAATGGGAGGAGACTCCCGACGATGGCCTGATCCGCGGCCACGAGTGGAAGATCTTCCCGTTGCTGCATCGCCGCTATCTATTCGCCGAAGTGGAGGCCTTCCAGCTTTACGATTTCTACACCACCGACGGCGGCGTGGACGAGAACGTCTTCGCCTACTCCAACCGCCACGGCGACGAACGTGGACTGGTCATCTACCATAATCGCTACGCCGATACTCGCGGCTGGATCAAAGTCTCTGCCGCCGCGCTGGACAAGAACTCGGGCCAACTGGTGCAGAAGACCCTTGGTGAAGCGCTCGGCCTGCCGCGCGAAGGTTACGCCATCTTCCGTGATTACTCCTCGCACCTGGAATTCATCCGCCCGTGCGCCGAGGTCTGGGAACGCGGCATCTACGCCGAACTGGCCGCCTATCACTGCCACGTCTTCATGGATTGGTGGTTCGTGGATGGGGAACAATGGGCCGAGGTACATCAGACGCTCAACGGCGCAGGCGTGGACTCGGTCCAGGCCAAGTATGATGAATTGTTCGCTGGCAAAATGGAAGTGGTCGAAGAAGTGAAAGTCAAGAAGCCGCGCAAGAAGGCTGCCCCGAAGAAGGCCGAGAAGACCAGTGTAGCAACCAAGTCAAAGAAGGCTGAGACGGTGAAAAAGACAGAAGCAACGAAGAAACCTGCCGTAGCCGAAAAGTCTGTGACCACCAAGAAACCTGTTGCAAAGAAAACGGCAACGACGCCGAAAAAGTCTGTGGCAAAGAAGCCTGCGACCACAAAGACTTCCACACCGAAAAAGCCCGCGAGCAAAAAGCCTGCAAAGTCAGAGAAATAAAAAAACACTGATTGCATAAAAAAGCAGCCCGACATTCGTCGGGCTGCTTTTTTATCTTCTTGTTGCGGGCCGATAAGGATATTTCGGCACTTCGTGGCTGAATTCGTAGGCGGCCATGATGGCCTCAATGACCTTTTTTTGCTCCTCGGTCACCTGCTTGAACTCGAAGCCGATATCATGAAAGTTTGGGCTGACGTCGGGTTCGCACCAGGCCACGCGTGCAGGGATGGAGATGCGGCGCACCGTCTCTTGCTCCAGGGCTGGCACCACCAGTTGCAGGGTCAACTCCGTGCCCACGTCCACGGGCTTCTCACCGATCACCATCGCGCCCGAGATGGTCAGGTCTCCCAGGTAGCCTAGCATCATACCGCCATACAGGTCGAAGACTTGCGAATAGGCGATCAGATTCTTTCGGTCTTGTTTCCGTCGTTCCTGCATAACACACCTCTTTCATTTAGTGTACTAGCAGTCGGGCGCGGGAGAATTGCATTTTTATGGTAAAAATGTGGACATGCGTTGGATCTATGTTTCCCCTCATTTGGATGACGCCGTGCTTTCGGCCGGCGGTTTGATCTACGAGCAGACCCAGGCGGGCCAGCCTGTGGAGATTTGGACCATGATGAGCGGCTTCCCGCCCGAGGAGGCCATCTCGCCCCTGGCGCAGGTACTCCACTATCAGTGGGGTTTCCCGACCGCCGAGGAGGCCATCCGCGGGCGCCGCGCCGAAGATGAAGCGGCGGCCGCCATTGTGGGCGCCAAAACCGTTCACCTCGACTTTTTGGATTGCATCTACCGCCGCAGCGCCGACGGAAGCTGGCTCTACGCGATGGGCGTCTTCGACCCGCCCGTCGACGAGGAGGCGGGCCTGCCTGACCAGATCGCTGCCGCCCTCTCTGCCCGCCTCCAGCCTGACGACCAGGTGGTCTGCCAGTTCTCGGTCGGCCGCCACGTGGACCACGTCACCGTGCGGCGGGCCGTGGAGCGACTGGGGCGTCCGCTTTGGTATGACGTGGACCTGCCATACGCCTTCAACCACCCCGAAGAGGTGGCCCCGAACACGGCTGGGATGAAGGAATCGCTCCAGGCGGTCACGGAAACAGGCTTCAGGGCGTGGCTGGAGGCGATTCAGGCCTATAAATCGCAACTTTCGTCCATTTTCGAGAGTCCCGAGGGCCTATTGGAGGCAATCCGCGTCTCCTGGCGGGACAAAGGTGGGATCGGCTTGTGGAGGCATGAGTAGCCGTTTAGCCTTGCCTCTGCCTTTGAATCATGATATAGTATGCCCGCTCGCTGGGAAACCAAATAATCGTTGACCCTTTGCATCTCTGAGAAGAGATGCAAAATTCTATTTAGCAGGATGTCAGCATGCCAACCAATTTCCTGACCAAAGAAGGCTATCAGAAGCTCCAGGATGAACTGGACTACCTGCGCAACGTCAAGCGCCAGGAAGTGGCCAGCCGCCTCCATGAGGCCATGGAAGGCGGGGAATTGATCGAAAACGCCGAGTATGAGGCTGCCAAGAATGAACAGGCCTTTGTCGAAGGCCGCATTCAGGAATTGGAGACGCTTCTTGCCACCGCTCGTGTCATCGAGGAGAACGGCAAGGATAAATCGGGCGTGGTGCAGATCGGTTCCAAGGTGACCATCAAGGAACAGGGTTTCGACTCCGAAACCTACATCATCGTGGGCGCGGCCGAGGCCAACCCGCGCGAAGGCAAAATCTCGAACGAGTCGCCCATTGGCAAGGCCATCCTGGGACGCCGCCACGGGGAAGAAGTGGCTGTCGAGACGCCCAGCGGCACGTATAAGGTGAAGATCGTCAAGGTCAGCTAACAGGCGCGCGCCTGTCTTGCCTCGCGCACCTGTTTAGGGCGCGAGGTTTTTTTATATCGACGACGGCCCCACCCCAACCCTCCCCCAAAATCAAAGATTTTGAGGGAGGGAGCCGAAAGCGGGAAGGGGTAGAAAGGTTCTCATTCATGCCAGACTATAATTCGCTCGAAAAAATCCGCTTGCAGAAATTGGAAGAATTGCGCACCGAAGGTGTGGAGGCATATCCGACCCGCGCCGAACGTACGCACACCTCGGCCCAGGCGATTGCCGAGTTCGAGGCTGCCGAGAAAGACGCTTCGACGGGTTCGGCGCGTGAGGTCAGGGCCACGCTGGCGGGACGTATCCGCGCCATGCGCTCGATGGGCAAGCTATCCTTTGCCCACATCGAAGATGGTAGCGGCAAGATACAGTTGTTCCTGCGTGTCAATGAGGTTGGCAAGGAGCGTCTGGCCTTCTTCGACAAGATGTTCGACATCGGCGACTTCATCCAGGCGACGGGTGTGATGATGCGCACCAAGACGGGCGAAGCCACCCTGCAGGTCCTGGACTTCAAGCTGCTCGCCAAATCCGTCAGCCCGCTGCCTGCCGACAAGGACGTGAAGCAGGATGACGGCACGGTGATCCGCTATGCCGCGCTCGAAGACCCCGAACTGCGTGCCCGTCAGCGCTACGCCGACCTGGCCGTCAACCCCGAGGTGCGCGATACCTTCCGCAAACGCGCGACCATCGTCAAGGCGCTGCGCGAATTCCTGGATAGCCACGACTTCCTCGAAGTGGAAACGCCCATCCTCCAGCCGCTATACGGCGGAGCGGCGGCGCGTCCGTTCATCACGCATCACAACGAGTTGGAGCAGGATATGTACCTGCGCATCTCGTTCGAGTTGTACCTCAAGCGCCTGCTGGTCGGCAACCTGGAGCGCGTCTACGAGATCGGCCGCGACTTCCGCAATGAGGGCGTGTCGTTCAAGCACAACCCCGAGTTCACGCAGCTCGAATTTTATTGGGCTTACGCAGATTATCTCAAGGTCATGGAGTTGACCGAGCGGATGGTGGCCTTCGTGGCCGAGAAGGTCAATGGCACCACAAAGGTCACGTACGGCAAATACGAACTGGACTTCAAGCCGCCGTGGCGGCGCGTGGAGATGCGTCAGGGTATCCTCGATACCAGCGGCATCGACATCGCCGAGCACAAGACTGCCGATGACCTGTTTCAGGCCATCCGCGCCAAACACCCGAACAAGACTCCCGATCCGAAGGTGACGCGCGGCAAGATGATCGACTTCCTGCTGGGTGAGTTCCTCGAACCAACCCTGATCCAGCCGACCTTCCTCTATAACTATCCGCGCGACATTTCGCCGCTGGCCAAATCCATGCCTGGCGACCCGCTGACGGTGGAGCGGTTCGAGGGCTATGCGGCAGGTTTCGAGCTGTGCAATGCCTTCACCGAGTTGAACGACCCGCTCGACCAGGAGCAGCGCTTCCTTGATATGGGCCGCGACTACACCGACGATGAGGAAGAGAAGAATCCGCTGGACGAGGATTATCTGCGTGCCATGCGCTACGGCATGCCGCCCAACGGCGGCTTTGGCATGGGCGTGGACCGCCTGGTAATGCTGCTGACGAACAAACATTCCATCCGCGAGGTGTTGTTATTCCCCGCCTTGCGCAAGGAAGAATTCGGCGAATGATTTTGTCAGGGCGGACGGTTGTCCGCCCTTTTTATTTGGAAAATAAAACCATGAAGAAAACCACCCTGTTGATTCTTGGCGACCTGCTCGCCATTGCCCTCGTGACCGTGATTGGGTTTGCCACGCACGGCGAAGCGGGATTATCCTTTCTGCCGCGCATGGCGGCCGCGTTCTTTCCCGTTTCGTTGACGTGGTTCGTGTTGGCGCCCGCGCTGGGACTCTTCCGCGTGGAAAATGTGTCGGAGCCGAAGCAGCTCTGGCGTCCCGTGCTGGGGATGCTCTTTGCCGCGCCGCTGGCCGCCGTCTTGCGCGGACTGATTCTCAACGCACCGATCATCCCGATCTTTGCGGTGGTGCTGTCGTCCACATCCGCATTTGGAATGCTGGTCTGGCGCGCGTTCTATTTGTGGTTTACTCGGGGGAAATCAAGCTGACGGGACTCCGCAGCTCGTCGAGCATGTTCAGGAAATTGTCTACCACGTCGGGGTCGAATTGCTTCCCTGATTGCTCGCGGAGGTAGGCCTGAGTCTCCTCGTCGGTGAGGGCCTTGCGGTAGGGGCGGTCGGAGCGCAGTGCGTCCCACACATCCACCACAGCGAAGATACGGGCTTCGAGCGGGATGTCGATTCCGCGTAGGCCGAGCGGATAGCCGCTGCCGTCCCAGCGTTCATGGTGGAAGTAGGGGATGAGCAGGGCCTTTTCGAGGTATTGAATGGGGGAGAGCAGCATCTGGGCGTAAATGGGATGCTTGTGCATTACGGTCCATTCCTGTTCGTTGAGCGGACCAGGCTTGAGCAGGATCTCGTCGGGCACGCCCATTTTGCCGATGTCATGCAGGATCGCGCCACGCTGGAAGTCGGTCAATTGCTCCCCCTGAATCCCCATGCGCGTAGCCAGTTGCATCGAGACCGCCACCACGCGCTGGGTGTGACCTTCGGTCTCCTTGTCGCGCAGGTCGAGGGCGCGGGACCAACCCCGCAGGGTGGCTTCGTAGGCTTGGGACATTTCTGTGTTGGCGGTTTGCAGATTCTCCAACAGTTTCGAATGGTCGATGGCAATGGCGGCCTGCCCCGCCAGGGTTTCGAGGTAGTTCCGCCAGTCTTCGTCGGGATGGGAGGCGCGGTCGAAGACCTCCAACACTCCCTTGAGTTCGTCGTGTGCCATCAACGGGACGGCGTAATAGGCGATGGCGCCCTTGCCGCGGACCAGGTCCGAGATGGCGGGATCGCGGGCGGCCAGGTCGGGGTAGTGGACCGTCTGTTTCTCACGCGCAGCCCGGGTCGCGCCATCCTTCACCAGGCCGCCAGGCTGGGATGGGTAGGCGCCAAAGAAACCGAGGCTGGCCTTGAGGTCCAGTTGATCGGTGCGGGGATCGCGCAGGAGGATGGCGGCGGCTTCCACTTCCAGCAGGTGCGACAGGCTTTCGAGCAGGATGTAAAGCGTGGAACTCAGGTCGGCATTCGAGGTGATAGCCTTGTCGATAGCGCGCAGGGCGGTGATGCGTTCCAATTGCTGGGTGACCTGATGCCTGTGCAGCTTCTCCTGGTCGGAGAGGAAGCTGGTGAGCAGGGCCACGCTGTTGAAGGAGATGATCTGGAACATGACGCGCTGGACAAAAAGGGTGTCGACCTCGTCCATGTTGAGGATGACCAGCGAGCCGCTGACCAGGCTGGCGACAAGGGCGACCAGCAATCCGCCTGCCTGCCCGAAATAAAAAGCCCCCACGAGGATAGGGATGATTTGCGAGAAGGCGAACATCTCGCGCAGTTCACTGGTGGGAGCAGGCAGCAGGAAGGTCCCGAGGGCGGCGACGCTGATCCACGCGGCGATCACGATGGTAGCCACGGTGTTCGAGACCGTGATACGCGGCCTCACCAGCGGAGTTCCTTTTCTTGATAGAGCCATCGCTGCAGGAGGACGATCAACAGGACGGTGGCGACCACGTCGATGGTGGTCTCGGTCAGCAGGCCCAGCAGCAGGGTGTTGAGATGCTCGAAAGCGATCAGGCCGAAGCGCCAGTAGGACAGGATGTTGAGCAGGTGGCCGATGAGAATGCTGAATGCGGCGGGAAATTGCGCGCGCGATTCCCCTGCCAGGCCCGCGACTGCGCCCATCAGCGTGTGCGGAAGGATGGCTGCAAGGTCGTACAGGTCGGCTCCCAGCCAGGCGGAGAGTCCTGTGCCGAGGGCGCCTGCCATGGCTCCGCTCATGGGGCCGTAGAAATATCCCGCCAGGATGGGGAAGATCATGTTCAGCGCGATGTCCGCCGAAGGGACGAACGGATTGGGGATGTACTGGACGATGAAATGCGTCAGCGGGTATGCCAACGTGAGGATGACCAGCCCAAGATGCCCGCGCCTGCTGTTTTCCATGAGTGTATTATAGTGACTTTATTTTTCTTTGTAAATTCATGGGGGAGAATTCAGCGGAAATCACCTTACAAAAAGGAATGGATGCAGTTGCATCCATTCCTTTTTTCACACTAGGCTCGTTTCAGGAAGCGGACGATGGCGACGAGGACCACGCCTCCCAGGGCCGCCACGAGGATCTGGCCGAGGAAGCTAGTGGCTTGCAAGCCGACCAATCCCGCGATCCAGCCGCCGATCAGGCCGCCCAGCAGACCGATGACCAGGTCGCCGATCAGGCCGAAGCCGCGTCCGCGCACCACCAGGCCAGCCAGCCAGCCCGCTACGATACCTGCGATGATCCAAACAATGAAATTCATAGGGAACTCCTCTGGTTGAATGTTTTATCGTCATCTTAGTGGATGACTCTGATTCTTATAACACAAAGCGAGCCTCCCCGCGAACCCCTTGAAGTACTATCGATGGTCACATGCTCTTGCTTGCCACGGCGGATCCCGCCGCAGCGGACACGAGCAGGTTAATCAACCCAAAACACAGGCTGGAATTAAAAACGGCATTGAACATGTGATTGGCGAGTTGTGCGGAGTTGGCTCCGCTGGCGGGGAGAAGGCTGATCATCAGCGCGGGTAGGATGCCGCCAGCGACCTGCCCAAGCAGGATGAAGATACCTGCGATCCCGCCCGCCATCGAGCCAACGCGGATGGCGTTCTCGCGGGTGGCGACGTTGGTGTAACGCGCGGTCAAGAATCCTGCCGCGCTGCCTGCGATGACGGAGACAAGGAAACCGCCGCAACAAAAGACATTTCCAAAGGAAATAGAAAAAGCCGCGCCAAACGCGATCACGCCGACTCCTGCGCCAATCAGCAGGAGCCGCGCGGTATCGCTCAAGCCTTGAGCCTTGGGCAAGGATGGGGCAGGGGCAGCCACCTCTTCAGCGACGGACGTTTGTTCGCGCGGAACCCCAACCAGACTGGCCTGGCACTTCGTGCAATACAATTGGCTTCCCGAGTTGATTTCCTGGCATTGCGGGCAGGTAACGGTGTATCCCATGATTATTCCCTATTCGCGTTCACTTATATGGTTGGGAAATAGGGGCCCAATCCTTTTCATTATCAGCATGCTTCCCAGGGACATCTTTATATTTCCCATCGGCCCGTACGGAAAATACATATTCATTTGGCTTGTATAAGGACCAAATATCTTCACGACTGGAAATTCTAGTGCGTCGAATGGAGATTTGGGCTCCAAGGTCAAATATTAACTGTGTTGCTGATGTTAATGGATTTACACTTGCGTCGATTATTTTTTGCCCATCCAGACGGGCTAAGGCCATCGCCATCTTCTTATATTGACTCGCACTTGTTACTTCACCAAAATCCTTGATGGATAGTTTCCAATATGCTCCCAATATCCACAAAAACCATTCTCCTCGCAATGTTACATGCCTGTATTGGCGAAATTTCCGAATTTTTTCGTTATCTGTTTTGACTCCTCTAGGTTCAACAATTGATAGTGATGGCTGCCCAAAATTTATGGATAAATTCAGGTTATAGTCCCATTTGCAATTCCAGCAGATGACCCCATATAGTTCTTTGAGATTTGACTCGGCAATATTCATATTGATTGCTTATCCTAGCTTGAAGACTTCTGGAAACGACGACCTGACCCACCAAACGTTCTTTGTGTCCTCTGTTTTCTTGATGCGGTCAACCTTTAAATGCTGTATCTGGTACTTTAGTGGACATGAGGTTATCTATAGTTGATGGCGCAAGCATACAGGAAAAGCGACTTTCTGTCAAAGGCCCCACCTTCCAACTTCTACCCTCCCCAAATTCCCCCTCCCCAATGATAAAATACCCTTATGGACGAACCTGCCCTGATCCACGACGCCCAACGCGGCAGCCTCGACGCCTTCAACACCTTGGTATTGCACTACCAGGACACGGTTTTCAATACCGCCCTGCGCATCCTTGGCGATGAGGACCAGGCCGCCGACGCTGCCCAGGAAGCCTTCATCTCCGCTTTCCGCAGTATCACCTCTTTTCGCGGCGGCTCCTTCAAGGCCTGGTTGATGCGCACCGTCACCAACGCCTGCTATGACGAGTTGCGCCGCAAGAAGCGCCGTCCCACCACGCCGCTCGAACCCGAGATGGATGACGGCGACGAGATGGATTCCCCGCGCTGGCTGGCCGACCCCAACTTCACGCCCGAGCAGGTCGCCGAGGCCGACGAGGTGGAGCACGCCATTCAGCATTGTCTGGAGGCCCTGCCCGTCGAGTTTCGCGCCGTGGTGGTGCTGGCCGATATCCAGGGCATGGACTATACCGAGGTGGCCGCCTCCGTCCGCGTTCCGCTCGGCACCATCAAGAGCCGCCTGGCCCGCGCCCGTCTGCGTCTGCGGGAGTGCCTGCAAGGCTTTGCGGAACTTTTGCCCGCGTCTTATCGTCTGGAAGGAGAAAACGCATGAAAACTCCTACCTTCCGCGACGTTGAACTACTTTCGGCCTATTTGGATGGACAACTGTCCCAGGCCGATTCTGCGCGTCTCGAGTCCCGCCTCAAAGCGGACCCCGATCTGCGCGCCGTCATGGACGATCTGTCCCAGTCCCGCACTTTACTCCGTAAACTGCCCCAGCGCCGTGCTCCTCATAACTTCACCCTCACGCCCAGGATGGCAGGCGTCAAGGCCCCCCTGCCGCGCGCTGTCCCTGCCTTGCGTTGGGCCACCTCCCTGGCCACCTTCTTACTGTTCCTCTCGATGGCCGCCAACGCCCTCGCGCCTTCCTTTGCCGAACGGCAGATGGCGTATGGCGTGGGTGGCGGAGGGGGCGGTGGAGATGAGGCGCCGATGATGGAGTCCATGCCCGCTGCGACGGAGGCTCCCGCTACTGAAGCGCCCGCCTTTGCGGCGGCTGCCACCGAGGCTCCTGCCGCCACCGAGCCGCCCAACCTGCTCCTGTCTGTTGCCCCTACGGAAACCCCTGCCTTTTATAATGATCAGTCCATGGTCTCGCCCACCGAGGCCGCTCCCGTGCCCGATTCGGCCATGAAGGCCATGTCTACTGGGGAGGCGCGCACCGTCGAACCGGGTGAGCCGCCAGCCCCTGAGCCTGTCGGCACGCCTGTGCCGCCTGGCTGGCAGATCGCCCTGCTCGTGGTGGCGCTCGCCACGGGTGGCCTGGCTTACATCCTGGCCGAGCTTGCCAACCAGTCATGGCGCAAGAAAGTGAAATAAGGTTTTGTCCGCGCTGTGGCGCGCCCGTGGATCACGCCGAACGCTTTGGCAAAGTCCGCGCGGTCTGCCCGCAGTGCAAGTGGATCCATTTTGCAGACCCGAAGGTGGCCGCGGCTGTCCTGGTCGAACGGGACGGCCGTGTGCTTTTGGTGCGGCGTGCCAATGAGCCCTATCGCGGCTTGTGGACCCTGCCTGCGGGTTTTGTGGATGCGGGCGAGGATCCTGCCGAGGCGGCTGCCCGCGAATGTTTGGAGGAGACAGGCCTGAGGGTCCGTGTGACAGGGATCGTGGATGTCGTGCCTGGACGTGAGCATCCACGTGGCGCGGACTTCATCCTCGTCTATGCCGCCGAAATCGTGGACGGGAGCCTGGTCGCCGCCGACGATGCCGATGCCGTCGATTGGTTTCCCCGCGATGCGTTGCCACCGTTGGCTTTCCGCGCCACCCGCGTGGTTTTGGGGCAGGAATAACGGCGTCTCAGTCTCGGTTTGAGACAGTATTCCAAAAAAAATAGACCAAAAGTATGGTTGTCAAATGGGCAAGTGCTTTATATAATGCCTGAAACTTTTTTATAGCCAAAGAAGGAGAATGAATGAAGAAGCAAGGTTCGTATCGTTTGTTTGCATTGATGTTCGTGTTCGTGTTCGTCAGCCTGGCCTGCTATGGTGGCGGGACGCCTACGCCTGCGCCCGTCCAGCAGCAACAACAACAGCAGCAGAGCCAGCCCACCCCCGTCCCCCAACAGCCTACCCCTGTGCCCCAGCAGGATGTCCAGCCGACTCCTGAACAGCAGAGCACGGGCGGCTTGACCACCTTCACGGATCAGAAGAAATATTTTGCCATCGATGTCCCCAGTGACTGGACCTACAGCCAGACGGTGGACTCCGAGAATAACTATTATTATATCGATACCTTCTCCTCACCCGACCAGATGGCCCTGGTGGAGAACATTGTGTACGATGATGGGAAGCCTTTCTCGGGCAGTGATAAGGGCAAGTTCGCCCTCTATTTGATCAATACCTTCTATAGCAAGACGGGCAAGGAAGGCGACATCCGTGTCAGCGATGACCGCATCATGCAGGATGGCAGCGAACGCCTGACCTGGACTTCGAAGGCGGGCGGTTACTCGGGTATCTCGTTCCTTGAGACTCGCGGCACCGACACCTTCCTGCTCTTCACCGTCGAATGGGTGAACAGCGCCGAGGACCAGTACAAGTCTACGCTCAACGACGTCATTGGCAGTTATCGCGTCCCGTAAGCGGAATCGACCCACGAGGCGGATGGATTTCCATCCGCCTCTTTTTTTACTTTCCTCTCCCATTGCGATAGGGGCAGGGTGAGGGAGGAATTCATCTGTGCTACAATCATTTTGATGACCACCAACTTGCGTCCCTCTCCCCTGGCGGGGACCTGGTATCCCGCCGACCCCGATGCCCTGGCCCGCAGCGTGGACGAGTACCTTGCTCAGGCTGTACTGCCCGAATGGAGCGGGGATGTGTTGGGTGTCATCGCTCCCCATGCGGGACATATCTACTCGGGACCTGTGGCGGGCTATGCCTTTGCCGCCCTGCGCGGGCGGACCCCCGACGTGGTCGCCGTACTCTCGCCCTATCACAACTTCCACACCAGCCCATTCCTGACCAGTTCGCACGGCGCCTACGTCACGCCGTTGGGAGAAATCCCTGTCGCGCAGGGTCTGCTCGACGATCTGGACGACCGTCTGCATCACAGCCTGGGCGTCGGACTGACGCGTGTCGCCCGTGACCGTGAGCATTCGTTGGAGATCGAGTTGCCCTTCCTGCAACGCGCATTGTCGAGACCATTTCATCTGTTGCCTATCATGGTGCGGGTCATCGATCCACACCTGGCCGAGGGATTGGGTCGGGCCCTGGCCGACCTGTTGCGCGGACGGAACTTCCTGTTGGTGGCCAGCACAGACCTGTCGCATTTCTATACCCAGAAGCAGGCCGAGCGCTTCGATGCGGAGATGCTCCGTCAGTTCGAGGCTTTCACTCCCGAGAGCCTCTTCGAGACCGAGGAGGCGGGCAGGGGCTTTGCCTGCGGACTGGGCGCGGTGGCCTCGGTCCTGTGGGCGGCGCGCGGCCTCGGCGCGGACAAGGTCCAGATACTGCATCATGCCACCTCGGGCGACGTCACGGGCGATCTCTCGTCCGTGGTGGGCTACGGCGCGGCGGCGATTTTGAAGAGCGCCGTATAAGACGGATTTGCCGTTTGCTGCGTTACTGAGATGGTTATAAATGGGCTGGTAATCATAGCTGCCAGCCCATTCTGTTTCTCTATGTCTCCGTCCGAAAATATGCACCGAAATCCGCACCCCGATTTTCAGAAGGATCTTTGGGTATTTCAATCCCAACTGGAAACCACAATCCAGTCGTTGTTTTCATCCACCGTCAACAATGTTCCCGATTCATAATTGACGCCGTCCAGGGTGACATCCGCTAGCAGAGTAACCTTTGTCCCCGGGCAACGGATGGAGATCTGGCCTTTGTAGATACTCAGGGTGTGGATGGTGACGTTCAATTTGTCTCCATTCATACCGGTGATGTCCACCACCGAATTGCATGTTTCGGTCCCTGGTGGATAAGCGGCCACCACTTGCGAGTAGGTGGGAATCACGCGGGATACATCGCAGGGGATTGTGATGGATTTTTGTTCGCTTTCGAGTCTCTTGGCGTCGATGATTGTGATTCCCAGGGTGACATCGTAGGTGTCATTGCCACACCCCCAATTGCCCGTGGCGGTCGTCCCAGCTTTTTGTGATTGTTTCGTGTTGTTTAGGTAACCATCTTCCACGTTTAGACCCGAAGCAGTGCTTTTGAGAATCTCGTAATGGATCTTAACGGCATCCCCATCCAGGTCGCGGAAGGAGATGAGGATGTCGAAAAGCTGTTCTCCATTCTCGATCTTTTCCTTCAGATCGAGTTTTGTGATTTCAGGTGGATGTGGTACAGGCGTCGCAGTGGGGATGGGGGTTGGCGTGGGGAGCGGGGTGGGTGTTGCGAGGAAGGGAATTTGCCCCGCCAGGCTGCACGCCATTAGCAGGAGAACCGCGCTCCAGGAAAGGAGATGGATGGGGACGGACTTTCGATTGTGCATGAAATCTCCATGTATGTATTAAATTTTTCGGCGTGTTGGATGGTGTGAAGAAAACAACCACGTTCCGCATCTCTTGCGAGATATTCCCTCTTACACTCTTATGAAAATTATATATCAATCAGAAGACGGAAGCAAACGACCCCCTCGTGCCATCTTTGATCTGGATTATTCCGTGTGCGGGAAGGTTATAATCCTGCTATGTTTGCGCGCATTTCGGTCAACCTGTCCGCCGTGAGCGGGAGTTTCGATTACGCCATCCCGCCTGAATTGGCGGGGCAGGTGACGCTCGGACAGTTGGTCACGGTGCCGTTCGGGCGGCAGACCGTGCAAGGCGTGATCCTCGAATTCGTGGAGACTCCGTCCGTGGCGGAGGTGCGCCCGATCCTCTCGACGCTCGACCCGCTGCCTGTGCTGACTTCCGCGCAGATTGCCCTGGCCCGCGCCCTGGCGGATTCCACCCTCGCGCCGTTGGCTGCCTTCGTCGACCTGATGTTGCCGCCTGGCCTCAGCCAGCAGGCCGACACGTTGTTCACTCTGCGCGACCCCAATCTCCAACCCTCCGACGTATCCCAAACGGCTTCCCGTCTGCTCAAATTGCTGCAAGAAAAAGGTCCCCTGCGTGGACGGCAGATCGACCGTCATTTCGCCCAGGTGGATTGGCGCAAGACCGCGCAGATGCTGGTTCGACGCGGCGTGCTGACGAGTCAATCTGTGTTGCCCGCGCCGACGGTGCGCCCGAAGTTCATCCGCGTGGCGGAATTGGCCGTTGCGCCCGAGGTCGCCGAGGCGGCCATGCCCAGCCTTGGTCAGCGACCTGCCACGCTTCAGCGCCGTCAGGCGGCCCTGCGCTTCCTGATGCGCGTCCCCGACGCGGTCAATGTCGCGTGGGTGTATGCCGAGAGCGGTTGCAACCTGGCGGACCTGCAGGAACTGGCCGAACGCGAGTTGATCCTCTTGCGCGAGAGTGAGATATGGCGCGACCCGCTGGAGAAGATTCAGATCGCCGAGGCGGAGCGCAAGCCCGAGTTGACCGCCGACCAGGCCCAGGCCTGGGAGCCGATTCGAGCGGGCTTCGAGTCACTTGCGGCGGGGCAGGTTATCCCGCCTTTTCTGTTGCAAGGCGTGACGGGTTCGGGCAAGACCGAGATCTACCTGCGCGCGGTGGAAGAGACCGTGCGGCGCGGCAAACAGGCCATCATCCTCGTGCCCGAGATCGCGCTGACCCCGCAGGCCGTGCGGCGCTTCCTGGCACGCTTCCCCGGGCAGGTGGGGCTGATCCATTCGAAGTTGTCGGATGGCGAACGCTACGATACCTGGCGGCGCGCCCGTGCGGGACTGCTCAAGCTGGTCATCGGTGCGCGCTCGGCGCTCTTCGCGCCATTGCCGAACCTGGGATTGATCGTCGCGGACGAGTGTCACGACGGTTCATACTATCAGGCCGATCCGCCCTTTTATCATGCGGTGGAGGCGGCCCAGACCTACGCGCGCCTGACGGGTTCGGTTTGCATCTTGGGCAGCGCCACGCCTTCCATTATCCAGCGGTATCAGTCGGAGCATGGCGCGCTGACTCGCCTGGAATTACCCAACCGCATCCTCAACGCGGCGGGACTTCCGCCTGTGCAGGTGGTGGACATGCGCGAGGAGCTCAAGCAGGGTCAGCGTGGCATCTTCAGTCGCGTGCTGCTGGAGGCGCTGGCCCAGACTCTCTCCAACGGCGAGCAGGCCATCCTGTTCCTCAACCGCCGCGGCACAGCGACGTATGTCTTCTGCCGCGACTGTGGGTATGCACTCAAATGTCCGAATTGCGACACGCCGTTAACCTTGCACCTCGAAGCGCGCGAGACCTTGCGTTGTCATCGCTGCAACTACGAGCGCGGCAAGCCGCACAAATGTCCGCAATGCGGCGGAACGCAAATCCGCGAGTATGGGCTGGGCAGCGAGAAGGTCGAGGCCGAGATGCAGGCCCTCTTCCCCAAGGCGCGCACGCTGCGCTGGGATTGGGAGACCACCCGTCAGAAGGACGCGCACGAGATGATCCTGACCCACTTCGCCAACCATCAGGCGGATATTTTGGTGGGCACACAGATGCTGGCCAAGGGTCTGGACCTGCCGCTGGTCACGTTGGTAGGCATCGTTCTGGCCGATGTGGGACTCAACCTGCCCGATCCGTTCGCAAGCGAGCGTGTCTTCCAGGTGCTGACGCAGGTGGCGGGGCGTGCGGGCCGCAGTTCGCGCGGCGGACAGGTGGTGCTGCAAACCTTCCAGCCCGAGAGCGCGGTCATCCAAGCGGCGGCGCGGCACGACTTCGAAGGCAACTATCGCACAGAGTTGACTCAGCGCGAGCGGCTGGGCTATCCACCCTTTGGGCGGCTGGTGCGGCTCGAGATCCGGGACCAGGATGAGGGCCGGGCGGAGGCGGAGGCGCGCAAACTGGCCGATCAACTCTCCGCGTGGATTCGATCCGAGCGGCGGGTCGAGACGGGGCTGATCGGTCCCGCGCCCGCCTTCTTCTCCAAGGTGGACGGCATCCACCGCTGGCAACTCATCGTGCGCGGACCCGACCCCGTCGCTTTCCTGCGTGGGCGCATTCCCAGCGGCTGGCGGGTTGAAGTGGACCCGATAAGTTTGCTATAATCAGGTGCAATATTCGCTCAGGAGGCAGTTATGCAGAGTTTTACCCGTGGTTGGTCTTTTCTTCAACAAGCCTGGTCGATGGCATTCAAGGATAAGGACTTGATCAAACCCTCGATCTACGCCTTGATCGTGGGCATGATCGTCTCGGTGATCGGCATCATTCCCATCGCGGTGTCGGCCTTCATCTTCGGCACGGACAGCACGGTGGGTCAGGCGATCCTCTTCGTGCTGGGCGCGATCCTGGTCTTTGTGCAGTTCGTGGTCAGTTATGTCTTCTCGGCCATGACCGTGTACCTGATCTACGGATATCTCGCCGAGGGCGACGGCCGCATGGATAAGGCCTGGGCCATCGTACGCCGCGACTTCTTCGACATCCTGACCCTGGCGGCGGTCTCGACTGTGGTCAATCTGCTGCGCCAGTCTGCGCAAAAGAACCGCAAGGGACTTCTGGCGGGAGTGCTTCGCGCTGCGGCGGGCGCGCTCGAAGCCCTGTGGACCGAGGCGGCCCTGCTGGTGTTGCCCGCCATGGTCATCGATGACCTGAACCTCAAGGATGGTCTGGAGCGCATCCTCAAGATCACCAGGGAGAACCTGCTGCTGGTGGGTATCAGCGCGGTGGGCGTCAACTGGGTGACGGGGTTGATCGGTTTCGTGCTGGGCGTGGTCGGTGCAGTGCTCGGTTTCGGCGTGGGCTACGGCATCATCCTGGCGACAGGTTCCGCCACGTTCGGCATCGTCGTCGGCATCGTGTTGGGTGCGCTGATTTTCTTCGCCTTTGTGATGATAGCCAGCGTGATCAGCACCTACACGGGCACCGCCTACCATACCTGCCTGTACATCTGGGCCCGCGAGACCGAGAAGGCCCGTGCCCAGGGACAGACCTCCGCCGTGGCTGCGCCCGCTCCGCTGGCGGCCGTGTTGGGTTGATATGCAGCCCGAGCGCCGTCGTGAGTTGGTAAGTTGGGAGGAGGTGGAACGCCTGATCGACCACCTCCTGCCGCAGTTCAAGCGCGAGTTCACCGCCATGGTGATGATCACGCGGGGCGGCATTGTGCCAGGCGGGATGTTGGCCGAGGCGATGGACATCACGCATGTGCTGACCGCCGCGGTGGATTTTCCCGCCGAGTCGTTGCAGCAGAAAAGTGCGTTGATGGCCTGGCCCGAGTTCATCCAGTTTCCAGCCGACGACAAGCTGCGCGGCCGCCCGACCCTGATCGTGGACGATGTGTGGGGTTCAGGCCGCACCATCACCGCGGTCAAGAATCGCGTCTCGGCGGCGGGCGGATTCCCCGAGACCTGTGTGCTGCACTACAATCCGTACCGCAGCCTGTTTGGTGGAGTCCGCCCCGATTACTATGCGGCCGTCACGGATGCATTCATCGTGTACCCGTGGGAGATCAATCGCGGCACAGATCAGGTGTTGCTTGGCGAGATTTGAACCCGTATGAATTCCGTCGAAGTCACCGCCGCCGCTAGAATCAAAGCCTTGCGCGCCAACGAATACTTCAACGACCTGCCCGAGTCCATGTTGAAGGAGATTGCGGCGCGTATGCGTCTGTGCGAGGCTCAGCGCGGCGAGGTGCTTTTTTGGGAGGGTGATGCTTGCGCGGGCCTGCACATCATCGAGCAGGGCAGCGCCAAGATCTACCGCCTCTCGCCGCAGGGACGCCAGTACATCGTGCGCGTCTTGCAGGAGGGCGACACCTTTGCCGAAGTGCCCGCCTTTGACGGCGGCCCGCATCCCGTCAATGTAGAGGCGCTGGAGACTTGCCGTGTGTGGGTCATCGATAGCGCCCTGTTGCGGCAGTTGGTGTTGTTGCATCCGCAATTTGCGCAGAAGGTACTGGCTAATTTCGGGCAGATGTTGCGCGGCATGGTGCACAAGGTCAGCGAGATGGCCTTCTATCAAGTCACGCATCGACTGGCGCGTCTGATCAACGAGTTGCCGCAGGAAGACGCGCAGGGGCGTCCGACTCCGCCTCTGACGCAGGAGCAACTGGCGGCGCGACTGGGCACCGTCCGCGAGGTGGTGGCGCGCTCGCTCAAGGAGTTGGAGCGTAGCGGCGCGATCCGCATCGAGGACCGCCGCATCTACGTGGCCGACTCTGCCGCAATGGAGCAGTGGACGCATCCGTATAATTAATATGTCGTT
The DNA here is from genome assembly GCA_937928015.1 of uncultured Anaerolineales bacterium. Taxonomy (GTDB): domain Bacteria; phylum Chloroflexota; class Anaerolineae; order Anaerolineales; family Villigracilaceae; genus JACPVF01. The sequence goes on along the minus strand of CALFXA010000051.1, from coordinate 29,336 downwards.
GCGAGAAGCCGCAAAGCGGCGACGAAGCAGCCCCATACTTTTAGCGCCCGTCCCTCCGCCGCCGTTTTAGGCGGCGGACTTTTTTTGAATGATACAATTCTCTCCTATGAATTTCAATTTTCTCCGCGATACAAAATTCCTCCGCGCCATGTTGGCGATTGCCGTGCCCGTGGCCTTTCAACAGCTCATCAGCGCCTCCATGAATATGGTGGATGTGCTTATGGTGGGGCAGTTAGGCGAGACCTCCATCGCCGCTCTCGGCCTCGCCAACCAGGTCTTCTTCTTGCTGATCCTGTTCCTGTTCGGTGTGACCAGCGGCATGGCGATCTTCACCGCCCAATATTGGGGCAAGGGTGACGTGGAGAGTATCCGCCTGGTGCTGGGCATCTCGCTCTCGATCTCGCTGCTGGTGGGCGGGATCTACTGTCTGGCGGCCTTGCTGGCGCCCGAGACCATCATGGGGTTCTATACCCAGGATCAGGATGTGATTCGGCTGGGTGCCAGTTATCTGCGCATCGTGGGTTTCAGTTATTTGATCGTTCCCATCGTCACGTCCTATCTGGCGGTGCTGCGCAGCGTGACCCTGGTCAAGCTGGCGGCATTCGTGACTGTGTCCGCGCTGCTCTTCAAGGCTGTGATCAGTTATTTGCTGATCTTCGGGAAATTGGGACTGCCCGCCCTGGGCGTGCGTGGAGCCGCCATCGGAACCACCCTTGGCTGGACCTTTCAGTTGATTCTGCTCTTCATCCTGGTCTACACCCAGCGGACTCCCCTGGCTGCCAACCCTCTGACTTTCTTCCGCTTCGACCGCGCCTTCCTGTTTAGGGTCCTCAAGACCTCCATGCCCGCCGCTATCAACGAGTTGTTCTGGTCCTTTGGCATCACGGTCTACAACGCCGTCTACGCCCGCATCGGCACGGACGCCATTGCCGCCGTCAATATCAATGCCACCATCGAGGACCTGTTCTTTGTGTTGTTCATCGGGCTGGGCAATGCCTGCGCGGTGATGGTCGGTAACAAGATCGGCGCGGGAGATAAGGACGTATCCTACGAATACGGTCAACGCTTCCTGATGCTGGGCATTCTGGGTGCGCTGCTGGCTGGGACGGCGGTCATCCTGATCCGTGAGCCGTTCATTGGCCTGGGCTGGTATGACATCTCTCCCACCGCAGCGGACAACCTGCGTATGCTGATGCTGGTCTTCTCACTCAGCCTGTGGCTGCGCGTCCATAACTTCATGTTGTTCATCGGTGCCCTGCGCGCGGGCGGGGATACGCGCTTTGCCATGTTCATGGAGATTTTCTCCATCTGGGCCGTGGGCGTGCCGATGGCCTTGCTCGGTGGATTCGTCTTCCACCTGCCTGTGTATTGGGTGTACGTTATGGTGCTGGCCGAGGAGGCCGTCAAAGCCATCGTCATCGAGTTCCGTTTCCACTCGCGCAAGTGGATCCACGACCTGGTCAACGCCGAGGTGTGAGTAGGTCCGAATATGCCATGACGCGGTTTAGATGAAACTTCATCCGAACCGCGTTTTCATTGTGTATTAGAAGCCTTTCGGTTAATGTAATGGACTGTGGCTTGTTTCAGCCCCGTATACTGGAATCTAACTTATACATTAGATTCTCCAGCCTTGTTTTCCCTACGTCACGAGGAGGCATATGCAACAGAATCTCGCGGACTTCTGGGGTGACACGCTCTATGGCCCAATTAATTTCGTTGTCACCAATGGAATGGTCGCCGCCCTGGTCTAGTTCGAGCGCCAGCGAGGCATAGGCTGCGGGGCCCACGATATGTTTTGTCTGTTGCACATCCACCAGCGGATGTGTGTAAGCGCTGGATGCCGCCAGGCCTGCGGCGCGGGCAGCCGCTGCGGCGGACGGATTCTCCGTGTCATGGGCAGCGGAAAACGCTGCTAGGGCGAGGGACCGCAACTGGGCGGTTCGCTTTCCTCCATCAGCAAACACTCGAATGCCCTCAATGGCAGCGCGAGGGCGGTAATCTGCATTCGCCTGACTCTCGTAAACGGATAGCGCCCTCTCGGCGCAGTCCGCAGCCCAACTCCCCAGCGACCTGAGGGATTCCAAGTTGAGAGAAAAATACTTGGCCTCACGCGCCATCATTCACCTCAGTCGATCTTTTTAAAACCATTAGTGCTGCTAATCCAAGTGTTTCCATTCTGGGATTAGAAATAGAAAGAACGTAACCACCAATATGAACGCCAGGGTAACGCTGAGATAGGGTGTTGGCACAGATGGACGTATCGTTTGGTTGAGAATCGCGGTCAAGAACCACGTTCCTGTCAATATATAGACCCCAAATTTTCTCCGCTTCCATATCCAATACAAACCAGCACAACCGAGAAGGAAAACCAGGGCATAGGCAGGGAACGTACCTTGTGGCCAGAGAAGCGGATCGTAACTCTGGAGACCCATCCACGACAAGATCATATAAGCGAATCCCACTGGATAGACAAAAGCCAGGATTGAAAGAACAACAGCAAAACCTCGGCCGAACTTTACATAGGCAATGGTTGTCATGTTTTTCTCCTTTAGTCCTGATTAAGACCGATGGCCGATTTTATATGCTCGAATGCTACATAACTTTATTCTTTGGGTGAATAAACTGTTGGATTCGTTTCATACCCTTTTGGAGGGTATCAAAGCCTTGTCCAAACACAAAACTGGAAAAAGCCATACCCCAGAAAAGCGTTGATAGAACAAAAGATGTCGAGATCAATGCCAAACCCAGGAATATGAAGGTTGCGCAGGCTGCTATGATTGTATTGGCGCCGTGTATTTCTTTGTTTCCAACGGCGGGCTCTATTGTGACCATTGCAGAGAGCACCGACGAACCAAATAAAATGAATATCCACCTATGGTCATAAATTTCAGGCAGAGGCTTGAAAAAAACTATTGCAATAACAACGAGGCTGCTGATCAACAATATTCCAGCCGTAATGAGCGCGAGAATGCCTATTGCGCTGATATTTCCTTTTTTCTTTCCGTAACTGTGTTGGGTGAAAGATGCACTTCCAGTACGAGAAATGGTCACTTCGGCGTACCCATTCTGGTTTGCGAATTCTGACAATTTGTGAATCGCATCTTTCACGTCTGGAGGAAATGAGTTCATGGTTATCCTTTGTATGCCCAACGGCTTGCGTTACCTGCAGGTGGGCGGGATGAGATGACGCTGATTTGACGGAAAACCTTCGAGCATAGAATCAACTCCTTTTTAGCGGGACGAATCCCACCTGTCGGGTGCACGCGTTGTTGGGCGTTTTTTGTTGCGCAAGACTGCACGCTTTGTTGGGCGCACTGCTGGCTATTACTACCCCCTTTTCTTCTTGCTTGGCTTTGGAGGGCTGATGTTGATGATAATAACGTGTATAGTACGCTTACCTATGATTTCAGTTGATATATCGCTACCTCTATATCTGCGTGCCGCAACGGATTTTGTAGGGTCAAAGAGAATATAGAATACACCTGCTAATTGCCCGTCACTATCTTCTCCAATTATATACTCATTTATCTCTCGTAAACCTTGCGAGAAATATTCACGACCTTTCAAGATTTTTGTTTCATATAAAAACCGTCCCTGCCCATCAAATATCAAGAGGTCTGACTGTCCACCTCTGACAGGTACTTCTCTATAACTTCGTCGGATTAGAAAAGTTTGTAATAGTGCCCGAGCTATATTTTCTTGTGCTCGTCCACGAACAAAAATGTCTTTGTACATCTGTCTTTCTACGAGCGACTTAAATTCTAGCGTTTCTGAAAGTGCATGGTCTATTGGCTGGCGCGTGAAATAGGATAATATAGTTTCCGACATTCCCTTGAAAAAAAGGTAGAAAGGCTTCCAAGTACAAACAATCTGGACATCAACAGGCGTGTCAGAACCTATTAATGCACGCCGAGCTTCGATATAGCCAATAAGGTGTTCATAACGTCTGCCGCCTACACGAGTTACCCCGAGCCAAAGAAGTTTGTCGCCAGTCTTATGAAACTCGATTTCGAGTTCTATCCCGTCGTAATTGCCATTCCATTTTTGAATTTTTCGTATGTCAGTGACATTCTTTTCTCTAAAGGCAAAAGCTGATAAGTTAGATTCGTGTTGAGTGGCCTCCCAATACAAACTAAAAACACGCCAGACTTTATCTTCTGACACATCAAGACGTTGGCTTAATAGTTCAATTTCAACTTTCATAGATAATATTATTATACGGGGTGCGCCCAACGGTTTGCATTACCTGCGCTGGGGCGGGGACGGCGAAGCCGTCCAGCCAGAAAAATGATAAGGCGTAGGAAACTGCTTGAGATTGCTGAGATTCCCAGCGTCCAGTGCGCGCCTTGTTAGCCCGCTTCTATCGCTAAAACAGCATCTGAAATTTTCATGCGTCTTTGTTTCCATGAAAAAATATATACGATTAAAGCAACTAATGGTATCCAAAATAACCAAACATCGCTTACGGAAAAGGTGCGCTGATAAAAAGATAATGAGTTAGCAATCACCAATATAAAAACAATGACCATTATATTACCTTTGGTCAAGGTGCTACTAACCACCCATTCAAAAACGTGCAAAAGAGGAATAAGCAAAACTATTTGGTCATAACTCCAACCAATGGGAGAAACAAGCATTCCAATTAGAATAGTAGTATCTATTAGAATTCGTTGATCAATTTTATTCCTTAATTTCCACCAAATTATTATAGATAGTGACAAAACAATTATCCAAAGCCACTTTCCGTATCCGTAGCCTGCATGAACTAAAAGTCCTGAGATTGTAGGCGCTTCTCGAAAACTGCTCATGCCAGAGGTCATTACCTGCCAAAAACTATTTAGCCAGCGCGGATATATACCCCACAAAACTAACGTACATATAACCAATGCGCTCATAAATCCTGCAAATATTTTCAGTTTTCTTTGCCAAATCGTATTGAGTATCAATAATGGCAAAGTTAAAATAACTAGATGGGGTTTTATTGTCAATAAGACTAGGCAAGCACCTGCAAGAAAATCATGCTTTTTTGCGCTAAAGAAAATAAATAATGATAAGCCTAGCACTACTAATGTATTAACCTGTCCTACATACAAGGACACCAATGTTGCTGAGTATGTCAAAGAAACGCCAAGCGGAATCCAAATATGAATTTTAATCCGCTGCCAAAGCAGTATTGCGCTTAAAAAAACAACTAATATATTGGTTATAAACCAGTAATAAACAGCGTGTGCGAATGGCAAAAATGTATAAGGTAAAAGAATCAAATTTCCAGTGGGTGAAAACCAAGCAGACATCGTATATGATTCGCGCCAATTTGTTTGCGACCTTTCAATAGAATCCATATTAGATAAATTGCTAAAATCTTGCCCGTTTCTGAGTAAAAAACTGGAACTCCAATATGGGCGGAAATCACTAGAACCAATGTTAGGTTGAATAGGGATTGGAAACATTAGAACCCCAATCATAAGGATGATGAGCAATATTAGTGCAATAATATATCTAAATAAGGGCATTTTCATTTTGAGAGGTTTGTGTTGCTTTGCGGGCTAACGGTTTGCGTTAGCGGCGGACGCGGGCGAGAGTGGAAAAAAGCCTGAAAGCGGAAAAATTCAAAGTGTAGAAATCTGCCATTTTGGTGGGAGACTCCCCGCCGTCCGCTGCACGCTTTGTTGGACCGCCTTTTGTCATTACTGTGACTTGCTAACCGAATACCAGCCAAACTGATTGGTAAACCAAGATGTAACAAATGTGATTATTGATGAATAAACCATACAGACAGAAAAAGTTGCGGCCCACGTTAAATGAAAACCATACTTTGCGATGGCAAATATCACAAGTAATGAAACAGTTGCAATGCCTACCTCCAATAATGACGCGTTTTCATCTGTGACCACATTTTCTGCAAAACCCATTTGATACAACAAAATCATGCCAACTAGGATATTCCAAATTGGAAACAAAGCCATGAAAGACCATCGTGTTGGGAAAATCTCGACACCAGCAGCAATTCCTGCTAGACCATTTGCACTCATTGCAAAAGCGCCCATCCATTGCTTTTCCCAAAGCAACTTTTTTCTTGCAGTAAAAACGTGCCAGATTGAGAAAAACATGCCCAAGACCGCAAGTACACTCATAAGGACAATCCAATCACCGATGACCTTCTCGTGAATGATTTGCTTATAAGTAAGACGCAGTTCTGGGTAGGCAAGCAGTAAAACAATGCAAGCAATCGTTGACTGATAAGTTACTAACTCATGATACTGTGGCTTCAACCATCCGAAAATTTTCTGCAAAAAATGTCTCATGACTATCCTGTGGCGGCCCAACTATGGTTTATACAGCATGCTGTATAAACCCCTTTGTACGACGCTTTTGATTATACAATCAATGCCAATTCGGGACAACAAATGGAAATGCACAAAAGTCCAACGAGTGGATATCCCGCCGTCTAATCTCCCAAATCCATAGAGCGAACTGGCCGTCACCCCCCTTTTTGCCCAAAGCCTCAGACCTTGCGCGGGATGAAATTCCTGCCGCTCACCCAGGCGCCGACCGCCGTCCCGAGGATCGCCAGGGCGAAGCAGATCAGCACGGCCGTCTCGAAACGGCCCTGGGTCAGCGCGTCGAGCACAGGCGTGTGTTGGGTGTTGACGCCCATCCGCCAGGCATCGGGAACCGCCGCACCCAGGATTGCGCCCAGCACCGCGCCCAGCCCCATGCCCGTATAGGCCCCGATGCTGACCCCGCCTGTGGTTCCCGCCGTTTTGGCGGTGGTCAGCCCCGTCAGCGCCCCCGTCAAAACCCCGAGCGCCAGACCCACGCCCGTGCCGATCAATGCCCCATTCCAGGTGACGGTGATGGCGCCCGCCGCCGCGCCCAGCAGGGCACCCATCCAGGCCCCCAGCCCCGCACCGAAGACGGCGCTCGACCGATAGAAATCGTTTGTCATGATACTCTCCTCTTTTGGCGATGAAGTGGGGTGAGTATATCTGGTTTGGGATGGGGTCACAAGAGAAGCTTAAAACCCGATTGGCAGGGATGTCAGCCCACGGATGACGAAACCGCGCGCGAACTCGGCCTCTCCCGCCCGGTGGACGTTTGGCAGACGCCGCAGCAGGGTTCCGAACAGCACCTGCATCTCCAGGCGGGCCAGCGGCGCGCCCAGACAGTAATGCGTGCCCAGCCCGAAGGTCAGCAGCGGATTGTCGCGGCGGGTCAGGTCGAACTGGTCGGCGCGCTCGAAGCGCAGCGAGTCGCGGTTGCCCGAGATGTACAGCAAGGCCACCTCCATGCCGCGTTCGAGGCGGACCCCGCCGATCTCCAGGTCTTCCAACACATAACGCTCGAACATTGGCAAGGGCGTGTCGTAGCGCAGCATCTCATCCACGCCCGTCTTGAGCAAGGGCGCGTCCCCGCCTGCCACGGACTCCTTCAGCGCGGCCAACTGCTCGGGATGCCCCAGCAGCGCCCGCAGGCCCAGCGCCGAGCCGTTGACGGTGGCCTCGTGCCCCGCGTTGAGCAGGAAGATGCAGGTGGCGCGCAACTCGTCCTCGCTCAAGGTCTGACCCGCCTCCTCGACCTGCACCAATCCGCTGATTAAGTCATCCTGCGGGTGGAGGCGGCGCTCAGCCGCCAATCCGCCGATATATTCCATGAATTCACTGGCGGCGCGGTTGGCTTCCTCGACCTGTTCGTCGGTGTAGCCTAACTCGTACATCTTGACGATGGCCGCCGACCACGGGCGCAGATGATGGCGGTCCGCCTCGGGGACGCCCAGCAGGTCGGCGATCATCGCCACGGGCAGCGGCTCGGCGATGTCGCGCACGAAGTCGCAGCCGCCGTCCGCTTCGACCGCGTCGATCAATTGGTGGACGGTGGCCTCCAATTTGCCGCGCAGGCTTTCCACGCGTTTGGGTGTGAAGACCTTCGAGACCAGCAAGCGCAGGCGCGTGTGCGCGGGCGGCTCCCAGTCCATGAAGACGTTATCCTGGAAGCGCTGGAACTCCCTCAGGCGCGGGTCCGGCGGCGGCCAGCCCAGCTCATCGCGCGAGAGGATGTGCAGGATCGAGCGGCCCAGGCGCTTGTCGCGCAGCAGCGCCGAGATGTCGGCGTGCCGTGTGAAGAAGACCTTGTTCCAAGTTTCGTCGTAGAAGATGGGGGCTTCCTCGCGCAGGCGGGCGAGGTCCGCATAGGGGTCGGCGATAAAGTCGGGGCGGTTCAGGTCAAGGTGATGCGAAGGTAGGGGCATGGCTTCCTCTAAAGTTGGATTCAAGACCTGACAGGTTTCGAAAACCTATCAGGTCTTAATATCCGCCAATTTTACTTGAAGGAGGCTCACGCTGCGGGAATAGCCTGGATCCTCGTCTGTGACGTCGAGCCGCAGAACCTTTTCGGCTGAGACCGAGGCCAGCCACTCCGCGACGAAACGCTCCAACGCCTCGGCATCTTTCTCGGACGCGATGTTGATTCGGTTTCGAGCGGCCAATCGTGCGCGGATGGCTTCGGGTGAGGCGCTCAGGGCCACGATCAAATCGGGAGGCGGGAGCAGGCTGCGGGTCAGCACATGGAAACGGCGGCACAGATCCAGTTCGGGGTCGGTCAGCCAGCCGTTCGCGTGGAAGAGTCGCGTGAAACCGTAAAAGTCCATGTCCAGGCCGCCGTCGGTCAGCGCGGGCCGTGGATCGGCGCGCAGTTCCCGTTCCTGTTCGGCGCGGTAGATCAGATAATCGAGCTGATTGGCCAGGGCGTAGCGCGCGTCTTCCTTGAACAACGCCTGAAAGGGGCGCTCGGCGTGGCTCTCAAGGCCGACCGCAAAAATGCCCTCAGCATTGAGGGCATTCAAGAGTGTGGTCTTGCCGACGCCACTCGGCCCGACGAGCGCGATCAGCATCCCCATTACGGATGGACCTGCCCTGAGTCGGAATCCACCATCAGGCTGGATTCATCCACGGCCTCGAAGTCCGCGCCTGTCAGCACGTCGAGGGTGTGCAGCATGTCGTTGTCCCAGCGTTCATCAGGCGCGCCGCTGACGTACCAGTCCGAGCCGTTGTCCGCCAGGATGATGCCGTAGGTCTTCATGGCCTGCAGGATGATCTGCATCTCGGGCGCGAACCCCGAAATGTCGTAGGAGGCCTTCAATCGGAAACGCGCTCCCATTGGCGGCGTGGAGGTCAATACGCCTGCCGTGCCGCTGGTGAGATGCCGCGCGGGCCAGATGTAACTGTTGGTGGAATTGGCGGTGAAGCGCAGGGCATGGTTGATGACGCCGTCCACGATCTCATCATAACGGACCAAGCCAGGCAAAATGGGCAGGCCCGCTGCATCGGCGGAGGTCCAGCCGTTGGGGCGCAAGGCGTTCGAGTTCAGGTCCCAAATAGCGCCCGAACCTGCGTGCCAATTTCCGCTCACAAAACTTGCGGCGTACAGTTCATACAAATGACAATTGTCCGTATCGACGGTGAGAATGTGATGATCGGAGCCATACTCTTGTAGCGGAGTGGCTGGGAGCGGATAGGGCCCCGCGTCGGACTCGCCCGCATAGAGGAAGACAGGGGAATATTTCGTGACCGTCGCACCCGAGACCACATTATATGGGATGCCGATCTTGCCGCCATCCCAGGTGCCCGAGCCGAAGTCCATGTGGAAGCCTGTGCCCGCGCCAATGGAGTTGATCCATTGTGCCGAGCGGGTATGGACGGGCAGCCCGTCCACGGGGGTATTCCAGATGTTGTCAAGCGGATAGATGGGACAGCCGCCGATGGTCGGGCCGATCAGGTCGATGGCGGGCGGAGAGTAGGTCGGTCCGTGGATGGCGCGCAGCAGGAAGACGGCCATTTGCGCGCGAGTGAGCAATGTGTCGGGGCAATAGCGCAGGGGAGCGGTTCCGCATCCGCCCGTGAAGCCCTCGGTGTAGAACTGATTGACCCAATCGTGGGCCCAGTGGCTGGCAGGAACGTCGGCGAAGACATCCCCCGAAGCAGGCGGCGTGTAATCTTTCCCATGTGTGGCGCGCAACAGGAAGACGGCCATCTGCGCGCGGCTGACTCCCGCCTCGGGGCAGAACAATAACGGGTTGGTGGAGCAGCCGCCCGTCACGCCGTCGGTGTAGAGTAGATTGATCCAGGCATTGGCCCAGTACATGGTGGGCACGTCGCCGAAGACATTTGCAGGAGTGGGAGGAGTGTGGGCGCTGCCGTGGATCACACGCCCGAGGAAGACGGCCATCTGTGCGCGGTTGACGGTGGCATCGGGGCAATACTTGAGTGGGTTGGTAGAGCAGCCGCCCGTCACGCCTTCGTTATAGAGCTGGTTGATCCAGGGTGCGGCCCAATGCCGCTGCGATACATCGAGAAAGAGATTGGGCGCGGCGCTTGGCCGCGAGACGGGAGCGGCCTGCGCGGGACTGAAACAGGCGAAAACCAGGGTGGTCATCCACCCGAGCAAGAGAATTTTCCTGAACATGGATGCCTCCCGAAAAAAACTGGAAAATCTGGAGATTGTTTCGGGCTGGGTTTTGTTGTGCAAAGAACGCTGCCTGACTCCCAGCCCTCGCAATGACATTCGCCTAGCGCGTGCGGCCCGAGTTGACGTCGAGCATCAGGCTGGATTCGTCCACCGCCTCGAAGTCATTGCCCGTCAACACGTCCATAGTGTGGACGATGAGCTGGTCCCAGCGTAAGTCGGGCGTGCCCTGCACTGTCCAACGCGGCGTGTCGCTGGTTTGAGTGTCGGCCAGGATGATGCCATAGGTCTTCATGGCCTGTAAGACGACCTGCATCTCAGGCGGGAAACCTGAAATATCGTACGAGGCCTTCAGGCGGAACCGGGCTCCGAAGGGCGGCGTGGAGGTCAGTGTGCCTGCCGTTCCGCTAGTGAGATGCCGCGCAGGCCAGATGTAGCTGTTGGAGTAGCGGGCCGAGAAACGCAGGGCGTGATAGATAAAGCCTGCCGCCACCTCGTCGTAGCGGACCAGGCCAGGCAGGATGGGCAGGCCCGCCGCGTCGGCGGAGGTCCAGCCGTTGGGGCGCAGGGCATTCGAGCTTAAATCCCAAACGGCGCCCGAACCCGCGCTCCACTGCCCGTTGGCGTACGCTCCCTCGTAGAGTTCATACAAGCGGCAGTTGTCCGTGTCGAGGATCAGCACATGAGCGTCAGAACCCCACTCGATTAGCGGGTTGATAGGGATGGGATACGGGCCAGGGTCCGATTGCAGGTAATATTGAAAATTGACGTTGTATTTGGTGACACTCGCGCCTGAGACCACGTTGTAAGGGAGACCGATGGGGCCGCCGTTGTAGGTGCCCGAACTGAAGTGCATGTGGAAGTTGGCGGTCCGCCCGAGGGTGTTGACCCACTGGTCGGAGAGCGGATGGACAGGCAGGTTGTCCACGGGCGTGTTCCAGACATTGTTCTGCGGGAGAATCTGGCAGCCGCTGATGCTTGGCGCCACCAATTGGATGGCAGGCGGCGAATAGGTCGTGCCGTGGATGGCTCGCAGCAGGAAGACGGCCATTTGCGCGCGACTGAGCGATGCATTGGGACAGAAATTCAAAGGGGAGGTGGTGCATCCGCCCGTGTAGCCAGCGTTGTAGAACTGGCTGATCCAGTCGTGGGCCCAATAATTGGAGGGCACATCGCCGAAGATATTCCCCGAGGCGGGCGGCGTGTAATTCTTTCCGTTCACGGCGCGCAACAGGAAGACCGCCATCTGTGCGCGGCTGACGCCTGCGTCAGGGCAGAACAACAGCGGCGAGGTCGAGCATCCGCCCGTCACGCCGTCAGTGTAGAGTTGATTGATCCAGCGGTTGGCCCAATGGCTGGCGGGTACGTCTCCGAAGATGGTGGTTGCAGCGGGCGGGGTGAAATTCTGCCCGTGGATGACGCGCACCAGGAAGACCGCCATCTGTGCGCGGTTGACGGTGTTGTCTGGGCAGTATTTGAGCGGATCGGTCGAGCAACCGCCTGTCACGCCTTCATTATAAAGTTGGTTGATCCACGAAGCGGCCCAGTGATACTGGGACACGTCACGGAAAACATTTGGGGCGGCAAGGTTGGATTGCGCCTGGGTGCGGATTGGCAGGGCAAAGAGGGATACGGCCAGCAGCCCAAGCAAAAACAGCCTTCTGAGCATGAGGTCTCCTGAGTAACGTGCTTGTCTTTCGTACGGGGAGGTTGCGAAGAATTTGTCGTGCAATTTTAGCAAGAGTATAGTTGAAGGGCCGCCCTGCATTCCTTACAGGAACCCCGAAAAATCTAACAATTTTGTAAGTTTCAGGCGGGCAGGTTCGCGGAGAGCTCACCGCGCGCCAGCAGGATGACAGCAATTAGAATCAGTGCGCCACCCGCCAGGGTTTGTGCAGGGAGCGCCTCGCCGAAGAGCCAGGCCGCCAGCAACACGGTCACGATGGGCTCGAAGGTCGAGAGCATGGATGCGTTGGTCGGGCCAATGCGCTGCAGGCCTGCCAGAAAGGTGACCACGGGGATGACCGTTGCCACGAGGACGATTGCCCCGACCGACCCCCAGCCTGCTCCCGTTTGTGGAAGGTGCGGCCCGTTGACGAGGGCCAGCACGGAATACACGGCACCCGCCGAGGCGAAGATTACCGTCGAGGATTGCAACGCCGAGACGCGCTGCATCACGCCCGTCCCGACGATGATGTAGATCGAGTAGATGCCCGCCGCCGTGATCGCGAACAGGATGCCTGACCAACTGCCGCCCTGCGGATTCGCCGTCAGCGCCGCGCCCAGCGTGGCGAGGGTCAACGCCGAGATCTTGAGCGGGGTGAACTTTTCCTTGAGGAAGATCGCTGAGAGCACCGCCACGAAGACGGGATACAGGTACAACAGCAAGGCCACCAATCCCGCCGAGGCAAATTTGATGGCGCTCATGTACGAGTAGGATTGTCCCACATAGCCCAGCGCGCCCATGCCGACCAACTGCCAGAGCGTCTTCCCGCGCGGAAAAGATTCCCGCCGAACCACCAGAATGAACGCCATCAGCGCGGCGGCCAGACTGAAGCGCAGGGCCAGTACCGTGAACGTGTCCATGCCGTCGGCGTAGGCGTAGCGGCCCAGGATGGCCAGCGTCCCAAACGAGGTGGCAGAGATGACGATGAGTAGGGCGCCCAGAAATTTGTTCACGGTCGGTTTCCAGTCAAGTGCAGGGTCGGATTTGGCATGAAAGCGAAGGCGCATTATACCGCCTAATCCTTTTGAAAAAATCCTTGCATCCCTGCGCCTTTGCGTTAGACTCCCCCATAACTTTTCTCTCCCTCAGACGACATATCGGATACATTCCATCTTATTCGAGAGTCCGCCTCATGCCCAAACGCCTTTCCACACTATTGACCGCCCTGCTCTTGTTTGCCGCCTTCTTTGCAGGCATGGCCGCCGTCCAGTTTGCCACACGCGACATGCCCGACAACGACGGTTACTATCATATCAAGCTGGCCTATCTGATGCGCACCGAGGGACTCAAGCCGCCCTTTCCCTACCTGCCGCTCAGCATCCTCAGCGCGGACAAGTTCTACGATCATCATTTCCTCTTCCATGTAGCCCTGATCCCCTTTACCTTTGGCGACTTGCGTGCGGGCGCCAAGTGGGCGGCAGTCCTCTTCTCCAGTCTGGCCTTCTTGGCGGTCTGGGTTCTGTTGGTTCGACAGAAGGTCCCGCTGGCCTGGTTGTGGGCGTTGGGATTGCTGGGTGTCTCGGAGGCCTTCCTATATCGGATGAGCATCACGCGCGCCCAATCCCTGTCGCTGGGGCTGTTGGCGCTGGCCATGCTCTGGCTGCTGGAAGGCAGGACCTGGCGGCTGGCGATCCTGGCCTTCTTCTACGTCTGGGCGTATGACGCTTTCCCGCTGATGCTGGTCCTGGGCGGGCTGCACCTCCTGGCGGTAGCGTTGATCGAACGCCGCTTCGAATTTCGCCCGCTGCTTTTCATCGTGGGCGGCATCGTCGCGGGGGTGCTCATCAACCCCTATTTTCCCGCCAATATCACTTTCTCGATCCAGCACATGCTGCCCAAGTTGACCGACGCCACCTCAGTCTCGGTGGGCAACGAGTGGTATCCCTACGATACGGGCCAATTGCTCAACAACTCCCTGCCCGCGCTGATTGCCTTCGCGGGCGGTATCCTCGCGCTGGGGCTTTCAGGCCGCAAGATGGACCTGCGCACCGCTTTTGGATTACTGACCGCGCTGCTCTTCGGCTTGATGCTTTTCGAAGCCCGACGCTTCGTGGAATATTTTCCCGCCTTCGCCTTGATCTTCGCCGCCTTTGCCTGGTCCCCCCTGCTCGCGGACCTGTGGCCTACCCCCGCCTCCACGGCCGACTCCGCCCCCTGGGCGTTCCCCGCCTTCTCCCTGCGGACATACCTGCCTGTGGTGTTGCTCATGCTGGCCTTGACCGCGGGTATGGTCCGCACCCTGCCTGCCGCGCAGAAGAGTATCCGCAGCAGCAAGCCATACTATCTATATGCGGGCGCTTCCAACTGGCTGAAGCAAAACACACCCGCAGGTGCGCGCGTCTTTCAGACCGATTGGGACGATTTCCCTCGTCTGTTCTATTACAACACACACAACACATACCTGATCGGCCTCGACCCAACCTACATGCAATTGTATGACTCGAAGTTGTACGATGACTGGGTCAAGATCACGCAGGGCGATGTGCCGAATCCCTCGGGCGAGATCCTCTCGACGTTCGGCGCACGCTATATTCACACCGACTTGAAGCACGGAAACTTCCTGCGCGCCGCCGCCAAAGACCCTGGTTTGCGCGAGGTCTATCGCGACGACCAGGCGGTGATCTTTGAGGTGAGTACGCCATAAATTCGTCTTTCGTTAGAAAAAACATCCAGCCGCCATTTTGGCGGCTGGATGTTTTCATTTTTGGGGTTACTCTGTTCTGATCTCGTCCCACCACTTCGAAAGCCGCGCCAACGGACGTTGGGGCTGGTCGGTGTAATGCGAGATATCATTGAACAACATCAGGCGTGCATGGACGGTATCCTTGAAGTCGAGGATGTTCAGGCAGGCAGGGGCCTGGTCGAGACGGTCGCGGTAGCCGCGCACATCGAAGCCAAGCAAGCTGCTCAGGATCAGGCGCAGGGTGGCCTTGTGCGAGACGATCAACACGTTCTGGCCTGGATGGTCCACCACGATCTCGCGGATGACAGGCAGGGCACGGGCCAGCACGCTGATGCCCGACTCGCCGCCTTCGGGTGCAAAGGTGAAGGGATCGGTTTCCCAGGCGGTATATTCGTCTGGGAATTGCTTCTCCACTTCCTTGCGGCTCAAGCCTTCCCAGTGACCGTGGCTGATCTCGCGCAGGCCGTCCTTCGAGACGGGATTCAGCTTGTGCGGGCGGGCCAGGATGCGGGCGGTGTCCATCGTGCGATCCAGCGGACTGGCGTAGATGGCGGTGATCTTATCGTCGGCCAAACGCACGGCCAGATGCAGCACTTGTCGGCGGCCTTCCTCGGAGAGGTCCACGTTTTCCGCGCCCGAGAAGCGGTCTTCCATTGTCAGTGGGGTCGCACCGTGGCGGACAAGGTACAGGCGGGTAATCATGTTTCTTCCTCCTAGTGCTTGCGGCGGCGGTTGCCTCCGCGTCCGCCCGAGGGTCGGCGCGGACGGCTGGGTGCGTCTTCGGAGTTGCGCTCACCCGTCGGCTGGGGGGCGGGAGCGTGCAGCAACTGCTGGTAGTAGTCATCCAGCAGCATGGTGAGGACGGGCGACTCTTCCTCGTTCTCGGCCAGGCTGCGGGCCAGGGCGGCGAAACGGCGCGAGCGCTCGGCCTGGAGCTTGTCGCGCTCGCGCAGACGGGCTTCGAGCAGGGCCGTCAGGCGCTCCTCGACCACGACCTGCACATCGGCGTCGGTGGGGGTGGGCAGCTCGCGCATGGGGATGCTGTAGAATTTGGCGATCTTTTCGAGGTCGAAACGCTCGGTCTTGTCGAGCAGGGAGATGGCCATACCCGCTGCGCCCGCTCGTCCCGTGCGGCCCGCGCGGTGGATGTAGGCCTCCATCTCTTCGGGCGGCTCATACTGGAAGACGTGCGACAGGCTGGGGATATCCAGCCCGCGGGCGGCCACGTCGGTGGCGACCAGGAAGCGCAACGTGCCCTTGCGGACGCGCTCCAGCACCCGTTCGCGTGCAGATTGTGAGAGGTCCGCGCTGAGTTCGTCCGCGTCATAGCCGAAGCGTTGCAGCACCACCGTTACATAGTGGACGCGCGCTTTGGTATTGCAGAAGATGATGGCCGAGGCGGGATTCTCGATCTCGATCAGGCGGATGAGCGTGCGATCCTTGTCCAGGCCAGGGATGGAGTAGAAGACGTGCTCCGTCTCGCTGACGTGGATGTGGTCGCTGCTCAAGCTGACGAACTCGGCGTTGTGCATGAACTCCTGCGCCGTGCGCTTGACGGCGTCTGGGAAGGTGGCTGAGAACATGCAGGTATGGACGACGCGGCGCGGCAGGTAACGCTGGATTTCGCGCATGTCGGGGTAGAAGCCCATCGATAACATGCGGTCGGCTTCGTCGAAGATCAGCATCTTGAGATGTTCGAGCGAGAGCGAACGCTTGAGCAAATGGTCGAGCACGCGGCCTGGCGTGCCGACCACGATGTGCGCGCCGCGTTTGAGCGCGTCGATCTGCGGACCATATTTCACGCCGCCATAGACGGCTACCGTGCGCAGACCCTTGTCGCCGCACAGTTTCTCGGCTTCCTGAAAGACCTGCTTGGCCAGTTCGCGCGTCGGGACCAAGATCAACGCCTGGCAGGTGTCGCGCGCGGGATCGAGGCGTTCGAGCATCGGCAGGATGAAGGCGCCTGTCTTACCGCTGCCCGTACGGGCCTGGATCATCATGTCGCGTTTGGCCAGCAGATAGGGGATGGCGCGCGCCTGGACGGGCATCAGGTCCGCCCAGCCTGCGCGGACGGCGGCCTCGCGCAGCGGGGCGGGGAGTCGGTCGAAGGTCAGATCGGGCAGGACATTGGCCTGTCCCTCAGTGGGTTCGGTGATTGGTTCTTCCATGCGGTTCTCGTTTCGGTTTGAGCTTTAATTTATCAAAAGTATATCACCTGACCGTGATCTCTTCGGGGTTCAGGTCCATTTCCAGCGCGTCGCCGTAGTGAACGTTGGGGATTTCGCGAGTGATGACCTCGACAGAAAGCCTGAGATTGTTGCAGAATCTTACACGTCTAGTGCATGCTGCTTTGGACGTGTTTTGTTGCGCCAGGCTCATTGACTGAAATAAGACATTATCGCCAATACTCTAAATTTTTGCACACAACTAAGTCTTTAACAACTGCTAAAAACAAAACTTGCCAAAATACTAATTAATCAAAAGTCAACTTTGATGAGCCAAAATCAAATTGACTCATCAACTTGTTGGATAATTAGACGCTAACCTTCCAGAACTTATTCTAACAAGTTTATTTCTTCTCCAATTCCCTTATTCTTTTCTCTTGGGATTGGATTATTTCGTAATAATGCCTTCGCTCATACCATAACAAACGCCCAGTGGCGTGCGTTACCTGCGTGTAGGCGGGACGAGATAAAACTTCGAGAACAGGATTTCGTTCGGGCGTGGAAAATGCCCGAAAATGCCGCAGAATCCCACCCGTCAAGTGCACGCTTTGTTTGGCGGCTCTATGAATGCAGGACTCGCTGACTGAAAAAAGACACCATGCCAAAATTAGCAAAGCAGATAACAGTCATAATTACCAGTTCAATTCCAATTTTTGTTGACCAATCTCAAAATTCCATATACTTTCGGATTCCGATAAAATGACTGATTTTAGCGTTTCCACTTTGTCTGACCACGATATTGCAACGGCGTTTCGCCATTGTACCTGTTGTGTCTGAATTTGAAATGCTAACATTTTATTTATTACATTATTAAGGTCAATCACAGGCACTGGCTCAGTTTTGATATTGACATCATTGGGAGTTAATATTTGAAACCGAAGAACAGATTTCTTGCCAGCGACAAGATAACTCCCGTCGGATTGTTCTTGTGCAATTTGCCCTTCAGGGAAAAAACGTAACTCAAGTTCGCTTGGCTGATTGACAATAATATCATCCGCAACGATTAGCAAGTTGGGTTTTACAAAGAAAAGATGTCGCACAAATTGCTTGAGATTAGCATCCGCTGGATATGCCGCAGCGCCATTGCTAATTATATGGTCTACATCAATACTCGACTCTACTTTTAGTATGGATGGTTCTGCTATCAAGTTTTGAGGGTTGATATGACCGAACCATTGTTCACCTTCGCCTATTTGTCCTTTACCGTTAATTAATAATGTGTTGTGTTGAGCTGTCCATTTGTAAGAATAGCCATCGTCTCTAATTTGCCATTCACCATTACCAAATACCATAAAGTGATTTACGTCAGGGTGAACATGTCCCACGCTTTGCTCAAAGACTTTTATGGGGATTGATGCTGAAAGTATACGATGACCAAGATAGGGTCCGCACTTATGCGCTACAAGAGATGCATTATCTGACCAATCAGAACGCGCAACCACAATATCCATATCTCGAAAATGATAAAGAGTTGGAAGGTCGTCAGGAGGAGTCGGATTAACAGTTGGGTCATATCCAACAACACTTCGCCAAGTTTTACCACCATGACCCTTGTTTCCATTGAGAAGGTTATCTGCTGCCCATTGTGCGTAACCATTTTTATATTCTTTCGCTAAAGGTCTTAAGATATGGTCGGGGCGATACCAAAATTCACGGGGCGAATCCGCAAAATTGACAACGTTGCTACCGTCTTTCCAGCCTGAACGAGGCAAAGTAAGATACAGGCTGTAGAATGCGGTTTGGCGAATCCATTCGTTTGAATATAAATCTACATCGAGAAAATTTCTAGCCAATTCCATGAAAACAAGTAAAAAATCAACGCCATATTCCCAATAATTAAACCCTTCATGGCTTGCGCCATCATCTCCCAACAAAGAGAATGTCATACTAATCTTTTCATGGGCAAAATCTAGCCAGTCGGAAACTTCAGGATACTCATCGTAGATGGCTAACCCGGCCGCAAGTAGTCCTGTCATACTAATCCAGAGGTGATTTTGCATATATGCGTCATTACGCCACCACCGCACATCATCCTTAGATGCAAACATCACTCTCCCGCGTTCAAGTAATGTGTTTCGGATAATGTCTTTTGTCTCATTGTCTAAATCTGCATATAACCAATCATAAACCAATGCTAAACCCAAAAGTTGATGCCCTGCCGCCAAATCTCGTCCATTCCAAGTCTTGAGTCCCCAAGTCGGATACTTGCATGATGCTAATGCAAATTCTTTAGCATTCTTAAAGTGCCAGTTATTACCAGTCATAAGATATATGAGCGCAAAAGAAGGTATTACGTCGCCGACAGGGCGTTGCCAAGCCTGGGAATCGTCACTGTCATTGGGCGGATAATCTGGGATTTTATCGTAACAGCAAATATCAGTAAAATCTTGCCATACTGCCTTATGAGTCGTTTCAATTGAACTTCGAAGTTCTTCAACTCGTTGGGCATTTAGAATTAATCGTGGATGGATGCCACGATTTGGCTCCAGCCCCCGAATTGGCGTTGGCGTGATTGTAGGAGTTGGTGGAACAGGAGTCGCTGTGTCCGTTGGTGGAATTGATGTTGATGTAGCGTTTGGTGGAATCGGGGTTGACGAAATACCACAAGCCGACAAAACAAAACCCAACAAAGATGTTCCACTCAACTTAAGAAAATCACGGCGCGAAAGTTGTTTGAGTTTTGGTTTGTACATAGTAAATCTCCTTTGACACTACTTTGCAAGACAGCCGCCTAACGGCTTACGTTAGCGGTGGACGGGGGGCGAGAGTGGACAAAAGCCTGAGAGTAGAAAATGTTCGAGCCGAGATAATGCTGTTTTGGCGGGAGACTCCCATCCGTCAAGTGCACGCTTTGTTGGGTGCGTTATAGGATTGCAAGAGCTTTCGCCATTAAAAATGGAACAAACCCATTTGGCGAACCATTCGGATAAATTTCTTTTCGCCATTCATCAATTGAATTTCCAAATGATATGAAAAGATTTGCGCTTGCAATTCCAATATCGTAAGCAGAAGTAATTTTAACCTGTATGCCGTCATATTCATCGATGTTTTCGGTGTTTTCAAGGACAGTTTTAACGATGCTTTCAACGACTTCCTTTCTATCGCTTTCCGCTAGTTTTCCTTTATACCAAACGGTAACAATCAATGTATGGCTTGTTCTGCCATTTGAGCCATAAAAAGTATTTGAATTAACTCCGACTGTAAAAAAACGAGGGTCATCTTGCAAGATATTATAGAGACTCATCACTGGCGCTAACGGCGTTTTTGAGATTATGGATGGCGCAATTAATGACATCACCAGTGTCCCAATTGCCACAATGCCAATCCATACACTTGTTACAATCCAATGAATTCGGGGTGTTGTCGGAAATGATTCAACAGACTTTTCAGCCAGATGAACAACATAAGTTCCCAAAATTAAGTCGTGGATTCCTTGTCGTGCTTTTCGGTTGAAAACCATTGTGTAGAATATTGCTCCACCTAGCCCGAAAATGATTAAGGATAAAAACCAAACCACAATAGGATTTTGAAACACAGGAATTGACCATTGATTAAACAAGGATGGTAACGCCAATAAAGAAATTCGTATCACAGAACGCCATAACTCAATTGGTTCATTGTCTTTGTTGCGAACAGCGATTTTCATTATTCGCTTTCCGAAGGTTTGACCGCCGCCAATCTTTGAATTCATTATTCCAAAATACGGAATGGTGAAAAGTAACCCAATGGGGCGTCCGTAGGGTCCAATACTGAAAAGGAAAGATGAGAAGACAACGCCAATTATTTGCCCAATGACGCCGAGAATAAGCACATCTATAAGCCAAGCAAGAAACCTGCGCCAAAATCCTGATATTGGCGGAATTGTAAATACTGGCTCAGGCGTGACTGGTTTAATGGCACTTTCTGGAACTGTATTTTCTTGTGACGGATTTAATTCATTTTGCATAATATATTTCCCTTACCTTGTTTTGATTTGAGCGAAGCACCCAACGGCTGGCGTTCGCGGCGGACGCGGGCGGGGTAGGAAAAGGCTTGAAATCGCGCCAGACTCCCCAGCGTCGGGTGCACGCTTTGTTAGCCTGCTCAAACTTTACAGAATTAATCCTTGTGTCGAAAGAGATTGGCTATCCTGCTTGCAAAGCGCCTACCTTGTGGAGTTCCAAGAATAAAAATTGAAACAAAAATTATCATAACCACATAAACCAAAAGAAAACCTTCAAAGGTATCTAATGCGAATAAATCTGATAAGGAGACGTATGATAATAGAACCGCAGCTAAGCCAATTGCAATAGATTCTGTCAAGAAAGATGATCGTGCAGATGTGCTGGTTTCGATTGGAAATTCGAGCCTTTTTAAAGAGTTTCTTAGTTTTGCAACTTCTTCCACTGCTAAATCCTTGTTGCCTTCTTGTAAGGTCTTTTCTATCGATGCTAGTAAATCAAGATTGCCCTTTACGCTAGTTGGTAGTTCGATTTCAGCCCCACTCATTTGTGCAATGGCGTTTACGATGTGTTCTGCATATTCAGCTTTTTGGGTAATATCGAGATGTCTGCTTTTTTGCAGCCCGAGTGATACATCTTGTAGTAATGACGTTGGGGTACAAACGCCATTTAATTCTACTCGGTGAGCACGTTCTGATGCGGCTATCAAATGACGAATTGTATCCTTCGAGAATGTTTGTTTATTAATCACATAGCTCTCGAGAACATCCATAAGTTCTTCGGTTGCTCTTCGCACTCGCTCTTCATGGGCAGAGATAACATCACGCTTTTGTAGACGATAAAAAATATAACTTACAAAAATACCGAATAAAATTGAAACAATACTTAATGCAATTTCTACCCAATACTTACTAAAGAATTCAGTCATTTCATTTACCTCCATTTCTTATTCGCTACAATTATGCAAGATGCAGGCTAACGGCTGGCGTTACCTGCGCTGGGGCGGGGACGGCGAAGCCGTCCAACTGAAAAAATGCTGAGGCGTAGAAAAATGCTCAAAAATGGCGCAGAATCTCCAGCGTCGGGTGCACGCTTTGTTGGGCTGCATTCGGAATTACAAGTTAAAGTCTGCAACAAAATACTCACAATAAAACCAGTGCTGAATATCAGGGCGCAACTTTCGCCATTGAGCACATTTAGCCATTTCTCCATCTACAGGACTATCTGGCTCTGAACTATATAAAAAGCCCCAAGATAATCCGTCGCCATGTTCAATACCATCAAAGAACATGATGCTTATATGCTCATTATTCCTTATGAGAATTATATCTTTGCTTTTTGACAGTTGCTGATATTTCGTAGGAAGTTTTGCCCGCCCGAATTCGCTTGTGTAGAGGTCGCCATTCTTGGCAAGTTGCACTACTTGAGAAAATTCTTTTTGGTGTGCCAAGAAAGGCAAGTCAAATAATGATGAGATAAGGATGATGATAATCGCAAATGTAGTAGTCGAATAATTTATCACAATTGGAAAATATCTGAGTGGGGCGTTATACGACTCTTTCAAGAATGAGTACGAAAATACCAGTAAAACCAAGATTATTAATGCAGGCGCAGAATAGCAAATTGCCCATCTATAATAAGTGCCAATGGAAAGCACATCTTTTACCGATGTGTAAGCAAAGAGCATAAAAAAAGCAAATGAAATAACGGAATGGGCAATTAGCGAGATTTTCTTTTGCATGTGACTATTTCTTAAGCAGCCCAACGGATTGCGTTACTTGCGGGTGGGCGGGCGTAGATAAAACTTCGAGAGCAGGATTCTGTTCGGGTGTAGAAAAAGCCCGAAAATGCCGCAGAATCCCACCCGTCAAGTGCGCGCTTTGTTGGGCGTGATTGAGCAAGTGTAAACGCCGTTTTCATTTTACTACTATCGAAAAGGGATATTCTCTAGTGAACGGTTCTTTGGCTCTGTTGTTTTTGCCAGAGATTTGGAGGCAGATTTTATATGTACCTACAATTGAAGTGTTTGTAAAGACGTATCCATAAACACCATCATCAGCCTTTCCATCGTCATGCATTCCATCATCGTAAAGTTCAAACGAATATTGTTTTTTTGCTGGGTCTTCAACTGTAATGTTCATGGAAACGCCATGAATATATTCACGCCCTGTCAACAGGGAACCTGATACGCTGTCAATTATTCCGAATGTAAATGCAATTGGGTCACCAGAAAAGTGCTCGCTCCTTTGAAGGGGAACGAATCTATATTCGACCGCGTCGTTGGCACTGCTTGGGTCGTTGGGGTTAATAACATAATGAAGCCCCAATGCGTCCATGCTTGTAACTTGAAGTATATAATTACTTCCCGTAGGGGGAGCGGATTTACCAATTATTTTCATTTTCCATGTTCCTAATTTCGGAACAAACAAATAATATTTTGCTCTGCCAGGGCTTGACATATAAGAAATACGGTCAGAAGTCCAGTAATCAAAATATTGAACAACTTTAATTGTTGACGAATCTATCGGCTGTCCATCTGGTTGTATTAAAATGAAATCAAGGTCTCCCTTTTCCCAGAAAAGTGAAAACACCACGCGACCTTGTGATGAATCAGTAAACACTTCTTTTTCGATTGTATCTCCTGAAAAAATTATCCCATTATCTGTTTTGACTATATTATCCATAAAACTTGTGGGTTCATAAAAGCCTTCTAATGAAGGCTTAAAAATATTTATAGACAGAGGCGGAAAAAGAGATGTTTCAGCGCTTGCGGGAACTAAAGTGAAAGTTGGGAGAGGAGTAAAAGTAGGTAAAGGAGTTGAAGTTGCTTGTGGTAGTAGTGTACTGGTAGGTTCGGCATTTATTGAAATGGTTGGTTGTTGGCTATTGCAACCCAACAGCAAAATTAAAATAAAAAAATAACAAAAGAGCGAAAACACGTTTTTCATCAATTCCATCCTATATTTGATAAGCATTCAAACGCCCAACGGCATGCGTTACCTGCGCTGGGGCGGGGACGGCGAAGCCGTCCAGCCAGAAAAAGGCTACGGCATAGAAAACTGCTTGAAGTGTGTGCAGAATCCCCAGCGTCAGGTGCATGCTTTGTTGGGCGTGTTTCTTGGTTCGTTACATTTCAAATGCAAAGAACTGATTGCTATCATCAAGATACACAATCAAAATATTACCACTAATTATTAGTTGGGTATTATCTGGATCGAGAGGAAAACCAGTAAATTCTATTTGCGATAGGGGACTCTTTGTCTGGCGGTCTACCATTATTAACTTTGAACCTTCTACAATGAATGCTGGCTTGTCACTTTCTTTTTTCCATTCCCAATCACGAGTAATAGGATAGAAACCAGATGAAAGGATACCCTCATCTGTTGAAATCCTTGAATAATCGTTCAATCTCTGACATTTCACTCCCAAAATCTGTCCAGAATTTATATCAACTTCAAAAACAGAAATATATTTCGACAAACTAATTGTCAAGCCATCAATAAAAGCAGAATTTTCCTTGAAATACATTTCGTCTGGATACACCATTTGATATGAATACTCCCACTCTTTTTCACCAGTATAGGGATTGTAGACTCGTAATGTGCTTTGGTCAGACGAGTTGCATTTTGAAGGGATACTTATGCTTTCAGTTGATGCAAATGGTACATTGTCATCGTAAGTATCCAAAGAAAAAATCTTATCGCCGTAAAGATGGAATATAGAATCTTCTGGAATAATGGTTGTCCATAGTTCTGCTCCAGTCAATAAATCAATGGAGTTCATAGAGTTTGGGGTTATATAAACTATGCTGCTATCATCGGGGTTGAATATTTGTGTAAATATCAAATGCTGAGAACCTTCTCCAATATTTTTACTCCACAAAAGAAGAAAATCATCTGATACTACATCACGCGCTGGTGCTCGTTCTGGATAAAACCTCAAATCCTTCGCGCTTTCCCAAATAAGAGAAAAATCAATTGCGAATCGAACAAGAACATATATCCCGCTAAAAATCAATATGCTCCAAACAAGAGCATTAGTTAGTAATTTCTTTTTGTTCATAGATGCTCAACGCCCAACGGTTTGCGTTACTTGCGGGTGGGCGGGCGTAGATAAAACTCCGAGAGCAGGATTCTGTTTGGGTGTAGATAAAGCCTGAAAATGCCGCAGAATCCCACCCGTCAAGTGCGCGCTTTGTTAGCCTGCGTTTTTGAATTGAAGACTCATGTGCTTATCTCAGACATGAATTTCTTGAAATCTATCACATTTCCATTGTATTTGACAATCAGCGCGGAAACGCTGAAATAATTATGGTCTTTCCGTTCCATTTCAGAAAGAAATTCATAAGCCGTTTTTAGAACTGTTAATGCGTCAGCGCGGCTAATTCGATTTGGAAAAACATTCAACCCAAGTATTTTGGTTTTACGGTTGTTACTATCTACTACCTTATCAAATTTTTTATCGCCATAACCTTTTACCCGTTGTGCGTCAACTAGCCTTAACTTTCCGTTTTCATCCCAATAAACATTCGCTTCCCAAACATGGTTATGGGCTATTATGTCGCGTATGACAAAAATCTCCTCAACCTTTTTGTAAAGGTCACTTTGAAATTCTTGTTTGATAAATGCAAGTGCTTTTTGCGGTGGTGACACTTTCATCATGTATTGAGTCCTACTTACTGCTGATTCAACCATCAAGACTGTAAGAGTTACTATTGCTAGAGAGTATCCATTATCTAAAGGAGATGCTTGTACTTCGTTGGGGGGATGTGCGCCAACATTATTCAAAGACTCGAAAAGGCTCACAATCGGGAAAATGAAGTTTGATGCAACTATTGAAATGTAGCCTTCAGGTTTTGTTGGAAGCATGAAACACCACTCGAGGAAGCAGGCTAACGTTTTGCGTTACCTGCGCTGGGCAGGGACGGCGAAGCCGTCCAGCCAGGAAAATGATAAGGCGTAGAAAACTGCCTGAAAACGGCGCAGAATCCTCAGCGTCAGGTGCACGCTTTGTTAGGTGGCGTTTTATTCATGCGACTTCCTGTATTTTCTTAGTTCGTGCTGGTGCTAACATAAACGATAAAAACTACTAGGTCACTCATATCAATAATTATTTGTTGATGTGAAAAACCTTTTTCTCCGTAACATTCTTCTGAATACTTGGCGTGATCTGGAATCCACCAGTCAAAATTATTTTCAGATGGTTGTTGAGATATCGCGGATTTGACCAATGGTTGGTCGCATAATGTATTGTCCATGAACTCAGATAATTCACTTGAGTCCATTGAAAAGCGAACCATAATAAATATATCACGTACCCCCGTAGTGTAGGCGTGAATTTCGTGCGCGGTTGAAGGAAATTTTATTTCGGCGTTACCTTCAATTGCCGAAAGTTCAGGCATGTTGGTTGGAACAGGTTGGTAAGATTCAAATGATTCAACAGAAATTTCGGCAGTCGGTTTTGCAATGGTGCAAGATGAAATAAGAAACAATAATCCCATTAATGTCACGCACATGAAGGAAGGATGTAATAACTTCAAATTCACATTTCTAATTTGGGTTTTCTGCTTGTTCATTTTCACCCGTCATATCCATCATAATTTGCGAGCATAACTCTTTGTTTACAGCGAAGCCACCTAACGGTTTGCGTTACCTGCGCTGGGGCGGGGACGGCGAAGCCGTCCAGCCAGAAAAATGATAAGGCGTGTGAAACTGCTTGAGATGTGCGCAGAATCCCCAGCGTCAGGTGCACGCTTTGTTAGGCGCATTCTTGGACTCATGGGCTGTACGGGCCAACCGCTACATAAGTCTTTGCAACTTCATTGGACGTCAATCGGATAGTATCAGTGAGAGCGTCATGCCACTTCTCGATCTCTGGCATCGTTACAACTCGCACCACGTTCGAAGCCCAATCGCGACGCATCGCCAACTTGCAATAGTATGCGTCCGTCTTCCATTGATTGTGCATCCCAAGATTGCGGACTAAGTCCATTTCTATCAACAACTCGGTCACACCCGAGCCGAGAGGAAAGGCTAGGCCAGTGGATTCACCGAGTATGCGGAGTTGGTCGTCGATCTTCTTGAATGCAATGCGCGGTAGCTCTTTATTCTGAACTTTCTGACCGAGCTCGTTTAGCGCGAACTGCACGAAACCGCCAAGCTTTGCGATATACCAATCCCAGTGGATCACCATGCTAAAGACCGTGTTCTGAAGAATAGGATTGGGGAAGGTCTCACGATAGGCCTGAAATGCCTTCCAATTATTATCCCAGGAAGACTCCGAGAGGCCACGAGCGATGAACATCGCATGCACGCGCTCGTAGAAATCGGGGACTTGTTGGAAGTAATCTCCTATTGCAGCATCAAGAAATGCGTCATTGAAGATTGCGCCTGTCAGAAAGATTGTTGCGTGGAAGGCGATTTCGAGCGGATACGGATGAGCGGTCGAGTGAGGACCGTGAACAAAATGAGGCGGCCAATCAGACTTTGACATCAATGGTGGTCCTTGTGGTTTGGCGTAGATAAAACTTTGGGAGCAGGATTCTGTTCGGGCGTAGAAAAAGCCCGAAAATGCCGCAGAATCCCACCCGTCAAGTGCACGCTTTGTTGGGCAACCGTGTTTTGCAAGACTCGCTTATCGTCAAAAACATTACTCATTTGTACCAGAAAAATATTGGTAGCAAGATTGAAGCAAGAATAGCCCAAACTGCATAATATGGCAAATAACCAGCAATCCAGTTTTCCAACTTTTCAAATGGCTTATCTTTCCAAACAAACTGAACATAATTAATGAGAATACCCAATAAATGAACAAACACAAGTAAATTTATTCCAAGAATAGCAATTCTGTTTGGCGTTAATCCATATATGTCGCTTGCTGTTCTGAAAACCGATGCTGACAAGGCTATGGCGTCAAGAATTATTGTTGTTAAAGCGAGACCAATATTTAGATAATCACCTGTGCTTGGCGGTGATGCAATGTTTCGTTCTGCGATAGTGAAAATTAGTAAACCCAACACAACGATTAACAAAACATTCAGCGCAACTAAATATTCACGGTCGCCGAATGGATTCTTATGATATATGACCATGATTATTAAGTAAGCAAATGTAGTTATCAGAAATAATGGAGTAAAAAATTTGGCAATTGTAGGGGCTATGTTTATACGTTTGTCAATTACTTTGTCTAAAAGGAAGGTTGCAATTATTGGTGTGGCTACAAACCCGTACATCATTGCGTAGTCTTGATACCATTCCGATAATTCATAAGACTTCTCAATAAAACCGAGTAGCGCCAAAGTGATGGCAGTTAAAATTCCCCCGCCAATTATGAGAATTGTAGTGTAGATAATAACTTCGCCGTTGTATCGTAGAAATCCCATTCGGGCAGATGAATTCTTCCATTCCTTACCCGCGAAAGCAACTCCTGTGACCAGCCACAGAAATAGTGGAATATGCAATTCCGCACTTGTTAGTGCGTCACTAAAAGCCCTGTGCGTCCTAGAAAATTGATATGAACTGTTATCTGGCAAGAAATTCAAGTAAATCAAACTTCCCGCTGTAATGAGGAAGATAAAAAACATGAATTTGGGAGATTTGGTGCGCTGAGTGAAGTAAGTAATGAGCGGAGCAATAAATACTAATGCCAAGTTTCGGCTGTAAAACCAGGAATCGTCTATTGAACTGAAATAATTTGGCAATTTGAAAATTGTTCCCGCAATTGCTATCAATAGAAGAAGAATGAGAATGTTTTTGAATGACCAAGCAGAAATAATCTGCTTCTTTTCGGATTCTAGTTGGTAACTTAATCTCTCTTGCCACACTTGCAAGATGGTTGATTCAGGATGGCTTGCAAAGACAGATGGAAATGCTCGGAAAAATTCATCGGGATTTTCCTGATAAAGCATTTCCAATTCTTTTGGAGAGTTCATTGCTTCAACAATTTTCGTTTCCATTTGATTATTTTCCCTTAAGTGTGTGTTCAGGTTGCCCAACGGCTTGCGTTAGCGGCGGACGCGGGCGGGGTAGGAAAAGGCTTGAGATGTGAAAAAAGCTCGAAGCCAGAAAACTGCCTGTAAATCGCGCAGACTCCCCGCCGTCCGCTGCACGCGGTGTTGGGCGTTTTTGTTGTGCAGGACTCGCTAATTGTAAATCGATACATTTTTTTAC
Organism: uncultured Anaerolineales bacterium; assembly: GCA_937928015.1. Classification (GTDB taxonomy): domain Bacteria; phylum Chloroflexota; class Anaerolineae; order Anaerolineales; family Villigracilaceae; genus JACPVF01. The sequence goes on along the minus strand of CALFXA010000051.1, from coordinate 132 downwards.
GGTGTCACGGTAGATTGCAGACATAAATTTTCCATTGCAATCTTTCCGTCTGGTAGCTTTGTGCAAGCCAATATTGCGTATTGTAAGATCGGAAGAGCACACGTCTGAACTCCAGTCACGAGTGGATATCTC
>CALFXA010000050.1 GCA_937928015.1 uncultured Anaerolineales bacterium | reverse complement strand
GTGCGAACCTCGGGCTGGCCTGTGACGAGACCTTCTTCCAGCGGCAGGACAGCATAGATGCGCGCATCGTGGCTGACGTGCAAAACGGGACGGGCCGCATCATCGACGATCCCGCCCAGGTCGGCGGCTGGCTGACGATCCCTGCCGCCGCCCCGTGCGACGACTCCGACCATGACGGCATGCCCGACCTGTGGGAGTCTCAGCATGGTTTCGACCCGCATAATCCCTCCGACTCCGCCCTCGACGCCGACGCCGACGGGTACACCAACCTCGAAGAGTTTCTGAATGGGACGAACCCAGATCAAAAGGATGCCTCCAATGCAACAGATTAAATCCCTCCAGAATGTGCAGACACAGGCAGTCACCGCCGACAAGCGCCTGCTCTTCGTCGGCCCTAAGCCGCCGCCCATCGGCGGATCCCCGCTGACGGTGCAGGCCATGCTCGGCGAGTTCGTGCATTACCCGTCGCTGAAGGTTCGGGTGATCAACACTTCGCCCGGGCTGGATGTCCGCAAGAAGATGACGGGTTTCAACTTCGAGAAGGTCCGCCGCACGGTGATGATCCTGCCGCAGTTCTTGTTCGAGATCGGACGCTGCGACGCGGCGTTGGTCTTCGCTAACGACCTGTTCGCCATCACCCTCGCTCCGATCCTGCTGTTCATCGCGCGCCTGTTTCGCAAGCCCTTTTATCTCAAACCTGTTGGCGCGGGCCTGGACCTGTACATCAACGCGCAGAAGAAACCGCTGCGTGAGTACCTGTTGTGGGTGCTGCGCTCCACCGATGGCATTCTGACTCAGACCAAATTGCTGCGCGACGACTTGCACAAGATGGGTTGCCCCAATGCGCATTACCTGCCTGGATGCAGGCCGCTTGCCGCCGTGGACCCCGACGCCCGCGTCCATTCGGACGAGTTCCGCCTGATCTACCTCGGTCATATCACGCGCCTCAAGGGTCCGCTTTACCTGCTGGAGGCGCTGCACCAGTACAAGAAGATGTGCGACGTGCCGCTGGTGTGTGACTTCTACGGCCCCCTCCACGACGAAATCCGCGACGAATTCCTGGCAGGGCTGGAGACGCTCCCCAACGTCCACTACTGCGGCGTGGCGGAGGCGGGCACGGGTCCGCAGTTGATCGCGCGCTACGACGCGCTGGTCCTGCCGACCTACTACGATACCGAAGGACACCCGGGCGTGCTGATCGAGGCGATGCACGCCGGGGTACCGGTCATCAGCACCCAGGTCCGCACCTTCCCCGAGTTAATCAAGAACGGCTGGAACGGCTTCCTGGTCCCAACCAAGGATAGCTACGCCCTGGCCGAGGCCATCCTTCTGTTGGCGGGCAATCCCGCTATGCGGCGCGAGATGGGAGAGGCTAACCACCTCAAGGGGCAGGAGTTTCGCGTCGACTCGGTGGTGGCCAGCCTGTTGAAGATCGTCTTTCCCGACGCGAACTTTCAAAGAGAGTCAGCCTGATGCGAATTCTGTTCATGGGCCAGTGTTACGCTCCCGAGGACGTCAGCGCGGCGGTGCTCATCACCGAGCTGGCCGTGGACCTGGCCCGGCGCGGCCATGATGTGACGGTGGTCACGGGCGCACCCAGTTACCCTTATGGCCGCGTGTTCGAGGGGTATCGCAATCCACTCTACTCGGTGGAGATGTTGGACGGTGTGCGGGTGGTCCGCACCTGGAGCCACATCTCGCCATCGAAGAAAGTCCTGCCACGCCTGCTGCACTACGGGACTTATAGCCTGACCGCTTTCTATGGCGGACTCTTCTCCCCGCGCCCGGACGTGATCCTGAGCTACTCGCCGCCGCTCCCGTTGGGACTCTCGGCCTGGCTGCTCAGTCGGTTGTGGCGCGTGCCCTGGGTGCTCCAGATCGAGGACCTGTATCCCGATGCCGCCATCGCCGCGGGCGTGCTGACCAATCGTCCGCTGATTGCCTTCTTCCGCGCCATCGAGGAATTCCAATATCGCCGCGCGCAACGCATCTCGGTCATCTCGGAGAACTTCCGCGAGAACCTGCTCGGCAAGGGCGTGCCTGCCTCCAAGGTGGAGGTCATCCCCGTCTGGGCCGACCCCGACCAGGTCCGCCCGCTGCCGAAACACAATTCCTTCCGCCGTCAGAACGGCCTGGATGGTCAGTTCGTAGTGATGTACGCGGGCAATATCGGCCTGACCTCCTGCCTCGAAGACGTGTTGCATTCTGCCGAGTTGCTGCGCGACCATCACGACATCGAGTTCGTGATCGTCGGCGAGGGCGTCCGCAAGGATGACCTGCAAGCCGAGGCGAAGACTCGTTCGTTGACGAACGTCCGCTTTCTACCATACCAGCCGCGTGAGGTTTTCCCCGAGATGCTGGCCGCCGCGGACCTAAGCCTGGTGACCCTCAATGCGGGCGCGGCGCTCTCGTCGATGCCGAGCAAGACCTTCAACGTGATGGCCAGCGCGCGCCCGATCCTGGCGGTGACCCCGCCCGGGAGCGAGGTAATGCGCATTGTCACGGAGGCAGGCTGCGGCGTGAACGTCCCGCCCGGGGCACCGCAGGAATTGGCGGAGGCCATCCTCCAATTGCAGTCCGACCGACCCGCGCTTATCCAGATGGGCCAGAATGGACGGACCTGCCTCGAAGGCAAGTATTCGCGCGTCCATTGTGTGGACGCGTACGAGCAGATGTTTTCTGCCTTGTGTGAGAAACCCTAGTTGATCGAAATTTCCACCCTTTATCGCTGAGATTGGAGCCGCCATGAACGCTGAAACCTTTGCAGAATGGATGCGCCGACAGGGCCATCGCGTGGTCCGCACGGCCAGCAGTTATTGGTACGAGGCGGGACCGCGGGTGTTCCAGGCCTTTCCGTATCACTGGGTCATTCGGCCCGACGAGAAAGAAATCCGCGACCTGATGTGGTCGCACGGCATTGCGTCTCTGCGCTACTCGACCCCGCTCGACTCGCCCGAGGGCATGGTCAGCTATCACGTGGTGCTGCACAAGCCGTACGACACAGATCGGCTGAAATCGCAGGCACGCAACGGCGTCAAGCGCGGGCTGGAACATTTCAAGGTCGAGCAAATCCTCTTCGAGCGGCTGGCTACCGAGGGCTGGGTCCTGCAACAGGATACGTTGGCGCGTCAGGACCGATTGCGCTCGATGTCCCAGGCCGAATGGGAACGCCTGTGCCGCTCGGCACATGACTTGCCCGGCTTCGAGGCCTGGGCCGCCATCGCGGGCGACGAACTGGCGGGCGCGGTCATCGTCTGCCGCATCGACAATGTCTTCAACGTGCCGTACGCGATGAGCCATAGCCGTTTCCTCTCGCAGCATGTGAACAATGCCGTCTTCTACGCTGTCAGCCGCGAGCTGCTATCGCGCGAGGATGTGGACCATATCTTCTTCACGGTACAGTCGCTGGATGCCCCCGCCAACGTGGACGAGTTCAAGTTCCGCATGGGATTCGAAGCCAAGCCCGTGCGCCAGCGCGTGGATTTTCATCCGCTGCTGAGGCCGCTCGCTTCCCGCGCCGTCCACACCTGGACCCGAGGTCTGCTCCAGCGCGACCCGTCGAATCCCACCCTGGCCAAGGCCGAAGGGATGCTGCGCTTCCACGTGGAAGGCAGACGCCGCCTGAACGAACAGTCCTGGCCTGAATGTCTGGTGTCTTTCAAGGCAGCCGAACGCTGACCTGTTTATTGGTTAAACCCATTTAGAGGAAAGGAAGGTCGTATGTCCCCGCACATGGAAGGTTGTCAAATTCCGAGCGTCCCCAAGATCGCTGAGGAAGCCGCCGCGCCCACAGGTGACCGTTCGCTGGTCGGACGGTTCAAGGCGGCTCTCGCCTATCCGTGGAATCGCTACGTCAAGAACTGGCTGAAACGCGGTTATGCCGTCTCCGTGCGTCAGCAGGGCGGATCGCCCCAACAGGCCGCCGCAAAAGAGATGGCCCCGTCCGTACCGTTCGTCCAGGGGGAGCGGGTGCGAGTCCGCTCGCGCGAAGAGATCCAGGCCACGCTCGACCCGTTCAAGGAATCGCGTGGCTGCGCCTTCCTGCCCGAAATGTACGAATATTGCGGCACCGAGCAGCGCGTGTTCCGCGTGATGCAGCGCTTCATGGACGAACGTGATTATAAGCTCAAGAAAGTGCGCGGCGTGATTCTGCTGGAAAACGTGTTTTGCAGCGGCACGCCCGTCTTCGGTCCCTGCGACCGTAGCTGCCTGTTATTCTGGCGGGAGGAATGGCTCGAACGCCTGCCCGAATGACCTTTATGGTTGGAACGATTTGGAGGATGAATGATTCGTCTGACCTCACGACTCAAAGAAACCAGCGCCGCCCCCTTTGCCCCGGCCACCGAGTCCCTGGGCAAGGTGGTGAGCGGACTTGTCAAGCGCGCCTTCGATATTGTGGCATCCCTGATCGGTTTGATCCTGCTTTCGCCTTTGTTCCTTTTCATCGCCATCCTGATCAAACGCGACTCGCCCGGCCCGGTCTTTTACTGGGGTCCGCGCATCGGGCGGCACGGCATCGTGTTCAAGATGCTCAAATTTCGCACCATGTACGAGACGCAGCACAGTTATGCGGGTCCACGCGTCACCTGTAAGGACGATGACCGCATCACCCCGCTGGGAAAATGGCTGCGCGACACCAAACTGAACGAACTGCCGCAATTGTGGAACGTGCTGATCGGCGAGATGAGCCTGGTCGGCCCGCGCCCCGAAGACCCGTCCATTTCGAAGACCTGGCCCACCACCGTCGCCGCCGAACTGCTCTCGATGCGGCCCGGCGTCACCAGCCCGGCCTCGATCCTCTACCGCGATGAAGAATCGATGCTGCACACGGGCGAGGTCATGCGCAAGTATCTGCATGAACTCAGCCCGGACAAGATGCGGCTCGACCAGCTCTACGTCCATTACCACTCCTTCTGGCTCGACCTGGATGTCATCCTGTGGACGGCCATCCTGCTCCTGCCGAAGATTCGATCCTTCTCCCCGCCCGAACACTTCCTATTCGTAGGCCCGGTCAGCCGCCTGATCCAGCGCTACGTCGCCTGGCTGATCTGGGACTTCTTGATCGTGCTGGGTTCCATTACATTGACCGGGCTGGTCGTGCGGCTGGTCGTTCCCATCAACCTGGGTTGGCCGACCGCCGTCAAGATGGCGTTGAGTTTTTCCCTGCTGTACAGCATCATCGGCATCCTGCTGAAGAATAACCGCGTCAACTGGCCGAAGGCTTCCTCCTGGGAGTCGGGAAACCTGTGGGTGACCTGGCTGATCTCCACCGTCATCACGCTTGGCTACTACTACACCCAATTTGGGTTGACCAACCTGCGCACGATGGGAGTCATCCTGATCGCTTCGATGCTGGCGCTGGCGGGCCTTACCTTCATCCGCTACCGCGGACGTATCATCAACGGGCTGGTCAGCCGCCTGTCGGCTATCCGCCTGGATGCGCGGGTGTCGCGCGAACGGGTGTTGATCGTCGGGTCGGGCCGCACCGCCGAACACATCGCCTGGCTGATGGATCACCCCACCTATTCGCGCAAATTCCGCATTGTGGGTTTTATCGACGACGATATGCGCTCGCAGGGGATGAAAATCTACGGCTCGAAGGTCATCGGCCGCGTGGCCGACCTGCGGCGGCTGATCAAGGAACAGGATGTGGGCCTGATTATCCTGGCCGATAACCAGGTGGCTCAACTCCATTACCGCGAGTTTCGTGACCCCGTCCAGTATCAGCCTGCCCGTTTCGTGGTCGCGCCCGACATCTTCGGTTCGCTCAGCAATCTGGACGGGACTCCCCAACCTCAACTCACCCACGATCCCATGAAGGACTTTCAATGCCGATATTGCCTGGCCCGTTCCACGCTGTATCTCGATCAGACCACCATACCGGTCCAGCAGAGATTGCAGATGAAAGAATAGCCGCACGGAGACACGAATATGGATGAATTTTGGGCTGGAAAGAAGGTGCTTGTCACCGGCGCGGGCGGATTTATCGGAAGCCGCCTGGTGGAACGGCTTGCCGCAATGGGCGCATCGGTGCGGGCCTTCGTGCGCTACACCTCCCGCGCGGACCCGGGTCTGCTGCGGGAGGCTCCGCCCGAGACGCTCTCACGCCTCGAACTGATCGGCGGCGACCTGCGCGATGCCGACGCGGTCCGTCAGGCCGTGCGCGATTGCGAGGTGGTGTTCCATCTCGGCGCGCTCATCTCGATTCCCTATTCCTATGTGCATCCCGCCGAGGTGGCCGAGACGAACTTCATGGGCACGCTCAACGTGCTGATGGCCTGCCGCGATTTCAAGGTTCCGCGCCTGGTCCACACCTCCACCAGCGAAGTGTACGGCACCGCGCTGACTCCCTCCATCGATGAGGCTCATCCCCTGCAGGGACAGTCTCCCTACTCGGCCAGCAAGATTGGGGCGGACAAGCTGGCCGAGAGTTTCTACTGCACCTACGAATTGCCTGTGGTGACCATCCGTCCGTTCAATACCTACGGGCCTGGGCAGTCGTCCCGCGCTGTAATCCCCACCATCATCACCCAGGCCCTGGCGGGGCAGGTCATTCACCTCGGCAGCCTCGATACCATCCGCGACTTCACCTACGTGGACGACACCGTGGCTGGATTTTTGCGCGGCGCGGAAGCCGAAGGGGTGGAGGGGGCGGCCATCAACCTCGGCACGGGAAGCGCCGTCACCATCGGCGAACTGGCCGAGCGGATCATCCAAAAAGTCGGCACCCAGGCGCGGGTCGAGACCGACTCTGCGCGGATGCGCCCGACCAAGTCCGAGGTCAGGCGGTTGCTATCGAACAATGCCCTGGCGAAGGAGCGGCTAGGCTGGACTCCGCGCGTCAGCCTGGACGAAGGCCTGGACTCCACCATCGCCTGGATCCGCGATCATCTGGATCGCTATCGCGTCGGCGTCTATGAGTTTTAGCAAGGAGACACCATGAAAGCCGTTGTACTTGCGGGCGGCAAAGGAGCCCGCCTTTCCCCCTATACCACCATCCTGCCGAAACCTCTGATGCCCATCGGCGACATGCCCATCCTGGAGGTGATGTTGCTCCAGATGAAACAGGCGGGTATCGATCATGTGGTATTGACGGTTGGTCATCTCTCGGAATTGCTGCGCGCGTTCTTCAAGGACGGCGACAATCTCGGGCTGACCATCTCTTATAGTTACGAGCAGCAGCCGCTGGGCACGGCGGGACCGATTGCCCTGGTGGACGGCCTCGACGACACCTTCCTGGTCTCGAACGGCGACGTGCTCACCACGCTCGACCTGCGTGACCTGATCCGTTTCCACAAGGAACAGAAGGCCATCGCCACCATCGCCGCCCACCACCGACAGTCGAAGATCGACCTGGGCGTGATCCAGCGCGACGGCGACTATCGCATCACGGGGTACATCGAGAAGCCCACCTACGACTTCATGGTCAGCATGGGCATTTACGTTTTCGAGCCCACCGTCCTGCCTTACATTGGCCGCAACCAGTATCTCGATTTCCCCGACCTGGTCAAGAAGCTGATCGCCGCTGGCGAACGGGTGGTCGGTTATGAATTCAACGGGTATTGGGAGGACCTCGGTCGCCCCGACGATTACGCGCGCGCATCCAAGGATTTCGAGAACATGCGCACCCAATTCCTTCCCGCAGATTAGGAGTACACAATGGAATGGAAAATCCCGCTTTCTGACATCGACTTCGGATTGGAAGAAAGGGTGGTGGTGGACCATGTCCTGAAGAGCAAATGGCTGACGATGGGGGCGATCACCGAAGAGTTTGAACAGGCCTTTGCCGCCTACGTCGGCGCGAAGCACGCCATCGCCGTGACCAATGCCACGGCGGCCCTGCACCTGGCTTGTGTGGTGGCCGAACTCGGCCCGGGGGACGAGGCCATCGTTCCGTCGCTGACCTTCGTCGCCACGGCCAACGCCGTCCGCTACACGGGAGCGACGCCCGTCTTTGCCGACGTCGGCGGGGAACAAGACCTGAATATTGCATTCCACTCCATCGAGCAGGCTATCACCGACCGCACCCGCGCCATCCTGGTCGTACATTATGGCGGTTATGCCTGCGACATGCCCAGTATCATGGAACTGGCCCGTGAGCGCGGGCTGAAGGTTATCGAGGATGCGGCTCACGCCGTCGGCTCGGAACTCGGCGGGCGTATGCTCGGCACCTGGGGCGATGTGGGTTGTTACAGCTTCTTCTCGAACAAGAATATGACCACAGGCGAGGGCGGGATGCTCGTCACCAACGACGATGAACTGGCCAAACGTTTGCGCTTGCTCCGCTCGCACGGCATGACCTCGCTCACCTGGGACCGTCACAAGGGCCACGCCTGGAGTTACGACGTGGTGGACCTGGGCTACAACTACCGCATCGACGAGATCCGCGCCGCGCTGGGAAACGTCCAGTTGGGGAAATTGCCCTCGAATAACGAACAGCGCCGACACCTCACCCGCGTCTATCGCGACGCCTTGCAGGAGATCGCCCCACAGGTGACCGTGCCGTTCCTGAATCACCCGGGCACCTCGGCCGCCCATCTGATGCCCGTATTGTTGCCCCCTGATGGGGATCGCTCGACCTTCATGGAGGCCATGAAGGCGCAGGGCATCCAGACCAGCATCCACTATCCGCCCATTCATTCGTTCTCGGCTTATCGCGGAAAGGGCAAGCCCCGCCTGCCCAACACGGACGAGGTCGCCCGCCGCGAAGTGACCCTGCCGCTCTACCCCGCCATGTCGGACGAGAACGTGCTGTCCGTGGTCAAGGCGAT
>CALFXA010000049.1 GCA_937928015.1 uncultured Anaerolineales bacterium | reverse complement strand
GATAAATTCCAGCCAAAATCAACACGCCGCCGACCAGCGTAAAGAGGGTCGGACTTTCGCCCAGGATGAACATCGCCAGGATGGCTGAGCCGATGGGCTCGCCCAAGTTGGCGGTGGCCACCATCGAGGCGGGCAGATAGCGCAGGGCCCAGTTATAGGTCGAGTGGCCGATCAATTGCGGGACGAGGGCCAGCGCCAGAATCCACAGGTAGGTCACGGGCTGGTATCCCAGCGGAGACTGGTCCGCGGCGAACATGATGACGATCAACGCGAGGGCGGCCATCCCATAGACGAGGAAAATGTACGGGATGAGCGACATCCTGGCTCGCAGCTTGCGCCCGATGACCAGATAACCCGTCACCGCCCAGGCGCCTGCCAGCGCGAGGAAGTTGCCCCACATGGCGCGTCCCTGCAGCGCATCCGTCAGGGAGGGGCAGACCAGGCCGCCGCTCCAGGTGCAGGCATCCGCCAAGCCGACGATGGTCCCGCCCAAAAGGGCGAGCGCCAGCCCGAGCAGCGCGGCGCGTCCCAGATGTTCCTTGAGCAGCAGCGGCGAGACCAGCGCCACCCACAACGGTCCCGTGCTGACGAAGACCACCGAACTGGCCACGGTCGTGTATTCGAGCGAGGAGATCCAGGTAGCGAAGTGCACCGCCAGAAACAGGCCCGAGAGCAAAGCCAGTCCCAACTCGCGGCGGGTCAGCGCGGAAAGCTCATCGCGGTGACGCAGCAAGGCAATTGGAGCAAGCACCAGACTGGCGAAGCTGATACGCAGCGCGGCGATGACCAGCGAAGGCGCGTCGGCCTGCGCGAAGCGGATCAGAATCGAGGCGGTGGAGACGGCCAGGATAGCGGTCACCAGGGCGAGGGGCAGGAGGAGTCGGTGGCGGGGCGGGGTCATGGCTTTTCCTTCGTGAATGACGACAAAGTATAAGCGATTTATCAGAATTCGTACCATTTACTTGACAGGCCTTCCTTGAAGCGATACAATTTTGATTATATTTATCATAAATATCCGACTCAAGGAGAGATAAAAATGGCTTTCGAACTGCCCAAGCTGGCTTACGCGTACGATGCACTGGAACCGTACATCGACGCGCGCACGATGGAAATCCACCACACCAAGCACCACCAGGCCTACATCACCAACCTGAACGGCGCCGTCGAAAAGACGCCCGAACTGGCGGGGAAGTCGCTCGAAGCGCTGCTGGGCGACCTGAATGCCGTGCCCGAGGCGGTCCGCACCGTGGTGCGCAATCACGGCGGCGGGACCTTCAATCACAACCTGTTCTGGGAAGTGATGGGCCCCAAGGCTGGCGGCGCACCGAAGGGCGAACTGGCGAAGGCTATCGACACCTCCTTCAACTCCTTCGACGCCTTCAAGGAAGAATTCACTAAGGCCGCCAACGGACGCTTTGGTTCGGGTTGGGCCTGGCTGGTGAAGAAGGGCAGCGGACTGGTGGTGGTCTCCACGGCCAATCAGGATTCGCCCCTGTCGGATGGCCTGACCCCCATCCTCGGCATCGACGTATGGGAACACGCCTACTATCTCAATTACCAGAACCGCCGCGCCGATTACGTCACCGCTTGGTGGAACGTGGTCAACTGGGATGTGGTGACCGAGAAGTTCAACGCGAAGTAAAATTCTTGCTGGTTATGAAAACGGAGAGCATCGCGCTCTCCGTTTTTTTGTTACGCCGTTTGGGATTTTTTCCACTCGAACAACCCCAGCACAATTGCTAGCACGACCCACGCGATAATCTGCTCTGCATGGAATTTTCCCAGCAGCAAGGTGCTGTCCGCGCGGAAAGCGGTGAGGAAGATTGTCCAGCCTGCGGTGAAGGCGGTGAAGGTCAGGAAAAGCAGGCCCGAGCGGGGATTCGGTTTGAGAGTCCAGACCAGACCGAAGGTCAACAGGGCGGCCAGGATTTCGTAGATCTGGGTCGGATGGCGGTTTGCGTTCCACAGGGGAATGGCCCAAGGCAGGTCGGTCGGCTGGCCGAAGGCGGTACCTGCCGCGAGGTGACTGAGTCCCAGCCCGATCATCAGCACGGACAGGAAAGGCGTCAGCGCGTCGAGCGTGTTCCATAGATTTAGCTTTTGGCGTTGACCGTAAACCAGCATGGTTAGCACGGCGGCGGCCATCCCACCAAGGGCGTCGAATAGGTCGGGGTTGATCGCAAACAGACTGAGCGGACTCTTCAGGAAGGCGTCGAGATGGCCGAAGGCGAAGAATAGTCGTCCGCCGAGGACGAAGGCGATCAGGCCGTAGAAGGTCAGGTTGTTGAGAGCTTCGACGCTGACGTTGTGGCGGGCGGCGTGCTTCTCGGAGAGAGTCAGGCCGAGCCAGGCGGCGGCCACCAGCAGGATCATGTGACGCGGCGGGGTGAACAGGCTGCGGAAGAGTTCGATCATTTCAGGATGTCCTCGATGCGGGTACGCAGCAGGGCCTCGGCCATCGGTCCGCCGATGATGACCTGGCGCACGATGCCCTTGCGGTCGATGAAATAACTGGACGGCAGCGAGCGGACCAGATAGGCGTTGGTGACCAACCCCGCGTCATCGAGCAGAATGGGGAAAGTCAGGCCGTGCTCGGCAGCGAAGGGCGGGACGGCGGAAGCCGTATCCTGCACGGTCGAGTTGACGGCCAGGATGACCAGCCCCTGATCTTTGTATTCCTCGTACATCTTTTGCAGGGTGGGCATCTCCGCGCGGCAGGGCGGACACCACGTGGCCCACAGGTTGATGACCACCGCCTGTCCGCGCAGGTCGGAGAGGGTATGAGTCTCACCTGTGATGGATTTCAGAGTGAAATCAGGTGCGAGGAAGCCTTCCTGCGGCGCGGCGGTGACGGTTTGAGTCCCGCCCGCGCTGAAGCCGATCCACGCCAGGCCTGCGGCGAGGATGACGATAAAGAGAATACGGCGTACGATGGGTTGCATGGTTTGGATTTTACTCGGTGGAAATGAATTTTATTTTTGGATGCAGAGGAAAAAATAAAGTGACAGTCGCCTGGATGAATTTATTGCATAACTTCCTTTTTTCGGCTACACTGATACCGACAATAGGTCATCCATGCTTTTTACCGACTCTGTCTACGTTGGGATCGACCCCGCTTCGGGACGCAAGTCCTTCGCCTATGCCGCGCTCGACCGAGACCTACATCTGGTCACGTTGGCAGATGGCGAACTGGACGATCTGACCGCCTTCCTCGGTGCACAGCGTTCGGCGGTGGCGGCCATCCTGGCGCCTTCGAGCGTCAATCAGGGATTGGTGCGGAAGAAACTCGAAAGCGAGAGTCTGACTCCAGGGATGCACATCCGCGGCGCGGACCTGCGCATGGCCGAGTACGATCTGCGCGAGCGCGGCATCACGGTGACGGGCACACCCGCCCGCGCTGAGTCCTGTCCCGCGTGGATGCAGTCTGGTTTTGACCTGTACAAGAAGCTGGCGAAGATGGGCTTTGCGACCTACCCGCAGGACGACACCCCGTATCAGATGCTGGAGACGAATCCGCACGCCTGTTTCTGCGCCCTGCTGGACCAGATCCCGCTGCCGAAGCCGACCCTGGAGGGGCGTTTGCAGCGACAGTTGACCCTGCACGAGCGCCGAGTCCGCGTGAAAGACCCGATGGATTTCTTCGAGGAGATCACGCGCCACAAACTGCTGAGAGGCATCCTGCCGACCGACCTGGTCTACGCCGCCGATATGCTGGACGTGATTGTCGCGGCCTACACGGCCTGGCTGGCAGCCCAGCATCCTGAGCAGATCGTCCATGTGGGAGACCCATCCGAGGGGCAGATCGTGGTCCCAGGGCGGCTGAAAGAGAAATATTGATTTCGATGACGGGGCGGTCCATTGGATCGCCCCGTCTGCTTTATTCGTCCATATCCATCGCATGCTGCGCCAGCATTTCCTCCAGTTTCCCCACACGCTGTAAGACCTCTTCAATTTCCAACTCGGCCTTCAAGTTGACGCGGTAATCCAGTTCGCTGCGCAGGCGGTCTTTGGCGTCCTGTCGGTTTTGGCTCATCATGATGACGGGCGCTTGAATGGCCGCCAGCATGGATAGGAACAGATTCAGCAGGATGAACGGGTAAGGATCCCAGGGCTTCGCGAGTTCAGAATTAATAAAGACGTATACGGCCAGGATCACCCCAAACGCGATGACGAATCCCCATGAGCCGCCAAAGCGAGCCACGGCATCCGCCATGCGCTGACCAAAGGTCTCCTGCTCGTCGATCTCTTCGTTGGGATTGCGGGCTACGCGGGTGCGCATCAGGTCGTGCGCCGCACGCAATTGCTTCTCCACGATGGTCATCATGTCCAGACCCGCCAGCGGTTTGACGGTGAGCAGCGCAACGATGTCTTGACGGTCGATTTCGATGGCGGTCGTAGCCTCCATAGCCACAGCCGTTGTCTGGTGTTTCTCGCCCGCCATCAGCGAGGACATGCCCACCAATCCGCCGTCGTCTGCAATGTCCACCACCACGGTCTCGTGGTTGGCGTCCTTGATGCTGACATGGATCGTCCCCTTTTGCACGAGATAAGCCAGTCCGCCAGGATCACCCGCCCTGAAGATGACCTCGCCTTCCTTGAACTGCCGCACGGAGACCTGGTCGGCCAGCACCTTTCGTTCATCCGCATCCAGTAATTGGAACAAAGGGACATCATTGAAGAGATTAGGATCAACCATCAGACACCTCTTTTTTAGCGAAATTTGGGCTAGGATACCACGTTCTTATCTGTTCACGATGGTACAATAGCACATTCTATTTTTTTGGATTGACTATGACCCCCGACCTTCAAACTCGTTCCATTAATACGCTTCGTTTTCTCTCCGCCGATGGTGTCCAGCAGGCCAATTCAGGCCACCCTGGACTTCCGATGGGCACCGCCGCAATCGCCTTTACCCTGTGGACGCGTCACCTGCGCCACAACCCCCGCAACCCCAAGTGGGCGGGCCGCGACCGCTTCGTCCTCTCGGGCGGACATGGCTCGATGCTGTTGTACTCCCTGCTGCATCTCACGGGCTACGACGTCTCCCTTGACGACCTCAAGAACTTCCGTCAGTGGGGCAGCATCACGCCCGGACATCCCGAATACGGTCTGACGCCTGGCGTCGAGATGACCACGGGGCCGCTCGGGCAGGGATTTGCCACGGGCGTGGGCATGGCGATTGCCGCCAATCACATGGCCGCGACCTTCAATCGCCCAGGCCACGAGTTGATCGACCCGTTCATCTATGCCATCGTCACCGACGGCGACCTGATGGAAGGCGTCGCCTCTGAGGCCGCCTCGCTGGCGGGACATCTCTCCCTTGGCCGCCTGATCTACCTCTACGACGACAACCACATCTCCATCGACGGCCCGACCGACCTGGCCTTTACCGAAGATCGCGCCCTGCGCTTCGAGGCGTACGGCTGGCACGTGCAGAAGGTGGCCGACGGCAACGACGTCGAAGCCATCGATGCCGCCATCCAGGCCGCCAAAGCCGATCCGCGTCCGTCGATTATTGTGTGCCGCACCACCATCGGCTTCGGCTCTCCGAATCGCCAGGGCACCTCGAAGGCCCACGGCGAGCCGCTGGGTGACGAGGAATTGGCCCTTGCCAAGCAGAATCTGGGCTGGCCGACCGAGCCGCGTTTCTTCATCCCCGAGGATGTGCTTGAGTTCTACCGTCAGGCCGTGACCCGCGGTGGCAAGGCCGAGGACGAGTGGAAGCTGCGCTTCGAGGCCTATCGCCGTATCCACCCCGAGGCGGGTAAGGAACTGGAGCGCCGCCTGAAGGGCGACCTTCCGTCCGATTGGCAATCTGCGTTGCCGAGTTTCCCTGCCGACCCGAAGGGCATGGCCACCCGCGCCTCCTCGGGCAAGGTGCTCAATGCGTTGGCTGCCAAACTGCCTGAGTTGATGGGCGGTTCGGCGGACCTGGCCCCGTCCAACAACACCAAACTGGATGGTTATCCCTTCTTCCAGAAGGATATGCCACAGGGACGTAATTTCCACTTTGGTGTGCGTGAACACGCCATGGGCGCGGCCCTGAACGGCATGGCCGTCTTTGGCGGCGTGATTCCCTATGGCGGCACCTTCCTGGTCTTCTCCGATTACAATCGTCCCGCCATCCGTGTGGCGGCGCTCTCGCACATCCCGTCGATCTTCGTCTTTACGCACGACTCGATTGGTCTGGGCGAAGACGGCCCGACCCATCAGCCCGTGGAGCATTTGGCCGCGCTGCGTTCCATCCCCAACCTGACCGTCATTCGCCCCGCCGATGCGAACGAGGTGGCCGCCGCCTGGAAGATTGCCATCGAGAACAAGCATGGACCGACCGTCCTGGCCCTGACCCGACAGAATGTGCCGACTTTCGGTCCCTTCAGCGAGCCGACCGTCGAGCGCGGCGCGTACGTCCTCAAGGATTTTGGCGCCGACCCGAAGATGATCCTGATGGCCTCGGGTTCGGAGGTCGGTTTGATCTACGCCGCCGCCGAAAAGCTGGCCGCGGAAGGCATCGCCGTCCGTGTGGTGTCGTTCCCGTCGTGGGAACTGTTCGAGAAACAGGACCAGGCCTATCGTGAGTCCGTGCTGCCGAAGTCGATCCAGGCGCGGCTGGCCGTCGAGGCGGGAGTCCGCCAGGGCTGGGAGCGTTACGCGTCCGCCTTCGTGTGCATGGACTCCTTCGGCGCGTCGGCGCCCGCCAAGATTCTGTTCGAGAAGTTCGGCTTCACGGTTGAAAACGTAGTGGTAAAGGCGAAGGAACTGCTATGAAGGTCGCCGTCGCTGGGGACCATGCGGGCTTTCCGCTCAAAGCG
>CALFXA010000048.1 GCA_937928015.1 uncultured Anaerolineales bacterium | reverse complement strand
TGGATTTTTGGGCCGCGTGGTGCGGACCCTGCAAGATGATCAGCCCCACCCTGCACAAATTGGCCAGGGAATACGAGGGCCGCGTGGACTTCCTCGAAGTAGATGCCGATCAGAGTCCCGATCTGCTGCGCTCCCTGGGAATCATGGCCATCCCGACCCTGATCGTGTACCGCGACGGAAAGCAGGTTCTACGTCAGACGGGCGCGCGCTCTGAGGCGGGCTACCGCGAGATGTTCGCTCAACTGGCGGCAGGAGAGACAGCCCCCACCCCTGCGACGATGAGCACCTTCGACCGCGTCTTCCGTCTGCTGGCAGGCGGATTCGTCGCCTGGCTGGGATTCAATTACAACCTTTGGCCGCTGATTCCCCTCGGCGCGGTGGTCATGTTCCTGGGTGTGTACGACCGCTGCCCCATCTGGCGTGCGCTGACAGGCTGGTGGAAAAACGCCCGCGCCACAAAATAAACGTTCGTAAAAGCCGTCCAAGTGGACGGCTTTTCTATTTCTCCCCTTTTCTCTTGACGAACCCGCCGTCCAGTCGTATACTGCAATCCTAAGAATAATTAGAATAATCTGATTAATCAAAGTATTGACATGCTGCGCGACAAAAACGGCACGGAAGCAATCTCAGAGTTCATGCGGTACCTAGCCAATCACGAGGAGGCTGAATCGCAGGGACTGCCCGCTTTAACGGAACTGAGCCGCGAACTGGGGGTCAGCGTGGCATCTTTGCGGGAGCAATTGGAAGTGGCGCGCGCGCTGGGGCTGGTCGAGGTCAAGCCGCGCACGGGGATGCGCCGACTGCCCTACACCTTCCGCCCCGCCGTCACCCAGAGTCTGGGATATGCCATTCGGCTCAGCAGGCAAAACTTCGACCTGTACGCCGATCTGCGTCGCCACCTCGAAACCGCCTACTGGCACGAGGCTGTCCGCCTGCTCACCCCTGAAGATCATGCTGAATTGCAAGCTCTGCTGGAGCACGCCTGGGAGAAACTGCGTGGACCTCAGCCTGAAATTCCCCACAAAGAACACCGTCAGTTACATTTGTTGATTTACGGCCGCCTGAACAATCCCTTCGTCACAGGAATCCTGGAAGCGTATTGGGATGCGTACGAGGCGGTCGGTTTGCATTTCTACACGGATTTGAACTATCTCGAAGAGGTCTGGCAATATCATCAACGTATGGTCGAGTCGATCTGCTCGGGCGATTACGACGCAGGCTATCAGGCCCTCACCGAACACACTGATTTGATCTTCCAGTTGATGGCTTCTTCAAAAAAATAACTGCATCTCAAAGGAGTATTGCATGTCTGTAAACAGCACAAAAAAACCAGCGCGCATCGTGAACGATTTTTCGATCACAGTTGGGACCGTCAACGGCTCGGGCAGTTCGACAGCCAACAACACCATCCTGCGAGCCATCTTCAAGATGGGCATTCCCGTTTCGGGCAAGAACCTGTTCCCGTCGAACATCCAGGGCCTGCCAACCTGGTACACCATCCGCGTGAACAAGGACGGTTTCGTGGCGCGCCGCGACGAGCGCGAGATCGTCATCACGATGAATCCCAACTCTTTTGCCCGCGACTTGGCGGATGTTCAGCCTGGCGGCGCGTTCTTCTATGCGGATGACATCAAGCAGCCCATTACGCGTGACGATATTACCGTATATCCCATGCCCATCAAGCAATTGATCCGTGAGCAGAAGGATCTGGCCTCCAACCTGCGCGATCTGGTCTCGAACATGATCTACGTGGGTGTGCTGGCCCAGATGATCGGCATGGACCTCGAAACGATCCGCGCGGCGCTGACTTTCCACTTCAAGGGCAAAGAGAAACCCATCACGCTCAACTATGACGCCGTCGTGGCGGGAGCGGAATGGGCCAAAGCCAACCTCGAAAAGAAGGATCCCTTCTACCTCGAATCCATGGACAAGACTCACGGCCTGATCATGGCCGACGGCAACACCGCGGGCGCGCTGGGGTCGATCTATGGCGGCCTGCAATTTGCAGCCTGGTACCCGATCACACCCGCTTCGTCGCTGGCGGAATCGCTCAACGAGTACCTGCCCATGCTGCGCAAGCGCGAAGACGGTAAACACACCTACGCCGTGGTGCAAGCTGAGGATGAACTGGCCGCCATCGGCATGACCATCGGCGCCGCCTGGAGCGGATTACGCTCGATGACCTCCACCTCGGGCCCTGGCCTGTCGCTGATGACCGAGTTCATGGGCCTGGCCTATTACGCCGAAGTCCCCGTGGTGGTTTGGGACGTGCAGCGCATCGGCCCCTCGACGGGCCTCCCCACCCGCACCTCCCAGGGCGACTTGTCCTTCTCCGCTTTCATGGGTCATGGCGATACCCAGCAGATCATCCTGCTGCCTGGCGGCGTGGACGAATGCTTCGAGTTCGGCTGGAAGTCGCTGGATATCGCCGAACGATTGCAGACTCCCGTCCTTGTGTTGAGCGATCTGGACATGGGCATGAATCAGTGGATGAGCAAACCCTTTGCCTACCCCGAGACTCCGATGGACCGCGGCAAGGTGCTGTGGGAAAAGGACCTCGAAGAACTCAAGGGCAACTGGGGCCGCTACCTCGACGTGGACGGCGATGGGGTTGCCTATCGCACCTTCCCTGGCAACAAGCATCCGCTGGCGGCTTACTTCCTGCGTGGAACAGGCCATGACGAATATGCCAAATACAGCGAGGACGCCTCCATCTGGCTGCGCAACATGGACCGCCTGAAGAAGAAATATGAGACGGCGAAACAATACATTCCCGCGCCTGTACTCCATGCGATGCGCGGTGCGGCCATCGGCATCATCGCCTACGGCTCGACCGAGTCCGCGGTGGAAGAAGCCCGCTACCTGCTCGACAAGGAAAACGGCATCAAGGCCGATTTCCTGCGGGTGCGCGCCCTGCCCTTCACCGACGAGGTCAAGAAGTTCATCGCCAAACACGAGGTGGTCTTCGTGGTGGACATGAACCGCGATGGTCAGATGTATCAATTGCTGACAGTGGAATATCCCGCCCTGGCAAACAAACTGGTCTCGGTGGCCTACGGTGACGGTATGCCTGCCTCCGCCAAGTGGGTGCGCGAAGGCGTCCTGGCGAAGTACAAGAAGCCTGTCGCCGCAAAGGCCGCCTCGAAGCCGACCAAGGCTACAGCGGCGAAAAAGGTCTCTAAGGCCAAGCCCGCCTCGAAGTCCACGAAGGCGGCGGCGAAGAAACCCGTCAAGAAGGCCGCGCCCAAATCGACAGCCAGCAAGTCTGCTGTGGCAAAGAATTCCAGGAAGTAGCCTGAACGGTGACAAGGAGATAATGACATGACTGATACACTTCCCATGGCTGGCGCGAACATCCAGGTCAACGCCGTCGGCCTTTCCAAGAATGATTATCGCGGCAACCCCAGCACTCTGTGCCAGGGCTGTGGACATAACTCGATCTCGAACCAGATCATTTCGGCCCTGTACGAGATGAACATTTCGCCCGACAGCGTGGCAAAGTTCAGCGGCATCGGCTGTTCGAGCAAGTCGCCGACCTACTTCCTCAACCGCTCGTTCGGCTTCAATGGTCTGCACGGACGCATGCCCTCGGTGGCGACGGGCGCTCTGTTCGGCGACCACACCATCCGCGGCATCGGTGTCTCGGGTGACGGCGATACGGCCAGCATCGGCATGGGCCAGTTCAAGCACGCGGTGCGCCGCAACGTGAACATGGTCTACATCGTCGAGAATAACGGCGTGTATGGTCTGACCAAGGGTCAGTTCTCAGCCACGGCCGAGGTGGGCCTCTCGCTCAAGAAACAGGGCGTCAACCAGTACCTGCCCATCGACATCTGCATGGAGGCCATCGCCTCGAACGCCACCTTCGTGGCGCGTTCGTTTGCGGGCGATCCCAAGCAGGTCAAGGAATTGCTCAAGGCAGCGTTGGCGCATAACGGCGTCGCCGTGCTCGACATCATCAGCCCGTGCGTGACCTTCAACAATCAGGACAACGCCGTGCATTCCTACACCTGGGGCAAGGATCACGAGGCGCCCCTGCACGAGATCTCCTTCATTCCTGCCCGCAACGAGATCATGCTCGAAGCCGACATGCAGGATGGCGAGATCCGCGAGGTGGAACTGCACGACGGTTCGACCATCGTGCTGAAGAAGATCGACAAGGATTACAATCCCACCCACCGCTGGGAAGCACTCAGGCTGCTCGAAGAGTCTCAGCGCGAAAACCTGTTGGTCACAGGCCTGATCTACGTCGAGCCGAGCAAGCCCTCGTTGACCGACACCTACAACCTGGTGGATACTCCGCTCAATCGCCTGACCGAAGCCGACCTGCGCCCCAGCCGCGAGTCGATCGATCGCATCAACGCGATGATGTTCTAACCATCGACCTGCCCTCCCCCAAAGTCCATTTTTTGGAATTTGGGGGAGGGTTTTGCATTTATTAATTCCATGACTACCCCTGAACCCAACCCCGAAAAACTGGACTTCAAGCGAGTCCTGCCCGTGCTGGTGATCGTGCTGGTAGACCTGATGGGCCTGTCTATCATCATCCCGCTGTTGCCGTTGTACGCGGCTCGCTTCGGCGCGGATGCGCTAACCATCGGATTCTTGCAGGCGGCTTATCCCGCCATGCAATTTCTGGGCGCACCGCTGCTGGGGCGTCTCTCCGACCGCTTCGGGCGCAAGCCTGTGCTAATCGTCAGCCAAATGGGCACCCTGGGTGGATTCCTCCTATTGGGATTCGCCAACAGCCTGCCGCTGCTCTTCCTCTCCCGTATCATCGACGGGCTTTCTGGAGCGAACATAGCCATGGCCCAGGCTGCCATAGCCGATAGCACCACCGAAAAGACCCGCACCCAGGGCCTGGGGCTGATCGGCGCAGCCTTCGGCGTCGGCTTCGTGCTGGGACCCATCCTGGCTCTGATCGTGCTGGCCGCCACGGGACAAAACTATCAGGCTGTGGCCTTGACCGCCGCATTCTTCTCGTTGATGTCCATTTTGCTGACGACCTTCTGGTTCAGGGAAACCCTGGTCGAGGGCGTGGACCCCGCCGCGGCGCGCAAACGTCCGTTCACCTTCCAGGCCATGTTCCAGGCGCTGAGGCGTCCCACCATCGGCTTCCTGTTGATTCTGATGTTCTTCTATCAACTGGCGTTCGGCGGCTACGAACAACTCTTTGCCGTCTTCACCCTCAACCGTCTCGGCATGGACGCGCGTGACACCTCGGGACTGCTGGCGCTGGCAGGCATATTGATCATCACCATCCAGGGCGGGCTGATCGGCCGCTGGTCACGGGCCAAAGGCGACCGCTGGCTGGTTCTGCTCGGGCTGGGAGCGTTGGCCTTGGGCTTGCTCGGCACAGGATTGACGCCTGCGGTCCCCGTCCCGTGGTATGACCAGGCCAGGGTGTTGTCCAGCTTGTCGGGCGATTTAACTCAAAGGGTGTCGGGACAGGTCATCCACATCCAGTTGCCAGACCAGGCCGCACGCGGTTGGTTCGGCATCCTGTGGTTGATCGTGGCCAGCTTCCCCGCCGCATTAGGCGGCGGCGTGCTGCATCCCGCCATCAACAGCCTGATTACCAAATCTGCGGACAAGCACGAGGTCGGCGGGATTCTCGGCATCTCGGCGGGTATGTACAGCGCGGCCAATACGGTCGCCCCGCTATTCTATGGGTCGCTGTTTCAATGGCTGGGGGCGCCCGTGCCGTTCCTGCTGGGAGGCGGGATCCTGTTCGTCCTGTGGTTACTCGCGCCGCGCATTACAAAATGACCCGTCCCCATCGAAGCAAAGTCGAAGTGTGATTTCTATGGCAAAATAGGGGCATGCTGGAAATCACTCCCACCCTCTCTATCGACGAACGCGAATTACAGATCGACTTCGTCCGCGCCAGCGGGCCAGGCGGGCAGAACGTCAACAAGGTATCCACGGCCGTGCAATTACGCTTCGACGTGCGCGGGTCGACGTCCCTGCCTGAAGAGGTCAAGGTGCGGCTGATTCGGCTCGGCGGCTCGCGTGTCACCGCCGACGG
Source organism: uncultured Anaerolineales bacterium (assembly GCA_937928015.1). Lineage (GTDB taxonomy): Bacteria > Chloroflexota > Anaerolineae > Anaerolineales > Villigracilaceae > JACPVF01. Next base: position 9,671 of record CALFXA010000048.1, on the reverse strand, counting down.
GGTGTTGGTCCTCGAAGCCAAACGCTACCGCACCCAGGAAGGCAATCGAGCAGACGCGATCCTGCGCTTCACGGACCTGGTCCGCAAGGCAACCCAAAAGCCGAAGAAACGCCGCGCCACCCGTCCTACCCTGGCTTCAAAGGAGGAACGGCTGAAGGCCAAGAAAATCCGCTCGAACGTGAAGAAAGGCAGGCGGGAAGAACGGTACGATTAAAATCAGATTTCCGTCCCGCCGAAAAAAAGGCATGTTCCGTAAAAAAGCCAGGGCCATCGTTCAGGTTTTCCGTCCCGAACTTCCATTCGCGGCTGGTATCTGCGTCATCCTGGGGGAAATCATCGCGCTTGGATATTTCCTATCCTGGCAGGGGCTGACCTTGGGCTTCCTGTGCGGATTCTTCATCTCAGGCTCGGCCATCGTGCTCAACGATTATTTCGACCTCGAAGTGGACAAGGTCAATGCCCCCAGTCGTCCCCTGCCATCGGGAACCATCTCATCCTCCGAAGCCGTGCTCCTTGCCATCGTCGCCGCCCTGATTGGGCTGGCAGCCTCCCTTGCGATCAGCCTGTCCGCCTTCCTTCTTTGCGCCGTTTTCTGGGTCATCGGCTTTCTCTATAACTGGAAATTCAAGGAGTCGGGCTTGGTTGGGAATTTGATGGTGAGTTCCTCCGTAGCAATCACCTTCATCCTCGGCGGGATGGCGGTCGGCGAACCTTGGAACAAAATCGTCTGGTGCTTCGCGCTGATCGGCTTCTTCATCGACCTGGGCGAAGAGATTGCGGGCGATGCCATGGATATCGAGGGCGATAAAAGACGAGGATCAAAATCTATTGCCATCCAAAAAGGTCGTTCCTTTGCCCTCACACTCTCAGGGATTCTTTTCGGGCTCGTCGTACTGATCAGCCTCGTCCCCGTGATTTTCGGCTGGCTGGGTGTGAGCTATCTGCTCATGATTCTCATCATGGACACGTTGATTGTTATCTTCACGCTCAGGCTTACAAGAAGCAGGACATCCGAGGAGGGCGTCAGGGCCATGCGGGGAATCTATCTGGGCGCGCTGGTGGGAATGCTGGCCTTCATCGCTGGTCAATTTTTCCTCTAAGTCGACAGCGGCGGTATACTTGGCCGCTTCCGTAACAACAGGAAAAGGATTTGGACTCAGGAGAGAGACATGACCCAGGAACAATTACAGCTCATCGGCTATCTCGGCTCGGCGCTGGTGGGGATTTCGATGACCATGAAGTCCCTGCTGCGGCTGCGGCTGATCAACGTCTTCGGCGCCTTGACCCTGCTGGTGTACGGGCTGTTGATCCGCGCCTACCCCGTGGCCGCGCTCAACAGCCTCATCGTCGGCATCGACATCTACTACCTTATCCAGATGTGGCGTCAGAAGGATTACTTCAAACTGCTCGAAGTGCGTCCCGACAGCGCCTACCTCAAAAGCTTCGTCGAGTATTACCAAGAGGGCGTGACGGAATATTTCCCCAACTACAAATTCGATCCGCATCCCGAAGATGTGGCGGTCTTCGTATTGCGGAACATGGTGCCCGCAGGCGCGCTGGTCGTCCATCAGGACGGAGACCAGGCACGCGTGGTGCTCGACTTTGTCATCCCTGGTTACCGCGATTTCCGCGCGGGTCGTTTTCTGTTCGAGGAAAGCGCCGAATTCTTCCGTCAGCGCGGCATTACCTGTTTCACCTCCGAGCCTGGAATTCCGCGCCACGAGGCCTACCTCAAGCGCATGGGATTCCAAACCAGGGATGGGCGGTACTATCGCAGCATCACGCCCGTCAGCGTGGTCCACGACCACGGGATGTAATTCCCCTCCGCCTGGACCCGTCAGCGGATTCCGCTCAAGGTGGAGAATAAGCCGAGGCGAGGACCAGCCAAAGGGTCCGCGCGGATGTGTTCTGCCATTCCTATTTGACCTCCAAATCCTAAAGTGGCTACACGAAGCCCAAGAGAGCAACTTTCCCGCTTCCATAGTGTTTGCCTATTCATGAGACGAAAGGATTAGAGACTATGGAAACCAACCTCTCCTTCTTTGAAAGACCCGACGTGGAAAAAGGCGTCGTTCCCATCGGCCAGGGCGTGCCGTTCGGCTTGGCGCGCGTGACCAACTCACAGGTCCGCATTGGCGGCGTGTACGGCACCTGGGGCGAGAGCTACGATAATGCCTCCCTGCCGCGCATGCTCGAAAGCCGACTGGGCACTCCCATCCCCGACTCCGCACGTTTGAATCTGGCCGAGCTGGGATTCCTCAGCCGCCATCACATCACAAACTTGAGCAGGGAAGAGAACCTGGAACTCGAAGTGAAGATGGGCGCGCGCTTTCTACGTGAAGCCGCCCTGTCCTGCGGTTGGGACCCCTCCGAGGTGGAAGGCATCCTGATCGGGATGAGCGCTCCGATTTCGGAAGATTATCTTGAGCGCATCGCCCGCTCGGCGGGCATTCCCGACGGCGCACTCAAGGTGGCTGTCCACAAGGCCTGCGATGGATCGGTCAGCAGTCTGCATCTAGCGCTCAACCCCGACCTGCCCGAGAACAAGGGACTCTCGCAAAACATCGCCGAGCGTCTGCGTGGAAAGAAGGTGCTGGTGGGCGGCATCGAAGGCCTGAGCCGCTTCATCAACTTGTCACGCGACGCGAACGCCCTTCAGCTCTTCGGAAATGCCGCAGGCGTGATTGGCATCATCCCTGACCAGACCATGAAGTTCCTGGCGGGCCGCTCGTTCGAGTCCTACGATACGGAAGGCGTCCTTCAGGTGCAGATGAACTATCCGCACTCGGTACAGAAGATCGACGGCAGTTGGAATATCGACGTGACCCAGACCAGCGCCACCAACATCCGCGTGGCGGGACTGATGCACGAACCGACCGATGGATCCTCGATTGTCATGGCGGGACCGATGGGTATGGTCAAGCTCTTCGTGCGCACGGGCGTGCAGGTGGTGCGCGACGCTTATCAGGCCTATCAGGATAAACTGAGTCAACTCGGCATGAGCGGAAAATCGCTGGCGGTCGCTATTGTGCATCATGCCAATTACAAGATCAACCTGCTCAAGCAGAAGCACCTGCAAAATGAAGGCATCAGTCTGTCCATGCCGTGGCTGTTGAACGACTTTGGCAACGTCAGCGCGGCCTCGAACATGATCGCCTTCCTGCGGAAGTTGCCCGACCTGAAGCCTGGCGATCACATTCTGATCGACGGCTTCGGCGCGGGCACCTACTACGATACCCTGGCCGTGGAACTCGGCGGGTAATCTACTTCAAACCCAATCAAAAGTTCCCTCTTCGTGCAAAGAGGGAACTTTTGATTCTCGAATATAATCGGCGAATTATGCAGCACAAACATTCCTTTCTTGGCCTGCTGGCAGGCCTGGGCGCGGCGGCTATCTGGGGCGGCATGTACGTAGTCAGCAAGGTGGTCCTGGAAGTTATTCCGCCCTTCGCGCTGCTCAGCACCCGCCTGATCCTGGGCATCCTGACCCTGAGCTTGGTCATCGCCCTGCGTCCCAAACCCAGTCTGACGGCGAAGCAGATCTGGCAGATCTTCGGCGTAGGCGTGATGGGATACGGCATCTCACTCGGATTCCAATTCGTGGGGACCAAACTCTCCACGGCCTCGAACGGATCGCTGGTGACCTCGGCCACGCCCGCCTTCATCCTGCTCTTTGCCCCGTTCCTGCTCGGCGAGCGGACGACTCCCCGCCGCCTGGTCGCCCTGTTGGTCTCGACCCTGGGCGTGGTGGCCGTCATCGACCCGCGCACGGCGGAACTTTCCCCCGGCCTGTTTTGGGGCAATCTCAGTCTGCTGGCCGCCGCCCTGACCTGGGCGCTGTATTCGGTGTTGGTCCGCAAGGTGACGCAGAATATGGATGTCGTCCTGCCGACTGCCATCATGCTGGTGGGCGGACTGCCTTCGAGCCTGGCCTTCGGCGCCTGGGAAGTGAACACACAGGGACTGGGGCCCATCACGCTTGGGACGATTGGCGGCATCCTGTTTCTGGGAATCATCTCGACCGCCCTGGCCATGTTCCTATGGAATTACGCCTTTGCCGAATTACCTGCCGCAGTCGCTTCACTGACCTTCTTCGCGCAGCCCGTGGTCGGCACACTTCTTGGCGCATTGTTCCTGGGCGAGGTCATCACGCCGTTGTTCCTATTCGGGGGATTGCTGATTGGAATCGGTCTGGTCATCGCCAGTACGGAAAAATAATAGCGCGAGATATGTCTCGCGCTATCGAGCAGGGTAGGATCGACGATCCGCCTTGTTATTTGTTTGAATCCACGCCATTCACCCCAGAGAAGTCGCTTCCGACCGTATGCAGGAGCGCCATATTGGGGGTTCGCATCGCGCCGAGGGGGAAGCCGCATAGCAGCGCCACCTGCTGCCCAGGCTTGATCTTGTCGCTTTTGAGCATGGCGCTATCCACCTGTTTAAGCATGTCTTCAACCGTATTGGCGAAGGGCACCAAGTGCGGTTCCACACCCCACATGAAAGCCAGGCGACGATAGGTCAGTTCATCGGGGGTGAAGGCCAGGATGTTGACGCGTGGATGGGTCTTGGAGGCCAGTTCCGCGGTGCGTCCCTGCATGGTGAAGACGGCAATGGCGGCCACGTCTCGGTCGCGGGCAATCTCGTAGGCGGCGCGCACCATCGAGGCGGCATCATTCTCCCCCAGAGATGTGCGCGGCGGCTGTTTGCCCCACTCGCTGATGTGCGACTCCGCCTCCAGGGCAATGCGCCCCATCATGGTGACCGCCTCGATGGGATACTCCCCTGAGGCCGATTCCGCCGAAAGCATGACCGCATCCGTGCCATCGAAGATGGCGTTGGCCACGTCCGAAGCCTCGGCGCGGGTGGGCAGCGGATTATGGATCATCGACTCGAGCATCTGCGTGGCCGTGATGACCAGCTTGGCCCGCGCGTTGGCCGCTTGAATAATGCGCTTCTGCATGACGGGCACCGTCTCGGGCGGCATCTCTACGCCCAGGTCGCCGCGCGCCACCATCACGCCGTCCACGATTTCGAGCACGCGGTCCAGCTCGATGAGCACCTCGGGCTTCTCGATTTTGGCGATCAAGAGCGGCATACGCCCCGACTTGCGAATCTTCTTCATCGCCGTGCGGACCTTCAGCACGTCATCGGCGGAACGCACGAACGAGATGGCTACCGCGTCCACATCCTGCTGCATCCCGAAGGCCAGGTCCTCTTCGTCCTTGGGAGTGAAACCTGCCACGCGGATGCGCACGCCAGGCAGGTTGATGCCTTTATGCGAGGAAAGCGTCCCGCCCACGACCACCTTGGCGGTCAATGTGCGGGGCTGGGATGTGACCACCTGAAAGGCCAGGCGGCCATCATCGAGCAGGAGGCGGTCCCCCACGTGGACCGAGTCGAACAACTCGGGGAAATCCACGGGGATGGTCTGGTTGGAACACGCAGGAGCAGAGTCGTCGGCGGCGTACAGGCAGACCATCTCCCCCTCCGTCAGTTGCAGCGGGACAGGCAGGTTACCCACGCGAATCTTGGGTCCCTGTAAGTCTTGCAGGATGCCAACGCATTTTCCCACTTTCACAGAGATTCTGCGGATGGCTGCGATACGCTCGGCATGTTGGGCATGCGTACCGTGCGAAAAGTTCATGCGAGCCACGTTCATCCCCGCACGGATGAGCTTTTCAAGCACTTCCTCGTTCTGGCTGGCGGGGCCAATTGTGGCAACGATTTTGGTTCGACGAGTCATGGAATGATACCTCCATAGGAATAACAACGAGCCGCGGCAGAAGTTGCGTCGCGGCTCTTGTTTTACCACACTTTTACCTGATTATATCCAGTGTAATTCTTTGGCTTGCTTTTCGAGGTCAGCGCGGAAATCGGGGTGCGCAATGTTGATCAATTGCAGCGCACGCTGGCGGATGGTTTTGCCGTACAGGTCGGCCACGCCATATTCCGTCACCACGTAATGGACATGGTTGCGGCTGGTCACCACACCCGCGCCAGGCTTGAGCATGGCCGCGATACGCGAGATCAACGTCCCGTCGCGCAGGGTCGTGGTGCTGGGCAGAGCAATGATCGGCACGCCGCCCTTCGAGCGGGATGCGCCGTAGATGAAGTCCAACTGGCCGCCGACGCCGCTGTAGAACTTGGGACCGATGCTGTCGGCGCAGACCTGGCCCGTCAGGTCCACTTCGATGGCCGAATTGATCGCCACCATGCGCTCGTTCTGCGCCACCACGAACGGGTCGTTGATGTATTCCGTGCGGTGCAACTCGATCATCGGGTTGTCGTCCACCCAATCGTACAGGCGTTTGGTGCCGAGGATGAAGCCTGCCACGATCTTGCCTGGATGCAAGGTCTTGCGCGCATTGGTGAACACGCCCGACTCCACCAGATCGATCACGCCGTCCGAGAACAGCTCGCTGTGGATGCCCAGGTCGCGTTTGTGCTTGAGGAAACCCAGCACCGCGTCAGGGATGGCGCCGATACCCATTTGCATGGTGGCGCCGTCGGGGATCAACCCCGCGATGTGGCCAGCGATATTCTCGACCACCTGCATGTCGCCTTCCTCGCCCATGGCCATCTCGGGGATGGGGTAGTCGGTGTGGACGATGTGGGTCAGGCGGCTGACATGGATGAAGGAATCGCCCAGGGTACGCGGCATCTGCTCGTTGACCTCGGCGATGATGATCTTGGCCGACTCCGCCGCCGACTTGGTCAGGCCCACTTCCACGCCCAGGCTGCAGAAGCCGTGCTCGTCGGGCAGGGACACGTGGATCACGGCCACGTCCACGGGCAGGACCTTGTTCTTGAAGAGCAGCGGGAATTCCGAAAGCAGTACGGGGGTGAAATCAGCGCGGCCTTCCTGCACCGCCTTACGGACGTTGCCGCTGATGAACAGCGTGTTGACGCGCAGGTGGCCTTCCATCTCGGGCTTGACGTAATCGGCGGGGCCGATGGTCAGCGCCTGGCAGATCTCCACGTCTTCCAGTTCGTGGGCACGATCCACGAGCGCACCCAACAGCACCTTCGGGACCGAGACATTACCCGTCAGGAAGAGACGGTCATGGCTCTGGATGACCTTGACCGCCTGCTCAGCCGTGGTCAGGCGGCTGTTGTAGATCTTAGTCCAGTCCATCCTCTACCTCCCGTCGGTCCGTTTTTCGATTCATGTGATGGAGCTTGCCCGCGTGGGTGACGACGGCAGCCTCGATGGCCGCATTATCCCGCATGGCCTGCTCGATGCCCTTGTCCGCCATCTCGACAATGAACGGCACCGACGCATTGACGAAGGCATGTGTAGCCGTGCGGGCCACCACGCCAGGCATGTTCGGCACGCAATAATGCAGCACGCCTTCTTCTTCATAGGTTGGATGGTCGTGCGTGGTCGGACGCGAGGTCTCGATGCAGCCACCCTCGTCGATGCTCACGTCGATGATGACCGAGCGCGGTTTCATGGCCTGCACCATCTCGCGCGTGACCAGGATTGGGGCGCGCTCGCCAGGCTTGAGCACCGCGCCCACCACCACGTCTGCATAGGCGGTGGCGCGCTCGATATTGCGCTTGGTGGACACCATGGTCGCCACCCCGGGGCAATGATCCGCGACGCGTTGGAGCGCGTTGATGTTGATGTCGATCATGGTGACGTGCGCGCCGAGGCCGAGGAAGCCGTGCGCCGCATTCCGTCCGACCACGCCCGCGCCGATGATGACCACCTCGGCAGGCGGGACGCCCGGCACGCCGCCGATCAGGATGCCCTTGCCGCCCCAGTTGTTCTGGAGCAAGCGGGCAGCCGTCTGCGCAGCCATCATCCCGCCGATCTGACTGAACGGGCGCAACACAGGCAGGGATCCATCCGCCAGTTGAATCTGCTCGTAGGAGACCGCCGTGATGTTCTTCTGGAGCAGGATGTCCACCTTATCCTGTTGGGCCGAAGCCAGATGGAGCAGGCCCGCCACAACGGCACCAGGCTGGAGCCATTCCAGTTCCTCTTTCATCGGGCGAGCCACCTTGAGCAGCAGGTCCGAGCGGCCAAAGACCTCTTCGGGGGAATAGGCCAGGCGCGCGCCCGCCTTTTCGTATTCCTGGTCGCTGAAGCCCGCCCCCACTCCCGCATCATGTTCCAGATAGACCCTGTGTCCCTGCTGGGTCAGGATCTCCACGCCCGCGGGGGACATGCCCACGCGGTATTCGAACGGGCGTCGTTCCTTTGGAATTCCTATATTCATGGCAACCTCCAACATGCTCAAAGATTTACGCCATATTCAAGACTTCGCGAATATGCGGCAAAGCCCAATCGACGGTTTCCTTTTCGATCACCAGCGGCGGCGCAAAGCGGATGACGTTGTCGTGCGTCTCCTTCGCCAGAATGCCGCGCGCCTTCAACTGCTCGCAGAAGCGACGGGCACCGCCCGCCTCAGGCTTGAGTTCCACGCCGATCAGCAGACCCTTGCCGCGCACTTCCTTGATGTGCGGGCTGGGAATCTCGCTCAACTGCTCGACAAAGTACTCGCCGAGTTCAGCCGCGCGCTGCGCCAGCTTTTCCTCACGGATGACCTTGAGCGCGGTGCGCGCCACAGCCGCCGCCAGCGGATTCCCGCCAAAGGTCGAACCGTGTTCGCCCGCCTGGAACAGGCCCAGGATGGACTGGTCGGCCAGCACCGCCGAGATGGGATAGAAGCCGCCCGCCAGCGCCTTGCCGATGATAGTCACATCGGGGCGAACGTCCTCGTGCTGACAGGCAAACAGCTTGCCCGTGCGCGCAAGCCCCGTCTGGATTTCGTCTGCGATGAAGAGCACGTTGTTCTTCTTGCAGATCTCGGCCACGGCCTTGAGATAACCCGCAGGCGGGATGATCACACCCGCCTCGCCCTGGATCGGCTCCAGCATCACAGCCGCGGTATTGGGTGTGATGGCCTTCTCGATGGCAGCAGCATCACCGTATTTGACGGTGATAAAGCCAGGCGTGAACGGCCCAAAGTCATCGCGATAAAGTGGTTCGGTCGAAAACGATACGATGGTCACGGTGCGGCCGTGGAAGTTGCCCGCCGCCACGATGATCTCAGCCTGGTGGCGCGGAACCTTCTTGACCTGGTAAGCCCACTTACGCGCCAGCTTGACGGCCGTCTCGACCGCTTCCGCGCCCGAGTTCATCGGCAGGGACATCTCGTAGCCCGTCATCTCGGAGAGTTCCTTGTAGAGCAGCGGCAACTGGTCGTTGCGGAAGGCGCGCGAGGTCAGCGTGACCTTGCCCGCCTGCTCCACCAGCGTCTGGAGGATGGCGGGGTGCACGTGCCCCTGGTTGACCGCCGAGTACGCGCTCAGACAATCGAGATATTTCCTGCCTTCCACATCGTAGACCCACACCCCTTCAGCCCGCTCGATGACCACATCCAGCGGGTGATAGTTGTGAGCGCCGTACTGCTCTTCCATCGCGATAAAGTCTTTGGTATTCATTCAGCACCTTTCGGAAATTTGAATATAGACAAATGTGCGGGGTCTCGCGGACCCCGCACATCATTTCAAGGTATTAGGCTACACCCAGGAGACGGGCGAGGATGGCTTTCTGCGCATGCAGGCGGTTGTGCGCCTGCGGGAAGATGACCGAGTGCGGGCCGTCCGCCACCTCATCGGTCAGCTCGTGATTGCGGTGAGCGGGCAGGCAGTGCATCACG
>CALFXA010000047.1 GCA_937928015.1 uncultured Anaerolineales bacterium | reverse complement strand
CGATCGATGAACGATACCCCGACCACGAACCAGAATTTGCGGGGGAACTCGTTATAGACCTTGCCAAGTCTTTCCAAAGATTTGTTTATCATGTTTGCCTCACAGGGAAACGACCATCATAGCACGCATGTTCTGGGTTGAACAGGCCTAGATTAATGCCTGCAATAGATCAGCCGCCAACTGGCGGCTGAAGAGTGTTAGTGTTGTCCCAGCGTGCCGAGCACCCGCACTCGCCGTTCGAGCGCGCGGAAGGCGGCCGTGCCGATCCACAACATGACGAACATGAACACAATCAGCAGGATCATTTCCACGTTCAACGGGACGAGCGGGGTGGTACCGATCAGGCGTGCACGGACGCTGTCCAGGCCGTAGGTGAGGGGCAGGGCCAGGGCCACGGGCAGCAGGTAACGCGGCAGGGCGTTGACGGGGAAGTTCGAGCCCGAGAAAATCTGCACCAGGAAGCTGCTCAGGTCCACCATTGTGTTGGCCTCGCGCATCAGCATGACCAGCGCGGCGAAGGCAAACCCAAAGCCATACAGGCCGATCATCATCGGGAGGATAGGCAGCAGGGCTGCCAGCACATCGCCGGTGGGGTGGAAGCCGAAGATCAAACCGCCGAAGAGCAGCATCCCTGTCGAAGTGATGGCCGTCACGACCAGATTGGTGACCGAGTGACCGATCAGGATCAGCAGGCGCGGGATGGGCGTCAGCCAGTTGGACTCCATAACGCCCGAGTCCATGTCGTTCTTCAGGGCATACCCCATGCCCCAGAAAACGGCATTGATAAAGTTCTCCAGCATGGTGCCCAATAGGATGAAGGACATAAAGTCGGTGGTGCCGCTGTATTGGGCAAAGCCCAGCGCCTTGCCGTTGTGACTGAAGGCCAGTCCCATGAAGTAAATGGGCGCGATCCACACCAGCGGATGGAACACGGATGAGATCGCGTTGAGCGGGTAACGCCAGTACTGTTTCCAGTCCTTGCGGATGAGCGCGAACAACGCGCGCAGGTGGGAGGCCAGGGTGGGGGTGGATAAGGTTTGCATCTCTTGTTCCTTGTAAAACACAGCGCTTCGACTGCGGGTCTCGACGAACGCTCGACCCTCCGCTCAGCGCGGAAAAATCAATACTGTCCGATCGCACCCGTCTGGCGGGCGCGGCGTTCCATCCAGGCGAAGACGGCCATGCCGAGGGCCAGCCAGAAGGCGCCGAAGAGGACGAGCATTTGCAGGTCGTGGGCGATGCCCTGAAAGCCTTCCGTGCTCAGGGCTGCGCTTCTTACCGCATGGATGATGTAAGTCTGCGGCAGCCAGGCGGCGACATTCTGCATCCATTGCGGCTGGATCGCCAGCGGGTAGGTCACGCCGCAGAAGACCATCACGATGCCGCGCACCAGAAAGACGAAGGCGTTGGCCTCCTTCATGGTGATGACCAGGCTGGCAAAGGCGAAACCCAACCCGTAAACGGCGGGGATCGAGACCAGGATTACCAAAAGGGTCAGGGGCAGGCTGCCCTGGAACTTCACGCCGAAGAGGAAGGCATATTCCAGGCCGGAGACCAATAACATGACCAGCATCGAGATCAACTGCGGGACACTGGCTCCGAGCAGGTAGGCGAAGCGCCAGGTGGGGGAGAGCCAGTTCGACTCGAGCGTGCCGCGCATCTGTTCGTTGCGCAGCGCGCCGCCGACATTCCACAGCACCACGTTTTGCCACATCCAGATCATCGTGCCGACCGCCATATAACCGACGTACTCGGTCAGGCCTGTGTTGATCTGAAATTGCGTTAGCCCGCTGCCGTCCACGCCTGAGAGGGCGCGCGCGGTGAGGATATAACCCATCGGGAAGATGATCGGCCAGATGAGCAATGAGATGATCCACGAGGGGTAGCGGATGAAGATGGTCCACTCGCGTCGGATGACGGCTGCGAGGGCGCGCATCTCATTCAAGGAAGTGGATCGCCCCAACGGGGCGGAAACAATCGGTTGGGAACTCATGCCTGCCTCCGTTTAATCGCGCAGGGCCTTGCCCGTCAGGTGGATGAAGACATCCTCCAGCGAGGGCTTGACGATGTTCATGTTGACCAGGCGGGTGCCGTTTCCGCTCAGACTCTCGACGATGCGCGGTAGCGCGTGGCGGCTGTTCTGCGCCTGCAAGTTGACCTCCCACAGGTCGGCTTCGCCCTTCTGATGGCTGGTCAGCGACTCGATGCCCGTGATGCCTTTCAACTTGTCGCCCAGGTCGTCGTGCCAGCCCGTCAGCTCCAGGCGGATGACTTCCTTCTGGTCGATGCGGCGTTTGAGGGCCTCGGGCGTATCCAGCGCGATGACCTTGCCCGTGTCGATGATGCCGATGCGGTCGGAGAGTTGGTCGGCCTCTTCCATATAATGTGTGGTCAATAGGATTGTGTGACCTTCCTGTTTGAGTTGAGCGATCAGTTCGCGCAGGTTGCGCGCCGCCTGCGGGTCCAGGCCCAGGGTTGGTTCGTCCAGCAGCAAAATGGGCGGACGAGCCAGCAACGCCTTGGCGATGGCGATGCGCTGGCGCATGCCCGTCGAATATTTCTCGACCAACTCGTTGGCGCGGTCCTTGATCTCCATGCGCTCGATCAATTCCTCGACGCGCTTTTTGGCCACCGTGGGCGGGATGTGATATAGGGCGGCAAAGTATTGCAGGTTCTCGCGGCCGCTCAACTTCCAGTAGATGCTGCGTTCGCCCGCCAACACGGTGCCCAGGTTACGGCGCACCTGGTTGGCCTGCGTGACCACGTCGAAGCCATTGACCTTGGCCGTGCCGCTGGTGGGTTCGAGCAGGGTGCACAGCATGCGGATGGTGGTGGACTTGCCCGCGCCGTTCGGGCCGAGCAGGCCGAAGATTTCGCCGCGGCGAATCTCCAGGTCCACGCCGTTGACGGCGGTGAACATGGATTTGGGCGCGCGCTTTCCGAAGGGCCAGAGGCTGCGCTTCTTTGCGGGTGCTGCCTGGCCTTCGGGTTTCTTATCGTTGCCGCTGTCGGCGCGGGCAGGGAACTGCTTGACCAATTTGTGGGCCTGAATGGCGATATCGGACATGGGAACTCCTTCTTTTTAATAAATCAAAACCAGAGTTTAATTTTATTGATTCATATTTTAACTTTCTTTGCATATATTACAACTTATTTTTATAAATGTCAATACCTTATTTTAAAATATTAATAAAAATCCCGCCAAAAGGCGGGATTTTTAAAATTGGGTTTGTCACGAGGATTACGGCCATGGAATTTCGGCTGGTCCCGCAAAACCGTGTTTTTCCTGCACGAAGATGCGGCCGAACGAGGGTTGGGAGCAGCCCGGCTCGTCCACGAAGGTGATCGTCAGGTCGTTGGTGGCCAGTGGGCTGAAAAGGTATTGTCCGCCCTCGCAATGCCAGACCTCGACGATGTAATGCAGCATCGACTCGTCCTCCTCATCGCCCGCCCGCAGCGGAACATCGCTCCATTCCACGGTGACGGAGTTCCCCGTCCGCACGGCGCTGAGGACGGTGGTCGGCGGGTAATACGGCGACTTGGGCAGTTTGGCGATGCCAGGATAGACCACGGGCAGGGCTTGGTAGTCGCCTTCGATGGAGAGGAACTCGGCCTTGGCCCAGCACGGATTCTTGCCCGCCACATACAGCCAATCATTGCCGTTCGTCCGCCCGATCAGTTGAATATTCGCGCCTTTGCGCAGCCCGTACAGGAAGAGATATTCTGAGCCCGGGCCGTATCGGCAGGACAGCAAATCCGCGCTGACACTGGCCTTGAGGCTCTCGACCGTCGGGATGGGCGAGGGAGTGAAGGTCGGAGCCTCGGTGGCGGTCGCCGTCGAGGTGGGGACCTCGGTCAGGGTTGGGCTGGGGATGGGGGTGAAGGTCTCCGCGGGGGGCACGGTCTCGGTCACGGGGGCAACCGTCGGGGTGGGGGCAGGGGCGCAGGCGGTCGTCAGCAGGAGCAGCGAGGTCAGGGCGAGGATCAGGGTCCGCATGGAAGAAGGGTTCCTTGTCAACTATAAAATTCGGGCGGCAACATTGCCGCCCGTCCTCATCTCATTTTATCG
>CALFXA010000046.1 GCA_937928015.1 uncultured Anaerolineales bacterium | reverse complement strand
GAATCGCTCGAACGCCTGGGCGTATACGACCCCATCCTCGGCTACGACACTGCTGTGCGCGACCTGCTGCGCGAGATCATCCTCCGCCTCGACCCACAGACCATCGCCGTCAACACCTCGCGCAACAACGTCCATGCGGACGGGTTAACCCACGCCATGTACGAGATGCTGCGCGAGCACCTGGCAGGCACGCCCTACGCCGACCGACTGGTCAGCGCCGAACCGATCATCAATTCCCTGCGCGGACGCAAGACCCCCGCAGAGTTGGCCCGCATCCGCGAGGCCGTGCGCATCACCGACGAGATCTTTCAACAGACCTTCGATTACCTTCAAATTGGCATGACCGAGTTGGAGGTAGCTGACTTTATGCAGGCCCAGGTCCGCGCGCGCGGACTGGAATTGGCCTGGCCTGCCGAGAATTGTCCCGCCGTCAATAGCGGACCTAACTCCCCCGTCGGCCACAGCGGCCCGACCAATATCCGCCTCGAACGTGGACACCTCCTGCACTTCGACTTCGGCGTCAAATACGAGGACTACTGCTCCGATATTCAGCGCGTGGTCTATCTGCTGCGCGAAGGTGAGACGGAGGCACCCGTCGAGGTTCAACGCGGATTCCTCACCATCCGCACCGCCATCGAAAAGGCGCGCGCCGCCATGCGCGCAGGCGTGACGGGCAACACCATCGACGTCATCGCGCGCGAGATCGTCACGGGCGCGGGCTATCCCAGCTACCCCTACGCGCTCGGTCACCAACTCGGCCGCGTGGCCCATGACGGCGGCGCCTTGCTGGGTCCGCTATGGGAGAAATACGGCGACTCGCCCAACCTGAAACTGGAAGTCGACCAGGTCTTCACCATCGAGCCAGGGCTGGCCGTGCCTAGCTACGGCTACCTCGGCCTCGAAGAGGACGTGGTCATTACGGAAAATGGTGCAGAGTATTTAGGAAAATATCAATCGGAGATTGTATTGGTTAAACGGTGAATTCTTAACGGGCCCCGCTCAAGGTAGCTGCGTTATCAATCAACGGAATCAGGCTAACGGCCAGGCAGGAGAAGAGAATCCTGCCTGATTATTTTTCAGTGCCTTAATACATCCCCTGCCGTATGCCTTCCGTCATTGGCTTGTCAGACAGGCTATGTTAAACTCCTTCTTGTGACTATTATCACAAAAAGGAAGGCACTTTATGCAAGAAGATCCCAGAATTCTTGAACTGCGCAAGATGCGCGCCAAAGCCCTCGAAGGCGGGGGCAGGGACCGCATCGAGAAGCAACATGCCAAGGGCAAACAGACCGCCAGGGAACGCATCCTGGCGTTGCTTGACTCTGGCACCTTCAACGAGATCGAGCCCTTCATCACCAGTCCTGTGGACGAGCTGGGGCTGGCTGCTGAGGCCTTCCTCGGAGACGGTGTGGTGACAGGGTACGGTCAGATCGACGGCCGCACAGTATATGTCTACGCGCAAGACTTCACCATCTATGGCGGCACCTTGAGCGAGATGCAATCTCACAAGATCTGTCGCGTGATGGACCTGGCCATGCGCAACGGCGTCCCCTGCATCGGCCTGCTCGACTCGGGCGGCGCGCGCATTCAGGAAGGCGTCAAGGCCCTGGGCGCATACGCCGAGATCTTCCGCCGCAACGCGCAATACTCGGGCGTCGTCCCGCAGATCAGCGTCATGCTTGGACCCTGCGCGGGCGGCGCGGCCTATTCCCCCGCCCTGCAAGACTTGATCATCATGGTCGAGAAGCAATCCTTCATGTTCTTGACGGGCCCCGAAGTGATCAAGGCCGTGACGGGCGAGATCATCAACGCCGAGGCCCTGGGTGGCACGGATGTACACATGTCGGTCAGCGGCGTGGCGCATCTGGCGGCTCACTCCGAGGCCGAGGCGCTTGACCTGGTCCGCAAGTTCCTCTCGTATCTGCCCTCCAACAATGTGGAAAATCCGCAATTCGTGTCGCCCACCGACGACCCGATGCGCATGGACGAGCACCTCAATCACATCGTCCCGCTCGACCCCACTGAGCCCTACATCATGCATCAGGTGATCGAGTCCATCGTCGACAAGGGCTCCTTCCTCGAAATCCAGCCCAACTGGGCGCGCAATGCCATCGTGGGCCTGGCGCGCATCGGCGGACATAGCGTGGGCGTGGTGGCGCAGGAACCTGCCGTCATGGCGGGCGTGATCGACATCGACGCCTCTGACAAGATGACGCGCTTCGTGCGCATGTGCGACTGCTTCAACGTACCGCTGGTCACCTTCGTCGACTCACCTGGCTTCCTGCCCGGCGTGGCGCAGGAACACGGCGGCATCATCCGCCACGGCGCGAAACTGCTGTATGCCTATTCCGAGGCCACCGTGCCCAAGGTCACGGTCATCACGCGCAAAGCCTATGGCGGCGCATACGTGGTCATGTCCAGCAAGTACCTGGGCACCGATGTGACTTACGCCTGGCCCTCGGCGGAAATCGCCGTGCTGGGTGCGGAAGGCGCGGCCAACATTCTATTCAAGAAACAGATCGATGCCGCCGCCGACCCCGCCGCCGAGCGCAAACGTCTGGCCGACGACTACCGCGCGCGTTTCAATAATCCGTACTATGCCGCGGGCACCGGCGACGTGGACGACATCATCGAACCGCGCGAAAGCCGACCCAAGATCATCGCTGCGCTCTCTGCCCTGCGCGACAAGTTCGCCCCCGCCCCGCCGCGCAAGCACGGGAACATCCCTGTATAGTCGATGGCCACCCAGGTCACACAAAGAGACACTATGGCTAATGACTTAATTCTCAGTTTACAGATCACCGCGGTCGGGATGGGACTGGTCTTCGGAGCGATCATCGTGCTGTGGGGACTCATGTCGCTGATGACGAGCCTCATCAAGGAAAAGGACTCTGGCGAAGAGTCCACGCCCGAAGCTGCTCCCACCGTGGATAACGGACTCAAAGCCCGCGCCGCGGCGGCGGCCGTGGTTCTGGCAATTGCCGAGCAACAGGTCTCCACCGCTCACCCGCTGCCGCCGCCGCCCACTTCGTTGGTCTCGGCCTGGCAGTTGGGATTGCGCTCACGCCAGTTGGTGGAAAAAGGCAATCACCGTTAGTTTGGTGAATTGCGGATTTCGGTCCGCGTTTCGCAAAGAGGTATGAAGCATGAAATATCAAGTCAAAGTTGAGAACCAGACGTTCGAAGTGGAGATCGAGGATATCAACGCGCGGCCCGTCGTAGCGCGAGTGGACGGTCAGACCTTCGAAGTTCAACCAGAAAACGGAACCCAGCCCACGGTCCAGAAAGAGGCCGCGCGACCCACTGGAGCAGGATTGCCCGTCGGTTCGGCCAGCCAGCACATGAGCGGTAACGACCTGGTCGCGCCGCTGCCCGGCACCGTCACCGAGGTCTTCGTCAAGCCTGGCGAAAAAATCGAGACGGGGCATGTCGTGTTGATCATCGAAGCCATGAAGATGAAGAACAGCATCCGCGCTGTGCGCTCGGGCGTGGTTGGCGAGGTGCTGGTCAGTGCTGGACAGAGCGTGGCGCACAAACAGGCGCTGATCCGCTTTGCCGAAGCAGGCGAGGCGGCATGGATCTAGGCGCCCTGCTTCCCGAACTCACCAAAGGATTGACGAACTTCACGCTTGGCAATGCGGTGATGATCCTCGCGGGCCTGGTGCTGGTCTATCTGGCTGTCGCCAAGGAATATGAGCCCGTCCTGTTGCTGCCCATCGGCTTCGGCTGCATCCTGGCCAACATCCCGCTCTCGGGTCTGACCGCCAACGCCGACGGCATGATGAAGGTCATCTATGACGCAGGCATCAAGACCGAGTTGTTCCCATTATTGATCTTCATCGGCGTGGGCGCGATGATCGATTTCAGCCCATTGCTTTCTCAACCGCGCATGGTGCTACTCGGCGCGGCGGGACAGTTCGGCATCTTCGGCACGTTGATCCTCGCCATCCTGCTAGGCTTCCCGCTCAACCAGGCCGCGTCCATCGGCGTAATCGGCGCCATCGATGGCCCGACCTCAATCTTCGTGGCGTCGAAACTTGCGCCTGAGTTGCTCGCGCCCATCGCGGTGGCGGCGTACTCGTACATGAGCCTAATCCCGATCATCCAGCCGCCGCTGATGAGATTGCTCACCACAAAAAAAGAACGCCTCATCCGCATGGAGTACGCGCCCAAGCCGATCTCGCAAACCACACTGGTGGCATTTCCCATCGTACTGACCCTGGCGGTCGGCCTGCTGGTCCCCGAGGCGACGCCGCTCATTTCCATGCTGATGCTCGGCAACCTGCTCAAGGTCTCAGGCGTGGTCGGACGTTTAAGCAAGGCTGCCGAGAACGAGATCATCAACATTGCCACCTTGTTCCTCGGCCTGGCCGTCGGCTCGACCATGACCGCCTCCGCCTTCCTGAATTGGGCCACCCTGCAGATCATGCTGTTGGGTCTGCTGGCCTTCGCCCTCGATACCGTGGCGGGCCTGCTCTTCGGCAAGTTGATGTGCTTCCTGAGCGGCGGGAAGATCAATCCGCTCATCGGCGCCTCGGGCATCTCCGCCTTTCCCATGGCGGGACGCCTGGCCGCCAAGATGGCTTCCGAAGAGGACCCCGACAACTTCATCCTGATGCATGCCATGGGCGCCAATACCGCAGGTCAGCTTGGCTCGGTCATGGCGGGCGGAATCCTGCTGGCAATCGTCAGCAAGCTCGTGTAATCTGGCATTAAAGTAAATACGCGTTTCTAACCAGTAGCGACAAGTCTATACCAAAAGAGGAAAGGTAAACACCTTTCCTCTTTTCTTTCTCATAGCGCAAAAAGACGGATGGGGATCACCCATCCGTCAAAGTACAAATAGATTTGGTTGTAGAAGGGAAGAGCGGATCGGTTGCCTTCTTTGCGTTTGGCGAACGTCTGGAAGTCATTCTTACTTGTCCAGATTAGGGCGTCGCGGTCTTCCCTTCGAACTTGAGCTCAGGCGGTGTATCGATTGGGGACCTCCTTTCCTATGCATCCATCATAGTACAAAATCATATGGATTGCATTAAAACGAACTGACAGTTTTGTGAAGATGGCTATACGCCGCTTGGAGGTCGGCGGGTCATTAAATACCGAAGCTCGTGGGGCAAGGGATATAGTGGAAGCAGGTCAGCGCGATAGGCTTTGCTTGCATACATCTGCATCAATTCTCGCGCACGCTTCAACACGGCACGATCCCAGTTCAACGGCAGAGAGAGAAGCTCCAGCAGAACGGGGTCCGTCAACGGGCGGGTCAATCGCTGGTATTCGCGGAACTGCAATTGCCAGGCTTCCAATTCCCCGCGAACCGAGAGCGCGTTCAGCATCCCTTGTTGCAGATGACACACTTCGTGAATAACGAGAGCCAACAGGCTGGGATCGCTGAGCGGTGTGGCGCGGGTAAAGTGGGCCTGGTTCAAACCAACACTCCTCCACGGGGTCCAGAAGGCCCCTACGTGCGGACGCAGCTTGAGGAACCAGACCGAGGTCTGATGTGCGCGGAGATAGTCGGCGGCAAAGTGACCTTCGGGTCCGCTGACATCCAGGGCCGCCAGCAGGGAGTCGCGCCAATGAGCAGAGTCGTCGCGTGCCATGCTCAGGATTGCAACGCCTTGTCCATCAGGCCGCGGACCAGGCTGATTAGGTCGGATAAACCCGAACCTTCCAGGCTCATGTCGTCGAGAGTAATGGTCAACGGTTTGCCGCTGCCACGATCCACTGACAGGTCGTAGATGAAACAGTCGGCGCACACGGTAGGCGATTTGAAGTCGGTGTAGGCCATCGTCGAGAGCATGGTCTTCAGACGGGCCAAGTCGTCGTCGTTCAATTGGACGGTAACCGTCTTCTTCGTGCGCTCGTCTGTCACGGTCATCTGACCGTCGCTGGAGATTTCCACGGAACGGTGCAGGCCCATGATCCCGCCCGTCTGATTCATATGCAGGAACCAGTCACCGAGTGAAGCCGCGGTAGGCGTGGCCTGCGGCGCCTGAGAGATGATAGGAGTAAGCGGCGTGCAAGACGCCAGCAAGAAGCCAAGGAACAACCCGATCAAAAGCCAACGAGACATGTGATTCTCCTTCGAAAAGTATCTTCCCATTCAGGACGAATCTCCGACCTGTTTTGTTCGCGGGAGTTTGGATAGCAGTTGAGAGTCCAATCGGGTACAATTTTACCCAACACAGGAAAAAGAGGAACCTTTTTATGCGAGAAGTCGCTATTTTAGGAATCGGTCAGACCGTTGTAGATGAACATTGGGAGAAATCCCTGCGCGAGATCGGCGGCGAGGCTGCTTTTGCCGCCCTGCAAGACGCGGGCCTCCAAAAGGTGGACGCGCTCTACGTGGGCAATATGCTTTCGCCCATCGTCAATGGGCAAAACCAATTGGGAGCATTCTACTCGGATTGGATCGGGCTTTGGGGGCAAGAGGCCGTCAAAGTGGAGGCCGCCTGCGGATCGGGCGCGGCTGCTTTCCGCTCGGGACTGATGGCGGTCGCCTCGGGAGAGGTCGAGTCGGCGCTGGTGGTGGGCGTCGAGAAGATGAGCGACAAGGCAGGCCACGATGTGACCGCCGCCCTGGCCACCGCCGCCGATGCCGATTACGAAGTGGAACAGGGCGTCTCGTTCGTGGGCCTGAATGCATTAGTCATGCGCCGCTACATGCACGAGTATGGCTGGAAGCACGCCGATTTTGCGCCCTTCCCGATCAACGCACATGCCAATGCCATGCACAATCCATATGCGCGTCTGCACGAAAAGGTCACGCCAGAGAAGTTCGAGAAGGCCAGCATGGTAGCCACACCTATCAGCCTGCTGGACGCTTCTCCCACGGGCGATGGAGCGGCGGCCGCCATCCTCGTGCCCGCCGAGAAAGTGGCGCACCTGGCAAACCGTCCGCGCGTGAAGGTGGCGGGGTCAGCCTCAGCCACGGACACCATCGCCATCCACAGCCGCCGCGATCCGCTTTTCTTGCAGGCGGCTTATGCCTCGGTCCAACGCGCCTATGAGATGGCAGGCGTGACCCCCGATGACATCGACGTGTTTGAGATTCATGATGCGTTCTCGATCATGGCGGTGCTGTCGCTCGAGGCGTGCGGATTTGCGGAAAGAGGCCAGGGAGTGCGACTCGGCCTCGATAACGAGATCGGCCCCACAGGGCGGATTCCCGTCTGTACCCGCGGCGGACTCAAGGCCCGCGGACATCCCGTCGGCGCGACGGGCATGTACCAAATCGTCGAAGTGGCCCAGCAATTGCGCGGCGAGTGCGGTCCCACCCAGGTGGCCCACGCACACATCGGCATGGCCCAGAATATCGGCGGGTCAGGCGCCACCATCTTGACCCATATCTTGAAAACAGGCTAACCCAAGGCCGCCGTCCGTGTTGGACGGCGGCCTTTTTGATTAAGGGCTAGGACTTTTGTCCGACCCTTTCGGCCATATAAAAACAGTTGCCTGATTTGGAGGGATGATTTATACTTTAACCAGCCTTTCAAAAATGAAAGGAGGCTGACATGGCTGAACGAAGACACCTCGACCGCCGCCAATTTTCGTATTACATGCGTGTCACGGATGAATCAACAGGTCACTTGCTAGGCCACCTGACCGATATCAGTACGGGCGGTTTCAAGCTCGACTGCCAGAAGGCCGTACCGTTGAATGCGCGTTACGTCATGCGCATCGACCTGAACCCGGAGATCGCCGACAAGCAGTTTATGATCTTCTCGGCTATCAGCCGTTGGTGTCAGTCCGATCGTTTCGACCCGACCTCGTTCAATGTGGGTTTTCAGATCCTCGAAATGACACCTGGCGATATGGATATCTTCGTGCGTATGTTCGAGGTTTATGGCACGCAGAAGAGCGGTCAGAACAAAAAATCGGACATGGATTATCTCTGGCGCTAACGCCTCCCCATCAACTTACAACTTGTTAACCTGCACGACAATTTCCCCGTCAAGGCAATTGACGGGAAATTGTCGTGCAGGTATAATCGTTTTTCGGCATTATCCCAAACTATATGCAGGAGAAAACAATGGTTACTACTGACTCCGCGCCTGTAAGCGCGCTCGAACCGAAGACAAAACTCAGTGGAAAGGTAGTCAAGACCACCCTTGCCGGCGCTCTTGTGGACGTCGGCAATGTTTTGCCTGGCGTGATCCACATCTCGCAGTTGCAGAAGGACGCCGTCAACAAGGTCGAAGACGTGGTCAAGGAAGGCCAGATCGTTGACGTGTGGGTGCGCCGGGTCAAGAAGGATCGCATCGAACTGACCATGATCGAGCCGCTCGGCCTCGAATGGCGCGAAATCCATCCCGACATGGTCGTGAAGGGCAAGGTTGTGCGCATCGAAACCTACGGCGCCTTCGTGGACATCGGCGCGGAACGCCCGGGCCTGGTCCACGTCAGCGAATTGACCCGTGGCTACGTCAAGACCCCGAACGAAGTCGTCAAGGAAGGCGATGACGTCGAGGCCAAGGTGTTGGAAGTCGACCGCCGCAAACGCCAGATCCGCCTGAGCATGAAGGCCCTGCTTCCCGAGGTTGTTGAAGAGGAAAAGCCCGAACGCGAAGAGCGCAAGGAACGCGGCGGCGGCAAACGCCGCGGCAAGAAACAGCAAGATGAAGTTTACGAGATGGAAGCCGAACCTGTTTCCACCGAACCCGAGATGACCGCCATGCAGATCGCGTGGATGCAGGCCCAGAGCCGCGCCAAGACCCGCAATCAGCAGCAGAAGGCCAAACGCAAGTCTGGAACTTCGCAGGAGAGCGAGGACATCTTCAATCGCACGCTCGAGAAACGCCTGCCCACGGGTGGTTAAATCTCGATCAAGACAAGAATCAAAAGAGCGGACCTCTGGTCAAGGCTCGCTCTTTTCGTTTAACGAAGACCGTTAGACGAGAGTGTCACTCACATAACGGGCGTAGGCCTCGGGTCGAATAAAGAGCAGGATGAACACCGCCGAGAAGAATCCGCCCAGGTGTGCCCAGTGATTCACGCTGTAATCCGCCTTGTGGAGCAGGATGTCGACCGCAGGGATGATCTGAATCGCGACAAAGTACAACACGATCCAAATGGCGCGGATGCGCGGCCAGAGCGGCACAAAACTAATAAAGACCAGTGTGCGGATGCGTCCCGTAGGATACAGCAGCAAATACGCGCCCATGACCCCAAAGATGGCTCCACTGGCGCCGATTCCCGGGATGAGTGAGTTATGCTGAATCAAGACAAATAGCAGGTTGGCCGAGGTGCCCGCCAATAAGTAGAAGCCCAGGAAACGCCAGGAGCCGCAGGCATCCTCCACGCGGCGGCCAAAGACCCAAAGTGGGAGCATATTTCCCAACAAATGGGTCCAATTGGAGTGCAGAAAGATAGACGTAAAATTAGAGATCACGCCTGGGCCGCTGGCATCCACGATCAGGGAAGGCGTCAGGCCAAAGAACATCAGAAAGGTCCAATCGCGATACACAACAGATGTGACGATAATATGGATGAAGACATTGATAGCAATGAGCAAGAAGGTCGTGAAAGGGAAGAAAGAGTAGCGATTGGGTTCAGTATCGTTAATCGGAAGCATATCTGCACCTGACTGTTAGGGAAATGCAGGGATATTGAATGTGTGCAGGCGCGCCACGGAGTCGCCAAATAGCAAAAGATGCGGGAACAAAATCAACAACCAGCCCGAAGCGCTGGCCATATAACGCGCGAACTTGGAACCCCGTAAATTTTCTTCCTGGAATAATATACGCCAGATCGGGTGGCGGGCATTGACCTCCGACAGGGAAACCAGGAAACTCCCGAAAGCCACAAAGAGAATCCCCAGCCACAGATACCAAGCAGGATACGCAAAGAACCTGCCCCCAACTTGAATCAAGACCAGAGCCAGGTACAGCAGCGGCCAACCAAAAGCCATGCGGACGATGGACGAAAACGGCGCGACGTACGCGATGCGCTCCTTCTGCAGGCCTTCAAGGCGCGTGATCTCTTTGTAGATACGGTCGAACTGACGCGCGTCCCTGGTAAGGGACGCTAGGCTGCGATACGTCTCCAAGGCCTGGGGGAACTGGCCCTCCATCTCCTGGTGTTTCGCCAGTTCCCAACTCGGCACGGACGGGTCAGGGTCAGCGGAACGCGGCGAGGATTCCACGACAAGACCCGCCTGCGGGGCAGCCACCTGCGCTGCCGCCTCCAGGCGGGTCAATTGATTCTGTTCGTCCAGCAGTTGAGCCAGATAGGCCCGAACCCTGTGATTGGACGGATTGATGGTCAGGATGTTTTCGCAGGCAATGATCTTGTCGTCGAGCGAGTCAACCAAGCCCGAAAGCCATATCCAGGCCATCTCGTTGTGTGGATCCTCATCCACCAAGTCCAGCAGGATATCGCGCGCCTCCACCTTGCGTCCCGCACGCGCTAACGCCACTGCCTGCTGAAGCCGATCCGCTGAGGGCATTTTACTCCTGGCCGCCTTGCTGTTCCAATTCCTTGAGGAATTTTTCCTTGTTGGCAGAACGGGCGGTCTTGCCGCTGGATGTCTTGACGATCCACTTGGG
>CALFXA010000045.1 GCA_937928015.1 uncultured Anaerolineales bacterium | reverse complement strand
GTTGGTCTTGTGCTCCCAGGCATTGCGGATCTTGCGCGTCAGCAGGTTCGAGACCAGCAGATAATCCAGGTCGCTTTCGTGCTCGCCGAACGACAGCACCACGTGTTGTCCGTTCTCGAGCGACCCGATGATCTCGCGCACACTGTCCGAGGCGGGCGCTTCCACGATGTACGGGCTGCCGAACAGACGCCGCAGCTTGTCGTGCAGGGCCTCAGCCGCCATCACGTTCACGCCAGTCTCATTGGCCCAGGCCGCCACGCTTTCGGGGTGTGGTACCTTTTTGGTCTTGCCCTTCTCGTCGGTGATCTCCACTTCCTCGCGGTTCATGCTCTTGAAGCGCAGGAACCAGTCATTGCGGAACGAGCCATACAGCGCGTTCAAGGTGGTGGGCGTGGTGTCCTTCAGGTTCAACTCGCGGCTGAGGGTTTCGATGTCCGCGGTGGAGACGTCGCTCATGGCGATCTCCAGATTGAAATCGGGGATCTGTCCACGGATGGTGGATCCCGCGCCCAGGCCGACTACCCGCACCTTCGACTTGAACTTGGTCTTCAGTCCCGTCACGGGATTCTTCGTGTCTGAGGCCACATCGTCGAAGCCGTACTCGTTGTGCATGTCCAACACCAATACCGAGGCCTTGTTGTAGTGCATCAGCCCTGCCAGTACCAGGCGCGTGAGGAAGGATTTGCCCGTGCCCGTGGCGCCGAACACGCCCGAGGACCGCTGCACGAACTTGTCCAGGTCGATGCACACGGGATGATTCTGCTCGCGTGTGTACCCGATAACGAAGTTGCCCTTCTCGCCCGCCGCGCCGAAGATCTCGGCAATGTCGGCCTGGTCCGCGAGGAAGACCTGCGCGTGATGCGGCGGCACGTTCTTGACGGGCAAAATGCGCGGCGCGTCCTTCAGACCCGCGTCGATCATGCCGCGCCATTGGAGATATTCGGACGTGCCTTCGTCGGGTCCCGTTTCGAGCATCAGATTGGGCAGCACTTCGAGGTTGGCGTAGAGCGTCTGTCCGTGCAGGGCCTTGGCGATGTGCGCGGGGAAGCGTCCCTCCACGGGTTCATCCGCGAAACGCGGGTCCGTGGCCCCGAGCTGGATGTCGGTCACGATGCCGTAGTAATTCCACGCTCCGCTCTGGAGCACGACGAACGCGCCCTCCTGAATGTCCTGCGGCGAGACGGTCAGCCGCACGCGGAAGTTTTCCTTCAGCCCGCCGCCGACGAGATAACCGATTTGTTTGCGTTGAATTTGCATGAGAATTACTCCTGCTCTTGATTATGTTTTTCTCTCACTAGCGCCAATAGCAAGAATACATGAAAATTTCTGTCTGTCATAACCCAAGAAAACTTATCAGGGTGGAGAGTACTATGACACACATCATTTCGTAGATTCAATCCTCGCTGATCAGTTAATAAAACTCTCAAGTATGTTACTCCTCGTTCTCCAAAAGTATTAATAACGCCTTCATCGCGTAACAACTCATCAAGAGTTCTTAAATACAACGCGCCATTTCGCCCTGGTTTATATATCGGGCGTCCTAGCAATTTAAGTAGATATCTAATCGCATGTTCAATTTGTGGAATAAGAACATGTGCAGCCACGACGTGGTCGCCATCAAAATAAGCTTTAATTCCCGCAGATATTATCGCTCTATGGTTTTCCACAAAAATAGCAGACCGAAAGAGATAGTTCAGAAAAAACTCTGTTGTTAGAGAAAATTTAGTATGTAACCTGTCTATAGTTGCCCGTAAGAAAACTGATGAGAAGGATATTTGCTGGGCAATATGATTTATTACTCTTCCTTCTAAATCACTTTCTATTGGGCCAATTTTAGCAATTGAACGGCCTTCCCAATCCACAATATTCATAGGGATAAGAAATTGCAGAGGGGCCTCTTTAGATAAGTCGATAACCAACTGTCGAATCTCTTCGGGATTAGGCAAATAATATAAAGCAATTCGGTGAAAAGCCTGTTCAGCCTCTCCATCTGTCAAATAATCAAGAAGATTTTCAATTTCATCTTTAGTGATTGTGAATTCATGAGAATACGATTTCATTTCATTCGAGGATTTCTCGCCTAACTCCCTAAGCAATCCTGTCAATTTATCCGCATCCTCTTTCATTCCATACTCATAATAAAGGTTGTACAAATTCTCAACATGCATTGAACCTGCAAGGGGATCTACCTTTGCAACAGTTTTAATTATGGATTCCCCATACATCCTTAAGACTCTCCAGAAATCTTCAAAACGACCTAATTTCCTATAGTATTGTGCTAAACGAATAGCAGCGAGTTGTGCTGAATGAGTATCGGGTAGCTCGTTACTTGTAATCCTCTCAAGTCGAGCCTCCATGTCTTTAATTATTTTCCGTTTT
This sequence comes from uncultured Anaerolineales bacterium, assembly GCA_937928015.1. Taxonomy (GTDB): domain Bacteria; phylum Chloroflexota; class Anaerolineae; order Anaerolineales; family Villigracilaceae; genus JACPVF01. The sequence goes on along the minus strand of CALFXA010000045.1, from coordinate 22,110 downwards.
TCTTTATCCGATATGGATATTTTTTTATTATCTAACAGTTCATCAAAACTGAATCCCCAAAGGCCTGCAAGATTATCCTGGGCTATCTTATCTTCGAAAGCCATCATCGCAGATTTCATTAAATCAATTCGAGATTCATCGTTCAAGCCTAATGCTATATGTAATCCTCTTTTCAGCTTTTTTATAACTTCGACTGGGTGTTTATAATTTTCTTTAGCTATAAATGACACAATCGAATCAATCACTAGGTATGCGATAGTGTAATTAGCTGGCTTTCCAGTCACGCTGCTAGAGAAATCCCAAACTAAATCAGCGTATCTCAACTTTAGTAATGGATTTTTGCACTCATTAGCTCTATTAACCCAATAAGATAAAATTTTGGGAGTAACTAGTTGAATACTCGGGCCTTCTACCCACTGTCCTTCTTCATTTTTTAGAACAACCATTGGACCGTAGTAAGTTCCCCAACCACCATCTGCATGATAATCCTCGCAGAAACCAAAGGCCATAGTTTCTGCCTGATATATAAATTCGGAATTTTCGTCCTTTTCCAGATTAGCCGTCTCAATACCTCGGAGAGCAATCTGGATATCGGACTCATGCATCTTTTCTTCCGAGTCGTCAAACCCTAATAATATTCTTTGTATTTGTTCAAGTAGGTTTGACATATTTCAAAATCCAACCTTTTTTTCTAAAAATTCCATCGCCGTCACCGCCGTCAGAATCACCATCAGCGCGGGCAGGGAATTCTCCAGCGGGGCAGGCCGCGCATTGGACGGGAACAGGGTCACGGCGAAGGCAAAGGAGGCGAGTAGAAGCAGGGCAATCGCCAGCAGACGAGTCCACGGCTTTTCGGGCAGGTGCAGGCCCGAGGTCCACAGCATGAAGGGCAGGGCCAGCAGCGGCAGGTTGTAGTCGTGGCTGATGGTCGGCAGGACCAACCCGCCGATCAGGCTGACCGTCAACAGGCTCGCATCCACGCCACGTGCATTGCGTTTCCAGGCCAGGAACAGGGTCACGGCGAAACATAGCGCGTACCAGGCGAACAGACTTAGCGTGATGCCATTGACATTAGCGCGGACCCAATCGAGCGAGGCACCCGCAAACATGCCATACCCCGTCTGCGCCAGGTTCAGGACGAACACCTTGATCGAATGGTTGTACAGCGGCTCCATGTTGTACTTGCTCCCGTCGAGGCGAGCGAGAAACAGTTGCAGGTAGGGCAGCCCAAGCAGGAAGAGCAGCAGGATGTTCGCCAGCCCCAGCCCGATGAAACGCTTGAGGGTCGCCTTCCAATCACGCCAGTCGTCCACGAATAGGAAGATGAACACAGCGGGCATCATCTTGAGCTGGATCGAAACACAGAAGAAAAGATAGGCGAAAATGCGATATCGGGGATGCTCATGGAAAATATACGCGCCCAGCATCGTCATCAACATGGCCAGTGTGTAGAACTGTCCCGTCTCCAACTCGAATTGCAGGCCATACGAAAAAGCGGTGAGCACAAATACAAACAGGATCAACGCCCTGGCTTCGCGCTTTTTGTCCATGTGCAGCGGCAGGAGCAGGTTAAGCGCCAGAAAACTCAACAGAGTTACCACTGTCACGACATAATAGTTGTACGGAAACCGCAGCAGTAACAACGGCGTGAATAATACCGTCGTCAGAGGCGGGTAGAGATATTTGGCGGTCTGATCCTGTAAATACCAATGGCCAACGTGCTCCAGGATCAAGCGCGCGTCGAAACCGATCTTTTCACGCGGATGCAGGTAATCGGTAAAATACTGAAAACGATATTGCGGGTTGTAGATGGCAGGCGCGATGAAACACAGCAGGTATGCGACGAGAAACCCGACAATCACCCACGTCAGCACGGGCTGATTCCCCACCCAGGTCGTTGCGCCTCTCCAGGATGGAAGCGCCTCTCCGCCCTGCTGTCGGATTCTCCACCCCAGCCCGATCAGCGCCAGAACGACTCCCGCCTCCGCGCCGAGGACTTGCATCGCGGGAATCCCGCCCGGGCTACCCAGGCCGATGAAGTCCGCAAGAAGCGACACGGCGGCGATCAAGATGCCAGCAGCGATGAGCACGAGGGGAAGTTTTTGTTTCAAACAATCTCCAAACTGTATTCGCCCTGAACGGAGCCGTGATCGCGGCGTAGTCAAAGGGCAGATGTCATTAGGAATTCAAAGTAACAAGAACACAAAGCTTGGATGCCTCACAGCGGGTATCCATGAGAAGCGCTCGAATTGTCCTTCGACTGCGCTCAGGACGGACTGATTTCACCCAATGCGCCCAGGACACTCATCAGGGTGGGATAGTCATCACGCAGCAGGGAGATCAACTCTTGCGTGGCGGACTCATTCCACTTCGGGTCGCCGACCTGGTCGTGGACCTGCTTGAGATGCGCGGCCAGCAATTCGCCGACGGGCAGGTCACTGGCGCGCAGGATATGGCGGAAGTAGCCGAAGCGTCCCGCCGTGACGAAACGCCTCACCTCCTCGGCCTCGCAGGCGTAGATCACGTCCAGGCTGAGCGGCGGACGCGGTGGCAGCAGGTGGACGATGCGGCCATCCTGTTCGTAGCCGATTGACAGCACCGACATCTCCACGGGCACGATACGGCGTTCGCGGTTATCGCGCAGCACCTCCTCGCTGACGTTATCGGCGGTGACCAACTGGCGCACCAGGCCGTCGTCGTCGATGTGGATGTCGTGGATCAGGCCGTAAACCTGGTAGCCGTCGCCGAGTGGCGCGCGCACCAACGAACCAAAGGCGGGCGCGGTCCACTGCGAGACGCGGCAGCCCGCGATGAAGCCGGTCGTGCCCGCGCGCAAGAGTCGTCCGATTTCGATGGGTTGGGTCATAAGGTCCGTCCTTGAAATGTCTTTGGAATACGCGGCGGGAAAAGCCCGCCCTTGTTCCGTTACGATAAACTCTGGAAGAAGGCGTAGATGGCCAGAATACCCATCAAGATCGAGAGCACGCCGCCGATGGTGGTCATCGTGTCCCAGGTCTCGGTGCGTTCGGAGGCCAGACCCTTCATCTGATTCTGCCAGACGGTCAGGTCCCAGATCATGTCCTTGGCAAAGATGCCGAGCAATCCGACAACAATAAGAACGATACTACCAGCGCATAACATGATTTGTTTTCCATTCTGCCTTTAAATTTGCGGTTCTTGGTCCGCGGACGGCAGGAAGCTAACGATAAAACGAGCCGATTTGTTCCTAGTGCGCAAACTTGTTTCTGCCCTGCAAGTCCTTCGCGGACTGCTTGTACGAACCCTCATCGAGTTCTTCATTATTGCGGCGGATTTCCAAAGAGAGCATTTGCTCGATCTGCTGTTTCTCTTCCTGCTTGACCACGGCCGTCTCGTGCGCGCGATGCAATAGGTAGGGATAAGGTCGGCTGCCCATCATGCGGCATTGTTCCACCAGAACGCCATGCAGCAGGTCCAGGCTGGCGGGATCGTCCACCACCCACTTGGGGACCTCGACGCGCACAGACCAGGGATGCCCGTCTGCGCCGACGTTGAGATAGAAGAAATGCAATTCGAGCGGTCCCTTGTAATTCTTCTCCGCGCTGGACTGGATCTTGAAGACCGCCGAGCGATGACCGGGTGCCAGCAGCGGCTGGGTCCGCTCACCGTACAACCAGCGGTCACTGACGCCGCGCAACGGATGGAATTCGCGAATCTTCTGAATCTGCTCGGCGTCGGCTTGGATGATCTCAAGCAACCGCCCCACCAGGTCGGCGGAGGGTTTGTCGACGTAGCCCGCAGTGATGACTCCGCGCGATTGCAGGCACGAGAGCGAGGTCTTGTATTTTTCCAAAAATTCGGAATAGGCGCGGGCATCCTCGCCTTGCGCGCCCCACAACTCGATGGGCCCATCGGTGAAGGTGACCACCTCACCCGTCAGCCCCTGCGAGAGTTCGTCGAGGGCCGAGCGCTCCTTCAGGTCACGCCGCAGGGCGACCATGCCGTCAGACATGGGGATGCCGTTGGGCAGCAAGTCGTCACCGTAGAGCAGTTCGCTCTCGGTGAAGATCTCGGGCGCAACGCCTGAGTTCACCTTCAAGGTGATCGCGCCGACGTTAATCAGCCCGAATTGCACCGCGGCGTGACGGTCTGGGTTGATCTGCGAGCCGTCGGCGGCGATGAGCGTGGCTTCTTTAACGGAGGCGGGCGGGGGCCCGGAGAAATCGAGCGGCTCGTGTAACGGGAGCGCGCAGCGGATGTTGGGATCGGCCGCTTTGGCGGAATCCACCTTGTTCCGCAACACGTCCAACTGGGACGAGTAGGCAGACAGCAGCGCGCGCGCCTGGGCCTGCCGTTCCTCCTTGCGCTTCTGGCGGTCCTTCGCGCCCTGACCGATATCCTTAATCTGGGTGTATATTTCTTGATAGTTGACGGGCATGGCTGCCTTTAGAACATTTGTACAAAATTTTACCGACAAACAGGGGAAAATACAAGCAACCGGGTCGGGAACTTTTTAGGGGCCGTGTCGTCTTGAATGCATGAAACAAACAAAGGAGTACAACATGAAGAGGTTTTCCACTTTACTGGCCGTCGTGCTGGTGCTCGCCACCCTGCTGAGCGCCTGCGGACCCACTACCGTCAATCAATCCACACCGCGCACCCTGAACGTGAACGGCACAGGCACCATCAGTCTGAACCCCGACATCGCCTACATTTATCTGGGCGTACACTCGGAGAATCCGAGCGCCTCGGAGTCGGTGGCCAGCAACAACGCGCAGACCCAGAAGGTGATCGACGCCCTCAAGAAGCTGGGCATCGACGAGAAGGACATCCGCACCACCAACTTCAGCATCTGGCCGTCCGCGCAGTACAGCCCGGATGGACAGCAGACGGGCACCACCTACATGGTCGATAACACCGTCTACGTGACCATCCGCGATCTGGCCAAGCTGGGCGATCTGCTCGACACCGTCATCAAGGCAGGCGCCAACACCGTCAACAGTGTCCAATTCGACGTAGCCGACAAGACCGAGGCCCTCAAACAGGCCCGCGATGAGGCCGTCAAGAATGCCCAGACCCAGGCCGAGGAACTGGCCCAGGCGGCGGGCGTGACCCTCGGCGAAGTGCAGACCATCGGCTTCTACGACAGCGTCCCCAGCCCCGTATATTCGGGCGGCAAGGGCGGCGGCGGTGGCGACATGGCCGCGAGCGTGACGGTGCCGATCCAGCCCGGTCAGATGACCCTGACCGCTACGGTCAGCATGACCTACACGATCAAGTAACCCGTCCATCCTGAACCCTGAGCCTGCCTCCGTTATGAGGCAGGCTTTTTTGCCCCCACCCATCCTCCCCCAAATGCGACAGAAGTACCCTCGCATTTGGGGGAGGTGCCTGCGCAGCAGGCGGAGGGGGCGCGTTATAATCCCAGCAACTTTTCCAAAGGAGTCGTTTCCATGCTTAAAGTCGGATATATCGGTTTGGGGCTGATGGGCAAATCCATCGCCCGCAACATTCTCAAGGCGGGATTCCCCATCGTGGTTCACAACCGTTCACGCGCCGCCGTGGACGAACTTGTTACAGAAGGCGCGACCGCCGCATCCTCGCCCGCCGAGGTCGCCGCGCAGGTGGACGTGGTCTTCACCAACCTGCCCGATTCGCCAGACGTGGAGCAGGTGGCGCTCGGCGAGAACGGCATCATCCATGGCGCACATCCTGGCCTGGTGATGGTCGATAATTCCACCATCAAGCCCGCCGTCGCCCGCCATGTCGCAGCGGAACTGGCCAAGGTCGGCGTGCTGGCGCTGGATGCACCCGTCTCGGGCGGCGATATCGGTGCGCGCAATGCCACGTTGACCATCATGGTCGGCGGCGAAGCCTCCGCGCTGGAGAAGGTCATGCCGGTCTTCCAGGCCATGGGCAAGACCATCACTCACGTCGGCGATGCAGGCGCGGGACAGGTGGCCAAGGCCGCCAACCAGATCATGGTCGCGGCGCAGATGGTGGCGATGGGCGAATTGCTGGTCTTCGCCAAGAAGGCGGGCGTGGATCCGCGCAAGGTGGTAGACGCCATCAAGGCGGGCGCCGCCCAATGCTGGACTCTGGACGTCAAGCCGCCGCGTCTCTTCGATGGCAACCGTGCCCCGGGCTTCAAGGCTCACATGCAGCTCAAGGATTTGCACATCGTCCTCGATACCGCGCGCGAGTACGGCATTCCCGTCTCATCGGCGGAAGAACATACCCGCCTGTACGAGCAGATGATCGAGCTTGGCATGGGCAACCTGGATAATTCCGCCGTGCTGGGCGTGATCGAGAAGTTGGCAGGGATCGGGATTCTGGATTGATGAAAAAATATTGGCCCACCCTGCAAGACTACACTTTGATCGGCGTCAGTTCCGTCATCCAGGCCTTTGCGCTGCGGCTGTTCTTTGTCCCTGCGCAACTGGCCTCGGGTGGGGTGAGCGGCATTTCGCAGTTGATCAATCACTACACGGGCTGGCCGATCGGCCTGATGGTTTTCGTCGGCAACATCCCGCTCTTTTTGCTCGGTTGGAGATTCCTCGGCGGGCGGAGCTTCGCCCTGCGGACAGCCTTTGCCATCGTGACCTACTCCCTGCTGGCGGACCTGATCCTCAAGCTGCCGCTCTTCGCCCCGAACGGCGCCGCCACCCAACTGATTGCCGACCTGCAGGGTGACATCTTCCTCAACGCCCTGTACGGCGCCATCGTCAGCGGTGTCGGCTTTGGGCTGGTCTATCGCGCGCGTGGCACCAGCGGCGGCTCGGACATCCTGGCGCGCATCCTCAACCACTGGCGCGGCGTGCCGATGACGCAAAGTTACCTGATCGTGGACACGGCTGTGATCCTCTCGGCGGGATTCGTCTTCGGCTGGAAGCAGGCGCTGTACGCGATGATCACGCTCTACATCAGCGGCATCGTGGCCGAGACCACGCTCGAAGGCGGCGGGACAGTCCGCACGGCCATGATCGTCACCGACCAGGCTGAGGCCGTCTCGAAGCGCATCATCGAGGAACTGGTGCGCGGCGTGACCATCCTCGAAGGGACAGGCGGTTATACGGGCGCGACCCGTCCCGTGCTGTACTGCGTCATCACCCGCGCCGAGGTGGCGGCCATCAAGTCCATTGTCCACGAGATCGACCCGAAGGCCTTCATGGTCATCGGCCTGGCGCATGAAGCGCTGGGCGAGGGATTCGGCCCGTTGAAGCAGCAGTAGGAAAGCCCATCCCCATAAGAGGTAAATGAAATCGGACGGCTAAAATGATGGCATCAGAAAGTAGTATCACTGTTCAGGTCAGGTTAAAGTTTGCCGATTTCTGGCGCGCAAACCGTCTATATCGGGCATCAACATCCAATGATCGCATTGGCAGCCTGCTCATTGGCTTCCTTTCTTTGTTTCTCGGTGGATGTTATTTGGTATTTCTCGCGGTTCAACCGATGCGTCCACATTACGGTATGGATTTGTCATTCCCAGCGGCTTTCATGTCAATTCTGATTGGGATAATTCTTATCCTCGATTTAATCCCGCTCGCATTCTCGTGGCTTGTATTCAAGCAAAACAACCAACTGCACTCGGAACCTTATCAGGCAATTTCCGATGAAAATGGAATTTCAATTCAAAGACCAAATATGAGTACAAAATACGAGTGGGACGCATTTAATACGGTGCTCGAAGGGCGAGACGAATTTATTTTGATCTACAAAAAGAATTTGTATTTTGCTATTCCGAAAGCTTGTTTTGAAAGTGAGAAAGAAACGGAAATATTTCGTGGCATGCTACAAAGAAAAGTCGCGTTATTCAGGCGGATACTAAAGCTTCCATTGGACATTCGGTAGAAGAACGCTATCTTATGAAACGTGCATTCAACTGACGAGAGGAAACCCAAATCAAAGAAACGCAAAGGGCGCAAAGAAAAGTCTTTGCGCCCTTTATGTTTCTTTGTACCCGTCTGCTTACGAAAACTGCAATACCACTCCCGTGATTAGCAAAATCTGACCGATGTGATACAGGCCGATGTTCAGCATCCGTCCATGCGGCATGGACTGGATAAACTTGTTCCAGGCCAGGACGATGTCCGAGGCGTAGAAGAACAGCGCGCCCAGCGCCACAGAAGCGGACGCCAGCGCGCTCCATTGCGTATTCGAGAGGGTCAGCAGCGCCGAGAGCAGCATCAAGGTGATGACCGCGCCATACAACGCCACGGGAATCGCCAGCCGCGACTGGCCCGAGGCGTGCACGCCCATCAGCAGGCGGCGCATCACGCGCATGCCGCTCAGGCCGATGATCACCGCCAGAAGCAGACTCCACATCGTGACGGGCGGAGGCGGCACGTTGAATCCGATCAGGTAGGCAATATGTGCCAGCAGAAAGGCGGCCAGCCCGAAGACAAAGAAACGGTCCAGCCAGAGCAGGAACACGTCGCCCGCCAACGAGAGCACGGCCCCCAACCCGAACCACAAGGCCGCCCCCTGCCAACCCGTGGTCAGATACAACCACAGAGACAGGCAGATCATCACCGTGGGCTTGGCGATGAATTCCAATTGCCGCTTTCCGCTCCACAGCGCGTACGACTCCAACCCTGCGAACAAAATTGCCAAAATTGGCAGGACGATCATCGCAATCTCCTCTTCCAAATTAAAAAGGCGACCCACTGGGTCGCCCCTCTATCACTTCTTTCTCGCGTCCTTCTTCTTCCCGCCTTTGATCTTGTACCCAAAACGCTGCAAGGCATTCTCGTCCTTGCGCCATTCTTTCAACACCTTCACGCGCAATTCCAGGAAGACGGGCCGCCCGCCCATCGACTCGATCTCCTTGCGCGCCGAGGAACCGATGCGCTTGAGCATCGAGCCGCCTTCACCGATGACGATGCCCTTCTGCGACTCGCGCTCCACAAAGAGCGTGGCGGCGATGTAGGCCATGCCGTTCTCACGCTCGGCAAACTCGTCGATGCGGACAGCGATGCCGTGCGGCACCTCGTCGCGCAGGTTGAGCAGCGCCGCCTCGCGGATCAGGTCCGCGGCGATGTCGCGCTCGTACGAGTCGGTGACCTGGTCTTCGGGATACTCAGGCGGACGCTTCGGCAGGATGGCCGTCAGCGCGGCGATGAGTTCATCCAAGCCCTGACCCTTGCGGGCCGACACTTCCTGGACCTTGGGCTGAATCAGCAGCTTGGAGTATTCCTCCGCCCGGGCGGGAATCGCCTCGGGCGCCAGCAGATCCACCTTGTTCAGGACCAGCAGTCGGGGCGTGCGCATCGAGACGCGGTTGAGCAGGTCGGCCACGGCCTTGTCCTCATCGGTCGGCTCGTCGCCTGCATCCACCAGGAAGAGGATCGCGTCGACGTGTTCAAGCGCCTCCTGCGCCTCCTGATTGAGGTACTCGCCCAGCTTGTGACGCGCCACATGCATGCCGGGCGTATCGACGAACACGATCTGCGCCGAGTCGTTGGTCAGAATGCCGAGCTGACGGCGGCGTGTGGTCTGCGGTTTGGGCGAGACCGCCGCGATCTTTTGTCCCAGCAGCGCATTGACCAGCGTGGACTTGCCCACGTTCGGGCGGCCGATGATGGCCACGAACCCAGAGCGGAAACTTTCTTCGTTCATTGTTTTTTCCAATTGACAACCACCAGACTTGAGATGATCAGCAGCCCGCCTGCCAGCAACTGCCAGGAGAGATGCTCATTTAAAAAGAGGACGCCCAGAATCACGCCGCCCAGCGGGAAGACGTAGGTCACCATCGTGGCGCGCGTCGGGCCGATTTCGTGGATCAGGTAATAGTTGAGGATCAGCGCCAGGCCCGAGCCGAGCACGCCCAGCCATAATAGCGCGATCCACGTGATGGGCAATTGCGGCACCTTGAACGGGCTCTCCGCGATAGGCGCGGCAATCCACATCACCGCCGCCGCCGAGAGCAATGGAGCCGCGCCGCGCACCAGTCCGTGCGCGTTGGGCGTGTTGCGGCGCGTATAGACCGCGCTGCCCGCATAGAACAAGCTGGCCAGGATGACTGCTCCCTGCCCGAGCAGGGAACTCTGCGAGGCGTGCATATCCTCGCTCATCAGGATGATCACACCCGCAAAACCGACCAGCAGGCCGAGCACTTTTTGGGTGGTCATCTTGTCGTCGTGCAGGAAGAGATGGGCGATCACCAGCGTGAACAGCGGCACGGTCGAGTTGAGGATGGCCGCCACGGCTGAGTCGATGGCCTGCTCACCCCACGAGATCAGGAAAAACGGAATGGCGATATTGGTCAGGCCGATAATGATGAAGATGGTCCAGGTCTTGCGGTCGCGCGGCCATTCCACGCCCTGAATGAAGACCGCCCCGCCCGCGAAGAGCAGGCCGAACAGCACACGGAACGCCACCAGCGTCACCGGGCCGATCTCGGCCACGGCAATCTTGATCCACAGGAACGAAGAACTCCAGATGGCTCCCAATAAAATGAAAATGAACCAGTGTTTGGCTTTCAAGACTTACTCCTTTGACGGAGTGAGTTTATCATAACAACGCAACATACGCCCTGAGCGGAGCCGCCGTTCTTCGCGGCGTAGTCGAAGGGCAGGTTGGCGCGAAGATTACTCCTTCGTAATCAACCGCACCTGCGTATCGTAAAAGATGTAGTCCCAGGCCCAGTTAATCAGCACCACGATGCGGTTGCGGAAGCCGATCAGCCGATAGATGTGCAGGAAGACCCAGATCACCCAGGCGATGAATCCGCTGAACGACAGGCCCCAGATGCGCGCCACGGCCGCGTTGCGTCCCACCGTGGCCAGCAGACCAGGGTCTTTGTAATGGAACGGAAGGGGCGTCTCTTTGGCGATGACGCGGCTCAGATTCCCCGCCACGGAGTCCGCCTGCTGGAGCGCCACAGTCGAAAGCATGGGCAGCGGCTGGCCATTCCCATTCTCGACGTAGGCCATGTCGCCGATGACGAAGACCTCGGGATGCCCGGGCAGTTGCAGCGTGGACTCGGTCACCACCCGGCCCGCGCCTGCCTGCCGCACCCCCAGCCGACTCGCCAACCCGGCCGCTTTCACGCCCGCGGTCCAGATCAAGGTCTGGGCGGGGATGGTCGTGCCATCGGCCAGGCTAACCTGTTCGCCGTTGTACTCGGTCAACTTGGCGTTGAGCATCACCTCCACGCGCTTGCCCGTCAACAGGCGGAGCGTGGACTGGCGCAACTCGTCGGGATAGGCGGGCATGACGGTCGGTCCCGCTTCGAGCAGCAACACGCGTGACTCGTTCATGTCGATGGTGGGGTATTCTTTGCTCATCACGTGACGGATCAACTCAGCCAGCGCCCCCGCCGTCTCGACGCCGGTCGGGCCTGCACCGACCACCACGAAGGTCAACAGGGCGCGACGCTTGTCAGCGTCCGCTTCGCGGCTGGCGCGCTCGAAGGTCGAGAGCAGGTGATTGCGCGTCCCCACGGCGCTTTCCACGTTCTTCAAATCGAAACCGTTACGCTCGACCGATTCGAGGCCAAAGAAGTTGGTCTGCCCGCCCGCCGCCAGGATGAGATGGTCATAGGCGATGACCGAGCCGTCCAGCTTGACGTAACGCTCGGCCAGGTTGACCTCGGTCACTTCGCCCATCTGGAAGGTCAGGTTCTTCTGCTTGCGGAAGATGGTCCGCAGAGGGTAGGCGATCTGTGCGGGCGTCAGGCCTGCGATGGCAATCTGATACAGCAGCGGTTGGAACAGATGATAATTTTGGCGGTCGATCAGAGTGATGCGGACGGGCGCGCTGGCCAGTTTCCGCGCGGCCTGCAAGCCGCCGAATCCTGCACCGACGATGACCACGTGGGGGCGTTTTTCTGCAATCATGGTTCTCTCCTCATACTCATGTCACTGCAAGCCTGGGCGAAGCAAGCGGCAGGAAATCTCCTGATGGGTGCTGGCAACTCAAAGGCCGCAGCGACATATTACTTGTGAAATATTACACTATTATTATAACCAAGATTGTCTTATTTGTAAAGATTATCACAAAGTTATCCCCCACAAAAAAGACGACCACCCGAGGGTGGCCGTCTTGGCTATTGCCAGAACAGGAATTGGCTGTAGCCAACCATCGCTGTGCTGAGCGGGATGCCAGCCGCTTGGGCCAGCAATCCTACCAGACCCCAGAAGGCGCTATTCACAAAATGCACGTACCAGAGCACCAGAAAGACGATGATGGATAATGCGCCCTGCGTCTGCGCCAGTTTGACGCGCCACTCGAACGGCAGGTGCGGCTCGATGGCACCGAATCCGTCAAAGGGCGGCACGGGCAGCAGGTTCAGCACCACGGCCGAGACTTGCAGCAGCGCTAGGAAGGCCAGCCCGGGACCGAAGATCGAGTTGACGACCGGCGTGAAGCGCAGGATCAGGCCGAGGCCCAGAGCCAGGACCGCGTTCGAGAAGGGTCCCGCCAACGAAACGGCGGTCTCCCAGCGGGGTCCGCGCAGACGCCAGCGCTCGATATAAACAGCGCCGCCCGGCAGGCCGATCCCGCCCGCCAACAGGAACAGAATCGGCATGAGCAGCGAGTAGACGGGATGCGTATACTTGAGCGGATTGAAGGTCAGGTAACCCTTGTCCTTGACGGTGTAGTCGCCGCCCTGATAAGCCACGAAGGCGTGCATGAACTCGTGCAGGCACAGCGAAAAGACCCAACCCGCGAGGACGACAACAAAGGTCATCGGAAGGCCTCGATCTCTTTGTGCATGACCGAGACGGGGAAGTGCGGTCCATGCGCGGGGTGGACGGTCTGGATGCCCAGCGGCAGGATCTTCTTCCAACTCTCCACCACCATGTGGATGTCGTCGGCCAGCACAGGCAGGCCGGGCGTCAGGCGCAGATACCAGTCGTTCATGGCCATGTCGCCGACCAGCGCGTCACCCGAGTCGAGCAGGATGCTGACGTGGCCCATCGAGTGCCCGGGCGTGTACACGACCTTGCCCGGGATGCCGTATTCGGCCAGCGACAGGCCGCCGTCGTCAAGGACCTTGTCCACTTTGACAGGCGGCAGGTGGGGATGCAGGACTGTCCGCGACAGGGCGGACATGGCGCGACCATAGACGCCCACGCCGCCCGGGAAACCCGGCCGCCCGGTCTCGACCCAGACCTGGTCCCGATGATGAATGGCGACCTGGGCCCCGCTCATCGCGCGGATGTCGCTCAGACAGGTGATGTGGTCCCAGTGGCCGTGCGTGAGCAGAATCAGGTCGATCTGCTTCGGGTCCACGCCCAGGGCGGACATGCCGCGCACGAAGGCGGGCGTCCCGCTCCACGCGCCGGCGTCGATGAGCACCGTCCGCTCACCGCGCAGCAGGTAGCAGTTGCAAATTCCCACGGGAATGCGATGGAAGGAAAAGGCCATGTGAGTCTCCTTTGGCTCGGACTATTTCAGAACTGGTGGTCTCGGCGCTTCAACTATGCTCAGCGCGAATCAATCCTCGTATCCATGTGGGTGGGACTGGTGCCATTCCCATGCGCTGGACAAGATGACTTTGATATCGTCATATTGCGGCTTCCAGCCGAGTTCCTCGCGGATGCGGCGGGAGGAGGCCACCAGCCGGGCGGAATCGCCCGGGCGGCGCGGCTGTTCGACGGCAGGGATGGCGTGTCCGCTGACAGCGCGAGCCGCCTCGATCACCTCGCGGACTGAGTAGCCGTTCCCGCTACCGACGTTGTACACCAGTTTGTCGCGTTCAGCCAGCGCGTTCAGCGTCAGCAGGTGCGCCGAGACCAGGTCACCCAGGTGGATGTAATCGCGGATGCAAGTGCCGTCGGGCGTGGGATAGTCGGTGCCGAAGATGGTGGCGGATTCAGCCTGCCCCAGCGCGATCTGCAGCACGCGCGGGATGAGATGCGACTCGGGCTGATGCGCCTCGCCGCGCCCGGGCAGCGCACCGCAGGCGTTGAAGTAACGCAGCACACCGACGTGCAAGCCGTGAATCTGGCGGTACCACTCCAGCGCCTGCTCGGTCATCAGCTTGGTGTGACCGTAGACGTTGGTCGGGCCGATGGGCGAGTCCTCGCCGAGCGGCTCCTCGCTGGACTGATAAACCGCCGCCGTGGACGAAAACACGAAGCGCTTCACGCCCGCGCGGACGGCGGTTTCCATCAATTGCAGCGAGTTGCCGAAATTATTCTTGAAGAAGCGGCCCGGGTCCTTCATGGACTCGCCTGCTTCGATGAAGGCGGCGAAGTGCATGACGGCGTCGAAGGGTTCGGCGCTCAAGGCGTGGGCCAGCGCGTCCGCATTGCCCAGATCCGCGTGGATGAATTTCGCGCCCGCGGGCACCGCCGCGCGATGTCCGGTGGCAAGCGAGTCGTACACGGTGACGGTATGTCCCGCCTTGAGCAAAGCCTCCGCGGTGGCCGAGCCGATGTATCCCGCGCCGCCAGTGACAAAGATGTTCATGAAGTCTCCTTGGTGTATCAGTTGTTCCATGTCAGTACGAGAAACCATCAATCTTTTCATGAGATTGCATCGTCGGGCTTACGGCCCTCCTCGCAATGACGTTAATTTTCTGTCCAGCCTGCGAGGTACCAACGCAAATATTCCTCGACGTGCTGGCTCCAGTATTCTTCGGTGTGCGCCCCCGAGTATACGTGAAATTCGTGCGGAATGCCGTAGTACGCCAGGGTGCTTTCGAACAGGGTATTGAAACCGCGCTCGCTATCCTCATCGCCCACATCCAGCCAGATACGCGGATAGGGTTTGGACGGGATGGCGCGCAGCCAGTCCTCCAGCATGGGGCGGTCAGGGGAGAAGATGGCGGGAGAATGCAGGCCGAGCATCCCGAACAGCTCGGGGTGGGTCAGCCCCAACTGGACGGTCCAGCCGCCGCCGCGGGAGAGTCCGCCCAGGGCGCGGTGGTCGCGGTCGGCCAGGGTGCGGTAGGTCTCGTCGACGTAGGGGATCAAGGCGTCGATCAGGCGCTCCCCGAAGAGCGGACCCGGCGGTAGGTTCCAGTAGCGGTCGTCGGGAAAGACCATGATGAATGGAGCCGCCTCGCCCGAGAGGATCAGGCGGTCGGCAATGGTCACCGCGCCGAGGCGCACCCACTGGTCGTCGGTGTAGGTCTGTCCGTGCAGCAGGTAGAGGACGGGGTAACGCAGGTCGGTGCGCTGGTCATAACAGGGCGGCAGGTAGATGAGGTATTGCTGGGGAGGTTTGGTGGTATCGAGCGTCCCCTGTTCCACGCGCCCAGGCTGACTGAGGCAGGCGGGCTGGGTAGGCGTGGCTGGCAGGGTGGGAAAGGGCGGAATCGGGGTGCGGGTGGGCGTGGGCGGGAGCGGCGTGGCGGTGGGCGGGACCTGGTTCGAGGTGCAGGCGGTCAACACGAGACAAAACACCACCGCTGTTACAGTCCATTGTGCTTGACGGGTCATCATCCTTCGCATTATACTCGTCCCGTTATCGGGGCGTAGCGCAGTCCGGTTAGCGCGCTTGCTTTGGGAGCAAGAGGCCCTGGGTTCGAATCCCAGCGCCCCGACTAATGGTCACACAACACAGATTCATTACAGCCCGGCCAAAATCACTGTATTCCTCGAAAAGGCACATCTGCATGACGTAATGTCATGCGGTTGTGTCTTTTCTGGTTTAGCCATATTTTTTCGACACACAAACATGCAGGCAAGTAAATCTCAACACCGGGAGGTGCCATGAAAAACATCATTCTTATCGTTGGAGCTTCCTTATTGGTAATTGCCTTATGCATGAGCTTGGGCGGGAATGCCTATCAGTTTTATCAATCCGACCAGACGCGAGATCAAATGCAGACCTTGCAAAAGGACCTTTCGAACAGCCAATCCAAACTTTCCACTGCATTGACCGACTTGACTGCTGCAAAATCCGATCTCAACAAGGCCAATTCGAAAATCTCCACCCTGACGGATCGGGCCGAGCAAGCGGAAGATAAGTACAAGGACTTAAGCCAGTTGCAGTCCAGCACGCAGGATAAGTTGGATGACGCGCAGGCGGATCTATATGCTGTCTACTGCACAACGACGATCCCCATCGTGGACGCCAAGTATGCCAGCACAAACACGTCCCTGCTCGATCCGATCACAGAAGTGGTCGAAAAGTATTCGGACAAAAGCTCCATTGGGACCACGTACAAGGTTATATGGAATAATTCCAAAGATGCTACATTCACCGTAAAAATGCGGGATAATACCACCTCTCAGGTGGTGGTCTCCTGGTCGTGGAATTCCCCAAGCCATGTCCGCGCCATATACAACATCAATGGTGGTTGTTACTTTTATTTCGACCGCGCTTATTGATTAGTGACAATTACAAAACATTACCCGCCGCCGCGCCAAACACGCGGCGGCTTTCATGTTAAAATAGCTTATGGAGGGTTCCGCCTTGAAGAAATTTGACCTCGTCATCGAAGCCGTCCGTTACGAAAACGGACAAATCACCCAGGTGCGCGCCTACGAACGTCGCGGCGCCGCTTTTTCCGATCGCGTCCTGATCGACCGCGCAGACCTCGTCCAGCGGCTAGAGAAGGGCAAGAAGGCCGTCACCGGCCAGCGCAAGGAATTCATGGCCGGCACCTTCGACCTGGGCAAGCCCATCCAGACGGTCGGGAAGTTCGTATCCACGCGCACCGACGCCAGCCGCGACGAGCTCGAGGGTGTGCCCGTCTTCTAGTCTGCGCGTCCCGGGAGTCCCATGAGAATCATAGATAAAACCCCGCTCCAAAATGACAAGGGTCAGATCGACCTAATCGGCCGCATCCAGGGAACGTTGAAGTATGGCCTGAGCTGGTACGGCGAACTCGAAGCCCAGAAGACGGTCATCGCCCAATTGGATCGCCTGCTCGAAAAGGGCTACGTGCTCATCCGCAACTTCAACCTGCCCGGCAGCGAGGTCATCGTGCCGATGATCCTGCTGGCCCCGGTCGGGATATACGTCATCTATGTCACGCATCTCAAGGGCTTCTACGAGGCCAAGGGCGACCAGTGGAACAAGGTCGACCAGGGCCGCTCGCTGGCCGCGCCGCGCAACCTGCTCAGCATCGCCGACCGTCTGGCGCAAGCCACCCAGAAATATTTCGAACTCCAACGCATCAACATCCCCACCCACGTCGAGCCGATATTAATAGCCGCCGAACCGGGCCTCAACATCGACAGTATGCGACCCATCATCCGCGTGGTCAAGAGCGACGCCATCAACCAGTTTGCCGGCTCGCTCCTGCAGGGACGTCCGCTGCTGCGCAACGAGCAGGTTTATGACCTGGCCGACCGCATCGTCAACCCACGCCCCGAAGGGGAACTGGACGGGCCCGCGCCGACTCCCTCACGCGCCAAGGCCATCTTCGACGCCGGCAAGCCTGCCGCCAACGACTTGGCCTTTGCCCTGGAAGACGATACCCACATCGCCCCCAACGGACTCCCGCCCGGCCCGAACGAGACCTCGCCCATCCGCACCCTGCCCGGGGCCGAGTCCGCGCCGAAGAAGAAACTCCTCCTCGGCCTCACGATGATGCAGCTTGTCATCCTCGGGTGCATCCTGCTGTTCTGGCTGTGCTCCATGCTGGTTCTCGGCGGATACGTCGTCTACTTGCAAAACAATCCGCTCTAAAAAACAACGCTTTGACTCCCGTTTTTCTGTCCATCGTCATTCCCGCTCATAACGAAGAGAAGCGTCTGCCCCGCACGCTGGAGCAGGTCTTTGCATTTCTCGAAAAGCAAGCCTATTCCGCCGAGGTCGTGGTGGTGGAAAACGGCTCCGCCGACCGCACACTGGAGATCGCCCAATCCTTTGCAGCGCGGCATCCGCAACTACGCGTCTTGCAAAACGACGAGCGCGGAAAAGGGCTGGCGGTCCGCCGCGGCATGCTGGAGGCGCGCGGCCAATTCCGCTTCATCTGCGACGCCGACCTCTCCATGCCCATCGAGGAGATCGTCAAATTCATCCCGCCAGCGCTGACCGATTTCGACGTGGCCATCGGCTCGCGCGAAGCGCCCGGCGCGGTCCGCTACAACGAACCCGCCTTCCGACATTGGGGCGGACGCGGCATCAACCTGATCATCCGCCTGCTAATCCTGCCCGGCCTGCAAGATACGCAATGCGGCTTCAAATGTTTCAGTGCCGAGGCCAGCGAACGTCTCTTCAAACTACAGACCCTGCCCGGTTGGTCCTTCGACATCGAGCTACTCTTCCTGGCCCGCCGTGCGGGCATGCGCATCCACGAGATTCCCATCCACTGGTACTTCGGCGAAGACAGCAAGGTCAGCGCCGTGCGCGATGCGCTCAACATGATCCGCGACATCTTCCGCATCCACGGCAATGCCCGTCGCGGAATGTACGGATAATGCGTCCCACCCCCGACCTGACATTTGAATCCCCGCTCTGGGAAAGCGGCCTACTTCATCTTGCAGGATTAGACGAAGCGGGACGCGGCGCCCTGGCCGGTCCCGTGGCGGTGGGCGCGGTCATTCTCCCCAACGCCCCAACCCTGTCCTCGACCCTGGGCGGGCTGCGCGATTCCAAGCTGATGACTCCGCGTGAACGTTCCCGCCTGGCTCCGCTCGTCCAGGCCTGCGCGCGGACCTGGGGCGTGGGCTTCGCCTCCGCCGAGGAAATCGACGCATTGGGCATCGTGCCCGCCACGCGGCTGGCCGCCTCCCGCGCCGTCGCCGCGCTGACACTCTTCCCCGATTACCTGCTGACCGATTTCCGCCTCGAACTCCCCGAATTGGATTTGCCGCAATCAGCCATCGTCAAAGGCGATCAGAAATCGCTCAGCATCGCAGCGGCATCTGTGCTGGCAAAGACCGCCCGCGACGCGCTGATGTGCGAACTGGACGTGCAGTATCCCGGTTATGGATTGGGAAAACACAAGGGGTATGGCACCCAGGTCCACCGCGCGACCATCCTGCGGCTGGGACAGTCCCCCATTCATCGAAAGACATTCAAACATAAAAGAGTAGGGACAGGATGACCCGTCCCTACTTCGTTATATCGCGCTAAATTCCTGTACCGCCCGTTCTTCCGTCTCGGCCGAAAGCGCCAACAGCGGCGGGCGGATGCTCCAACGCGGCAGGCCGTGCAGGCGGTGCATCAACGCCTTGAGCGTCGGCGCAAAAGGCTGGTACTTCTCCAGCACATGACGCTGAGCCGTGACGTGCGCCTGAATTTCGGAGGGGTCATTTCCCAACTGCATCGCATCCCAAATGGAACGCAGGTCGGGTGAGATCAAGTTGGCGGCGGCGGTGATGCAACCCTGGGCTTTATTTTCCACGGCCAATTGCAAATATGAATCCGTGCCGTTCAGCACCAGCAGGTCCGCACCGAAGTGTCCACCCAGCGAACGGGCAAAGTCCGCATCGTGCGAGGAATCCTTGATGCCCGCAAACTGACGCGGGAAGGCATCCTTGAGGCGCTTGAGCAGTTCGAGTGAGAAGCCAACGCCTGTCACCGACGGGATGTGATAGCCGAGCAAATATCCCTGGCTGGGCACAGCCTTGCGGATGACTTCGCTGAACCACTTGAACAGACCATCCTCGCTGACCTTGCGGAAGTAATACGGCGGCAGGACGACCACGCCGTTGAAGCCCAGAGTGAAGGCCAGCTTGGTCAGGTCGATGGTCTCGCCCAGACTGGGAGTCCCGGTGCCGGCCAGCAGACGGAAGCCCTGTACCTGCTGGCGGAAGACGCGCACCGAGCGCAGGAGCTGCTCACGCTCGGCGGGCGAAAAGGACGGTCCCTCACCGGTGGTGCCGAAGAGTAGCGCGCCATGATTTCCGCGCGAGGCGAGGAAACGCAACAGCAACGGGACCGACTCAAGGTCCAGGCTCGAGTCCGCTTTGAGGGGGGTGACGGCGGCGGTGTAAACGCCTGCCAGGGGATGCAGGTCGGGCATTCGTCCTAGTCCTGTTCTTCGATGAAATCGCGCGCGGCTTCGGCCGGCGGCTGGAGCGGCTGGCCTTCCCTTTGGGCCAGATAATGCTGGTGATCAAGCACCCACAAATACAGGTCACCCTCGGTCTTGCCGGGAAAATCGCGCAGGATGTCACTTGAGCGGATGACCTCGGCAATGGGCAGGTAGACCGTGTCGTACCAGTGCGTAACGGCCTCCTGCTCACTAATATCGCGCTTGAGGTCAAGGCCCATGAAGTAACGATGGACGGCGATGTGTTCGAGGATGCGTTCGAAACCGTCAGGGACGGTCAGCTTGATGTTGGCGCCCGGGCGCAGGTAATCGAGGGCAGTGCGTTCGAGGAAGTGGACCTTATCCTCCAGGATCTCCAGGTCCTCGGGTTTGATATTGGGCGTGATGTTAACGCGCGTGGCACATTCACGCACCTCGGCGTCGATGAACTCCTGGTTCTGCTCGCGCGCCACCGAAACGCGGTGGTGGCCGTCCACCACGAAGTAGACCTGGCCAACCTTGTAAAGCACCACTGGCGGCAGACTCACGTCCTGGTAGAAGGCGCGGTTGACCGATATCCAGCGGCTGGAGGTATCGTCCTGGGTAGGTAGGAAGGCGCGGTCGAACTGATGGTAGCGATTGAGGCTGCCCGCAATTTGCTCCACGCGCACGGTCTGCACGCCGCGGTAGATGGGACCGCCGATATGTAGTTTCTCTTTGATTTCGTCATACGACAACAAGCGATTGGGCTGGCCGGAGATGGTCGCCCACACGCCGTTCAGAAAGGCCTTGAAGCGCGCACGGCTGAAATCCGAGCGCGCGCGGGAATCAAGTTCGTCACTCATGTTAGATCTCTATCGTTTTGTAGGGGTAGATATTCATGATCTCAGTGGGCCCAAAGCGGGTCACAGACGGCGACAGGTTCTGGCGGTAGAAATGGGTATGCCCGTGGAAATGATAACGCGGACGCGCCACGCGCAATAGCCAGTTCAATGCATGCAGTCCCTGGTGAGCCTTGGTATCGTCATCGTGGATGCCGAAGGGCGGCGAATGACTGATGAGGATGTCGAGCGCGCGGCCGTAGCGGATTCGATTCCACAGTAGCCCGGGCAGCATCCGCCAGGCGCGCAGATTGGCCTCAGCCTGGGTATATTGGTTCACGCCGTCGGGACGGTACTTCACGCTGCCGCCGAAGCCGCCGACCAACAATCCCTTGAAGGCCTTGAAACTGAGGTCCACGTTGATGCAACCTTCCGCTCGCGTCTGGGACCAGCGCTCGTCATACTCGGGATCGTGGTTGCCTGGCACGTAGTAGAGGGGAACGTTCAAAAGGGAGACGATGTTTTCGAGATACGAATAGGGCAGGTCGCCGCAGCCCAACAGCAAATCCACATCGTGGAATTGTCCGCTGGAGATGAGTGCATAGATGCGTTCCACGACCTGATCGCTGACGGAAAGGATTTTCACGACCCTTATTGTGCCGCAGAATGGGGCGCTGTGCAAGTGTCAGATGGAGGGCTGTTTTTGCAGGGCCCGACTGATATATTGGCTGAAGGTTTCGGCGATGGACATCTCATCGCGGCGAAACGGGGACAGAGTCCGCCGCCCGAGGGAGAGAATGCCCAAAGGTGTCTTGCCGCTCCGCAGGGGAAATCCCACCCAGGTGCGGAGGTCGGCGATGGTCCCCAACGCGTCCCAGCCGGGAGCATCCTCCACGTTTTCCAGGTAAATGGGTTGATTATGCTGAATCACCGCCTGATAGATGGCATTTTGCACGATGGGAGCCGTGGGCGTAAACGCGACCACCTCGCGGTCAGACAGGTGGATTCCCCTGGTATTCTTCGGCAAGACGGCGGCATGGTGATACGGAACCACCTGCCTCAGCCCATCGAGGATGGCGGTCAATTGTTTGTGAAGATCGTTGGAGCGCTCGATCAGGTGCTCGATTTGGGTCAGGGTCGAGAAAAGGTTATTCATGTTGCCGAGAATCTGGGATTGCGCCATTAGTAGCATGTGAAAATCGAGCAGGCGTGGCACATATCCCTCGGCCGCGACCACCAGCGGATCGTATAGAAAATCGGCGGGACGGTCGAGCGCCAGATAAACCGCGTCATCGATGCGAGTGTTCGGATGAACCATCAGAAGACGGGAGGTCAAGTCACCGCACAATTCACGGATGGGCCGCCGCAGGAACAATTCCACACCATAGCGATGTCCGAGCCGCTCGAACATATGTCGCCGTG
>CALFXA010000044.1 GCA_937928015.1 uncultured Anaerolineales bacterium | reverse complement strand
GCGACCACCGAGATCTACACTCTTTCCCTACACGACGCTCTTCCGATCTCGAGGTGGAGCGCATTCGCAATATGGGCAGAATCACCACCGAGGTCGTGCGCCTGACGGCGGAGTTTCTGACCTCCTGCGAGGTCCGCGAGGATGAGGTGCTGCTCAACGAAAAGGGCGAGCCGCTTAAGCTGGGCGAGGTCAAGGACAAGATCCGCCTGTGGGTGGCCGAGCGCGGCGCGGAGCTGCCCGAGGGCTTCATTTTTGCCATCGGCCGCGACGCGGGCGTGCCGCATTCGACGGGCAATCCCGAGGACCTGATGCGCCTCGGCCAGACCATCGTGTACGACATCTATCCCGCCGAGGCGGGCGGCGGCTACTTCTACGACTTCACCCGCACGTGGAGTCTTGGCTATGCCACGCCCGAAGCCGAGGAACTGTACGGACAGGTCAAGGAGATCTTCGAAAAGTTATGGGAGAACTTCGACCTGAACGTACCCTTCAAGCAATACCAACGCATGACCTGTGAGTATTTCGAGTCGAAGGGACACAAGTCGCAGTTGAACTTTGGATCGCCCACCGAAGGCTACGTCCACAGTCTGGGCCACGGTGTGGGACTCAACATTCACGAGCGGCCGTTCAGCGGACTGATGACGGGCGACGACCATCGCCTGTCCCCTGGCGTGGTGGTCACCTCCGAACCTGGATTGTATTATCCCGAGCGCGGCATGGGCTTCCGCATCGAAGACACCTTCTGGGTCCGCCCCGATGGTCGCATGGAAATGCTGGCCGATTATCCGTATGACTTCGTCCTGCCGATGAAGAAGTGGAAGAAGAAATGACCGATCTCAAACCCGCTCGTATCCTGGCCCTTGAATCCTCCTGCGACGAGACTGCCTGCGCCATCCTCGAAAACGGACGCGCGCTGCTCTCGTCGGTGGTGGCTTCGCAGATGGACATCCATGCCCGCTTTGGCGGCGTCTTCCCCGAAGTGGCTTCGCGTCAGCACGTGCTGGCTGTGGTGCCCGTGGTGGAACAGGCCCTCTCGCAAGCGCATCTCTCGCTCAGCGAAGTGGATGCGATTGCCGTCACGCGCGGACCCGGGCTAGCGGGCTCGTTGGTGGTCGGTTTGAACACCGCCAAGGGGCTGGCCCTTGGGCTGGGACTTCCGCTGGTGGGCGTCAACCATCTCGAAGGTCACATCTACTCCTCGTGGGTCTACAATGCGGGCGAGACCACTCCGCTTGAGCCGCAATTCCCGCTCATGGCGCTGCTCGTCTCGGGCGGACACACCGAGTTGAACCTGATGACCGACCACCTGACCTACCAACGTCTCGGCGCCACCCTCGACGACGCGGCGGGCGAGGCCTTCGACAAGGTCGCGCGGTTGCTGTCGCTGCCGTATCCCGGTGGACCGTCGGTGCAGAAGGCGGCCGAGAACGGCGACCCGAACCGCTTCCACTTCCCGCGCGCCTGGATGGAGAACTCGTGGAACTTCTCGTTCAGCGGCCTCAAGACGGCGGTGCTGTACGAGGTCAACAACCTGAAGAATCGCAGCGGCTCTTTGCCCGTGGACGACCTGGCGGCTTCCTTCCAGGCGGCCGTGGTGGATGTGCTGTTCAAGAAGACGATGGATGCGGCGCGCGAGTTCGGCGCGAAAGAAATCCTCGTGGCGGGCGGCGTCTCGGCCAATCGCGCCTTGCGTCAGGCCTTCCAGCCTCAAACGGAGTTCAAGGTTCACATCCCCCCGCTGTCGCTCTGCACGGATAACGCCGCCATGATCGGTTCGGCGGGCTATTTCCGCTATGCCCTCGGCCATACCTCGGACCTGAACATGGACGTCCAGCCGACCTGGCCGCTCTCCTGATTAAAGCCCAAACCCCGCTTGGATCGGCCCAGATCCGTACGGGGTTTGTAGAGGAGAATGCACTTGTTATTATATGCAGGCACATGAAAGAAGACTGAACGAAGCCTGAATTGCAGATAAGAGTTTCGAGGCCGCTTTTTAAGCGGCCTCTTATTTTAACGCAGCTAGGATTTGTTCCTTCGTGAGTGGACCTTCGCGCAGAATGACGGGCTCCGCGCCGAGACAATCCACCAGCGTGGAGGGGATTCCGCCCGGGGTGATGCCTCCATCCAGGACCAGCGGGATGCGTCCGTTTAATTGGCGCATCACCTCTTCGGCGCTGACCGGGCTGGGCTGTCCCGAGAGGTTGGCCGAGGTCACGGCCATCGGTCCAGCAGCCCTGAGCAGGGCGCGCGCCACGGGGTGGTCGGGAATGCGTACGGCCACGGTCACGGTGGCGGAAACAGCTTCAGGGAGAGTCGGTTGTTTGGGCACGACCAGGGTCAGAGGTCCAGGCCAGAAACGTGCAGCGAGGACTCGCGCCATGCGTGGAATGTCCACGGCGACCTTGTCCAAATCCTCGGCATCGGCAATCAAAACGGGAATGGCCTTTTCGACGGGACGATCCTTGGCGGCGTAGATGGATTCCACGGCGGGGCCATCGAAGGCCAACGCGCCCACGCCGTAGACCGTGTCGGTGGGGAAGGCTGCCAGCCCGCCCGCGCACAGGACGCACAGGGCCTGTTCGATGGCGTTTGGTTGTGCGGCAGGAATCAAACGCGTTTCGGTCATTCGGAAAGTTCCTTGAGGAAGATGTTCACCACGGCGGGATCGAAGTGCCTGCCCGCTTCGTTGCGAATGTATTCGAGCGCCCTGGCCTTGGGCCATGCCTCGCGATATGGACGGTCGGAAGTGAGCGCATCGTACACGTCCACCACGGCGAAGATGCGCGCCGCCAGCGGAATCTCTTCGCCTCTTAGCCCGTCGGGGTATCCTGTGCCGTCCCATTTTTCGTGGTGATGATGAGGGATGTCGAGGGCGCCTTCCAGGTACTCGATGGGCGAGAGCAGTTCAAAGGCATACCTGGGATGACGCTTCATGGCTTCCCACTCCGCTTCGGTCAGCGGACCCGCCTTGTGCAGGATGTAGTCGGGCACGCCCATTTTCCCGATGTCGTGCAGCAGGGTCCCGCGCCGCACATGGACCAGTTGCTCCGCGCTGAAGCCCATCGCCTGGGCAATGCGCAGGGTGAGCTCGGTCACGCGCAGGGTATGACCTTCCGTCTCTTTGTCGCGCAGGTCGAGAGCGTGGGACCAGCCTTCGAGGGTGGTCTCGTATGAATCCTTTAATTCCTGGTTGCTGGTTTGCAGATCGGCGTTGAGAGTCTCGATTCGAGAGACGGCGTCTTCCAGGCGCCCGGACGCCACCCAGGTGATAATGGCCACCACGAAGAGGGCGGTCATGCCGGTCGCATCGTATTGGGCGAACTGGTCGGACTGGTACATTGCCGCAGTGTACATCAGGAGCGATGTCAGATAGATCCAAAAGGAGGCGCGCGGCTCGATCGCGAAACTGGCGATGAAGATGGGCAGGATAAACAGGACCAGTCCGTCGTTGGGTTTACCTGGGGAATAAATGAATGCGATGCCGGCGGATGCCAGCACGGCTGTGACGACTCCAATTACTCGGGTCCTGCCTCTGCGATTCTGCAACCATAGAAAGAGGATGATGAGAAAGGCCAGCAGGTCCGAGATGAGATATTCCGCGAACTCGGCCGACGGAGCCACGACGTAATAATAAATATTGTTGATGATGAGAGCGACGAGGGGGACGTACAGGAGGAATAGAAAGCCCGCCAGCAACTGTCCGCGCCGCAATTGGGCGGGATTTTCAGCCCGCACAGCGACGAACTGAGCGGGCCAACGTTTCAATTTGGAGATGAGCCCTGATCGGGCTAGAGGTTGCATGGTGGGAATCCCTTCGCGTCATTATACCCGCGGGAATCGCACACCGCTAAAAAGTGGAATGAGGGCCGTCGATGACCAGCAGGCGGTCGCGGCCCGTCAGGTCCTGGTGTAATTGGATTTTGGCTTCGGAGAAATGGTCGTAGGCGAGTGAGAGCGCCTGGGACCCCTGGCCTGCCTCGATTTCGAGCATGATGCGCCCGCCCGGAGCCAGCCACTCGGGCGCGATGTCCAGCAGGCGGCGGACGAGATCCAGGCCGTCGGCTCCGCCATCCAGGGCGAGGGTTGGTTCCGCCCCGAAAATGGGCAGTTCCTTGAGCGTCTCGGTGGGGATGTAGGGCAGGTTGGCGCAGATCAGGTCGAAGTGCAGGTCGGTGGGCAGGAACTCGTGATGCGGTGGGAGCAGGTCGCATTCGACGAAGTCCATGCGCTCGGCCACGTGGAATTTGCGTGCGTTGCCGAGCGCCACTTCCAGGGCGGGCATGGAGATGTCGGTGGCGAGTACGTAGACGTCGGGGACGTGCATGGCCAGGGTCACGCCGATGGCGCCCGAGCCCGTGCCCACGTCTGCCACGGTGCGGCGCTCGGATGCGGCGTTCAGCCAGGAAATGGCTTTTTCCACCAGCAGCTCCGTCTCGGGGCGGGGGATGAGCACGTCGGGCGTGACGGCGAAATCCAGCCCGTAGAATTCCCAATGGCCGATGACGTACGGCAGCGGCTCGCCCGCCTCCAGACGCAAGACGGCCGCTTCCACGGAATCAAGCTGCGGGGCGGAAAGGTCCAGTTCGGGGTGAGCCATCAGCCACGAGCGCGGACGTCCCAGCACGTGCGCCAGAGTCACCTGCGCGTCCAGAGCGGGTGTATCCCCCGTCAGGCGGGCGGCAATCTGTAGGAGCAGGCTTCCGACGTTCACGATGCATCTCCGAACATCATGCGTTCGAGCAGGGTGCGCTGGAAGATGAGGAAGATGACCACCACCGGGATGGACATGATGATGGCCAGCGAGCCGAGGTAGCTCCACGGCTGCGCGCCGCCCGAGTATTGGGTCTGCACGATGGCGTAGATGGACATGGCCAGCGTGACGTTGTCGGCCTTGTCCACGAAGAGCCAGCCGAGCGTGAATTCGGAATAGGCCATCAGGAAGGCAATCAGGCCCGCGACGGCAATGGAGGGCAGGGCCAGCGGCAGGGTGATGCGCAGGAAGGTGGTCAGGTCGCCCGCACCGTCGAGGAAGGCGGCCTCTTCCACTTCCTTGGGTACGGCCTGGAAGGCGGCGCGCATGTTCCAAATACAGAAGGGCATGGCAAAGGCCGCGTAGGTGATGATCAACGCCAGCAGCGACGTGCGGATTTGCATCAGGCCGAAAATGATATAGAGCGGCGTCATGAAGGCCACGGGCGGCAGGACGGCCGTCAATAGCAGGGCGAACAGTCCCGTCTGCCGGCCTGGAAAGCGGAAGCGCGCGAAGGCGTAGGCCAGGCTCACGCCCAGCAGGATGGCGATCAGCGCCGCGCCGAGCGAGATCAGCAGGCTGTTCTTGAGCAACACCGTGAAATGGACCGACTGGTAGGGCTGGTCCAGCACTTTGAAGAAGGCGTCGAAGGACCAGACCTTGGGCGTGAGGCGGAACTCGGTGGGGCGTCCCTTCAACGAGCCGTCGAAAGCCAGGCGGGCGATGCCCCAGATGGGCAGCAACACGAAGAAGCCGATCAGCGCCAGCGCCAGTTGGGTGGCGAGTTGCCGAATCCAGGAGATTTTACGCATAGGTCACTCCTTCTCCCGCCTTGCTCCAACGATTGAAGAGCGAGACGAAGACCATCAGGATGACGACGGCGATGATGTTGATGACCGCCGAGACGGCGAACTGCCCGCCGTTGGGGCCGAATCCGCTGTTGGGGTTGAAGACGTTGTACGATAGCGTGGCCAGGGTAGATCGGAAGAGCGTCGTGTAGGGAAAGAGTGTAGATCTCGGTG
>CALFXA010000043.1 GCA_937928015.1 uncultured Anaerolineales bacterium | reverse complement strand
CAGGGCCAGAAAAACCAGCCCGATGCGGTGAGTGCGAAGGGTGAGTTTCATACGACGCAAATTATAGTTGGGTTTGTCCGCAGCGCAAACGCATATCATCCTCTTACACTCACCGTTCGCGCCCGATGATAAAATAATCTCATGCTGCCCGATTTCCGCGTTCGCCAACGCGATTACATGCTCGAACTGGCCCGCGCCCTGACCCAGGAACTCGACCTGGAGAAACTGCTGGCGCGCATACTGCGCATCTCCATCGAAATGCTGGCAGGCCAGGCGGGGCTGATCGCGCTCAAGGAGTCCGACGGCTGGCGCGTGGCGACGGCGCACGGCATCCCGCCCGCCTTCCTCAGTTACCTCACGCCGTTGCTGGCCGAGGAAAAGGTCCGCGAACTGGATATCCTCGAACTCAACCGCATGTTGAAGGACCTGACCTACACCGCCAGCATGGGCCTGCTCAACGGCACGGGCCTGCCCTTGGCCGCGCACGGACAGGTCATCGGCGTGATCTTCATCTTCCGCAATTATCCCGACCTGTTCTCGCACAACGACCGCACTCTGCTGCAAGCCTTCGCCGATCAGGCCGCCATCGCCGTGTATAACGCGCGACTGTACGGTCAGGTCATGTACGAGAAGCAGCGGCTGGACGCGCTGGTCGATTCCGCCGCGGATGGGATCATCATCCTCAATGCCGACCTGACGGTCGAGCGCGCCAACGACGCTTTTGAACATCTCTACGGCCAGACTCACGACCAGTTGGTGGGCCGCCCCCACGAGGAGATCATCCTCTGGGACGGGGAGCCGCAAGGCGCCACCCTGACGGAGTCCATCGCGGGCGGCTGGCCGCTGACCCCCAACGCCACACTCTACGTGGAAGGCGACCTCAAACGCGAGTTGCCTTCGTCCCTGCCCGTGGGCGTGACCTACGCCCCGCTGCTCTCGGCCGAGGGCAAGCTGCGCAACGTCATCGTCAGCGTGCGCGACATCACCCACTTCCGCACCGCCGAGCAGATCAAGTCCACCTTCATCTCGGTGGTCAGCCATGAGCTGCGTACGCCCGTGGCACTGATCAAAGGCTACGCCTCCACCCTGCGGCGCGACGACGCCCGCTGGGACAAGCACACCATCAGCGACTCACTGGCCGTCATCGAAGAGGAGGCCGACCGCCTCTCGAAGATGATCGACGACCTGCTGGATGCCTCGCGCCTGCAAGCGGGCGGACTGAGCATCAACCGCGCCGACGTCTCGCTGGCGGCCGTGGCGGCGCGCGTGGCTGAGCGATTCTCCTCACAGACGAAGAAGCACACCATCGTCACCGACTTCCCCGAGAAATTCCCGATCATTCTGGCCGACGAGACCCGCCTCGAACAGATCATCTCGAACCTGGTCTCGAATGCCATCAAGTATGCGCCCAAAGGCGAGATCAAGATCAGCGGGGGCCTGCGGCCCGACCAGGTCATCGTGTGCGTCAGCGACGAAGGTCCAGGCATCGACGCGCGCGACCTGCCGCACATCTTCGACCGCTTCTACCGCTCCACGACCGCCGTCAAGCACACCAAAGGCGCGGGCCTCGGCCTGTATTTGGCGCGCGCCATCGTCGAAGCCCACGGCGGACGCATCTGGGCCGACGCCTCGAACGGTTCCAAGTCCGAGACGGGGGCGAGGATTTGTTTCTCCCTGCCACGTTAATCTATCGTAGGGGCGGACGGCCGTCCGCCCCTACGCATTCCGAAAGGACAACCCATGCCCACCACCCTCCCCGCTCGCAGTGAGATCAGCAAAGACTTTACCTGGAACGCCGAATCCGTCTTCGCCAGCCCGCAGGCCTTCGAGGCCGAAGTTGACTCCATCCTGGCGGCCCTGCCGCAGGTCAAGGCCTATCAAGGCAGGTTGGCCGAGTCGCCGTCCACGCTGGTGGATGCCTTCGTCCTGATCGAAAGCCTGATGGCGCGCGCCTCGCAGGCCTACGTCTATGCGGGCTTTGCCTACAGCGTGGACACGGGCGACCAGTCCGCGGCGGCCATGAGCAACAAGGCCCAGGGCATGTACGGACAGTTGCTGGCGGCCAGTTCCTTCCTCAACCCCGAGTTGATCGCCATCGGGCAGGAGACCCTGGTCGAGTGGGCGCTATCCGAGCCGCGCCTGGCCAAATACGGACAATATTTCGCCAACCTGTTCCGCAAGCAGGCGCATGTCCGCTCGGCCGAGGTAGAGGAAGTGCTGGGGATGTTAAGCGATCCCTTCGGCGGAGCGGGATCCGCTGCCAGCCTGCTGACCAACGCAGACATGCGCATCCCGTCCGTGGTCGACGGCCAGGGTCAGCCCATCGAGTTGAACGAAGCCATCATCTGGCGCTTGATGTCGGAGGAGGATCGCGGCCTGCGTCAGCGTTCGTGGGACAACTATCACAACACCCTACTCGGTTTCAAGAACACGCTGGCCGAGAACCTGTCCACCTCCATCAAGCAGAGCGTCTTCCAGAGCCGCGTCCGCAAACACGAGAACGTGCTGGAGATGAAACTGCACGAACACAACATTCCCGTCTCGGTCTTCCATAATCTGATCGACACTTTCAAGAAGAACCTGCCCACCTGGCAGCGCTACTTTGAAATCCGCCGCAAAGCACTGGGCGTAGACACGCTCGAACCGTACGACCTATGGGCGCCGCTGGTCAAGGACCGCATCAAGATCCCCTATCACCAGGCCGTGGAGTGGATCTCCGAGGGTCTGCTGCCGATGGGCAAGGATTACGTCGCCATCCTGCGCAACGGCTGTCTCGAAGACCGCTGGGTGGACGTGTATCCCAACAAGGGCAAACGCAGCGGCGCCTTCTCGTGGGGCTCGCAGGGGACGCATCCCTTCATCATGATCTCCTACACCGACGAAATCTTCAGCCTGTCCACGCTGGCGCATGAACTCGGCCACTCGATGCATTCCTATCTGACGTGGCAGAATCAGCCCTTCGTCTATGCGGACTATTCGCTATTCGCCGCCGAGGTGGCTTCGAACTTCCATCAGGCGATGGTGCGCGCGCACCTGCTCAAGACTCATCCCGAGCGCGATTTCCAGATCTCGGTCATCGAAGAGGCGATGGCGAATTTCTACCGCTACTTCTTCATCATGCCGACCCTCGCCCGCTTCGAATTGGAGACGCACACCCGCGTCGAGCAAGGCCAGCCGCTGACGGCGGACTCGCTCATCGCACTGATGGCCGACCTGTTCAGCGAAGGCTACGGCGACAAGGTCCATGTGGATCGTGAGCAGGTGGGCATCACCTGGGCGCGCTTCGGCCACCTGTACAGCGACTACTACGTCTATGCCTACGCCACGGGCATCGCGGGCGCCAACGCCCTGGCGGGACGCATCCAGCACGGCGAGCCCAATGCCGTGGAAGACTATCTCGGCTTCCTCAAGGCGGGCAGCTCCGACTATCCGCTGGACGTGCTCAAGCGCGCGGGCGTGGACCTGACCACCCCGCAGCCCGTCGAAGCGGCTTTCGCCGTCATGGCCGATTACGTGGATCGGCTGGAAAAATTGCTCGGCTAGAAATTCCGAATGGTACAATAAGCCCTGTTTTTTTCACTCGCAAACCCAGATCGAAAATCGGACTCTCTCATGCCCAAGACTCAAATTTCCTGCCCGCGCTGCCGCCAGCCCATCACCGCCGACGTCGAACAACTCTTCGACGTGACCCAGGACCCGCAGGCCAAACAGCGCCTGCTCAATGGCGGCTCGAACATGGCACGCTGTCCGCATTGCGGATACGAAGGCCGCCTGGCCACCCCCATCGTCTATCACGACAATGACAAAGAATTGCTGCTGACCTTCTTCCCGCCCGAGATGGGTGTGCCCGTCAACGAGCAGGAGAAGATCTTCGGTCCACTCATCAAGAAGGTGATGGACAGCCTGCCCGCCGAAAAACGCAAGGGCTACCTCCTGCGTCCGCAGGCCAACCTGACATTCGAGTCAATGATCGAGACCATCCTCGGCAAGGACGGCATCACGCCCGAGATGATCAAGGCCCAGCAGGACCGTGTCATGCTGATGGAGCGTCTGCTGCAGGCCAGCGCGCCAGACGTGCGCAGCGAGATCATCAAGCAGAACCTGTCCATGTTCGACGAGCAGTTCTTCGCGCTCTTCAGCCGTCTGGCCCAGAGCGCCATGGCGGGCGGTCAGCAAGCCATCGCCCAACAGATGATGGAGTTGCAGAAACAACTCCTCGCCGAGACCGAGTTCGGGCGCGGGCTGCAAGCCTCCGTCGCGGAACTGGAAACCGCCACCAAGACTTTGCAGGAAGCGGGCCAGTCCCTCACCCGCGAGAAACTGCTCGACTTCGTCATCGAGGCACCCAACGAGGCGCGCATCCGCGCTTATGTGTCGCTGGCGCGCGGCGGCATGGACTACAACTTCTTCCAGTTGCTCTCTGACAAGATCGAAAAGGCTTCAGGCGACGAGAAGACCAAACTGGAAGCGGTCCGCGAAAAACTGCTGGAGTTCACCAACGAGATCGACCGTCAGCTTGAGGCACGCTACAAACAGGCACAAAGTTTCGTCGAGCAGATCCTCGCGCAGGACGACATCGAAAACGCCACGCGCGCCAACCTGGAAGGCTTCTCGCAGGAAGTTATCGAGATCGTCGAGACCATGCTGCGCCAGGCCTCCGAGAAGAACGATTACGCGCGCATGGGCAAACTGCAAAAGATGGTGCAGGTGTTACAGGAAGCCAGCGCTCCGCCCGCCGAAGTGGCCTTCATCGAGCAACTGCTCGATACGCCCGATGACGCCGCCATCGAAAAGATGCTCAACGACAACGCCGCCGTGGTCAACGAAGGCTTCATGGAAGCGCTCAACAACCTGGTGGCCCAGGTCGAGTCCGCCGCGGCGCAGGGCAATCCCGAGGCCAAGGCGCTGGGTGACAAGTTGAGCCAGGTCTACAAGGTGGCGCTGAAGTTCTCGATGAAAAAGAACATGATGGGCTAAAAACACAAAACTCCCCGTTGCCGGGGAGTTTTTCTTTCAGGGAAGCAGATATAATCGCCGCATGGATTTCTTCGCCAACGAGTCGTTTCGTCTGCTGCATGACAACATCCTCACCACACGGGACATTCCAACCGCCAGCGTGGACCTGGTCGTCACCTCGCCGCCCTACAACGTGGACATTCAGTACAACTCCCACAAGGACGACTCGGACTACACCTCCTACCTGGACTTCAGCCTGGCCTGGCTGACGAAAATCTTCTCCCTGGCTTGCAGCAGGGGACGCCTATGCCTCAACGTCCCGCTCGACAAGAACAAGGGCGGACAGCAATCCGTGGCCGCAGACCTGACGACGCTCGCCAAACAGGGCGGCTGGAAATATCACTCCACGATCATCTGGAACGAACAGAATATTTCGCGCCGTACGGCTTGGGGCTCGTGGATGAAGGCCTCCGCGCCCTACGTCATCGCGCCCGTGGAGGTCATCCTCGTGCTGTATAAGGACGAGTGGAAGCGCGACGCCACAGGCCGCACCTCCGACATCACCCGCGACGAGTTCATCGCCTGGACCAACGGCATGTGGAATTTCAACGGCGAGTCGAAGAAGCGTGTCGGGCATCCTGCGCCCTTCCCCATCGAACTGCCGCGTCGCTGCATCAAGTTATTTTCCTTCGTCGGCGATACCATCCTCGACCCCTTCCTCGGCTCTGGCACCACGGCCATCGCCGCCCTGCAGAATCAGCGCAACATGATCGGTGTGGAAGTGGACAAGAAATATTGTCAATTGACGCTCAAGCGCCTCCAGGAAAATATCGATCCTGCTCTCTTTACAAAGGGTGTGAAAGCAAAACGCTCCACTCGTTGACTTTTCCCTTTGTGATCTTTGTGTCCTTCGTGGTAAAAAATGACCCACAACCGTGACTCTCTCGAACTTGGCCGCCGCGCCGAAGAACTCTTCGTGGCCCTCGCCCAACGCGAGGGCTGGAGCGTCACGCCCGCATCGAAAGATGCCAACATCCACGAACACTGGGACTTCGAGATCATCAAGGACGGCTACCGCCGCAAGGTCGAGGTCAAGGCACTCAAGCGGCAGAGTCGCGGCGACGATGCGCTGAGTCAAGATTGGGTGTGGATCGAGTTCCGCAACGTGCGCGGCGAGGCGGGCTGGCTGTTCGGCAAATCCAACTGGATCGCCTTCGAAACCGAGACCTCCTTCCTCATCGTGGACCGCCACGACCTGTATCAACTCGTCCGCCGCGTGGTGGACCGTACCGCCAGCGTTGACTCTGCGAGGGACGCCAAATACAAAACCTACACCCGCGCGGGCCGTCCCGACCAGATTGCGCAGGTCCAGTTGAGCGATATTCAGAAGATCAAGAAATTAGAGTGGAAAAAAGAAACGCCGTAAAAAAGAGGCGGCCACATTTTCAGTGACCGCCTCTTATCTTTTTAAGTCCTGGCTGCTTCCAACAAAGAATCCGCCGTCAGGTTGAATGCCTTGGCGAAGCCTGCCACGTAGCGTCCGCCCTTGGGGATGATGCGCCACAGACCGAAATCCCCGAACTCGAACATCGGCTCGGAACGCGGAAAACGCGCCAGGTACAAGTCATGGGCGGGCATGTAGCCGGGCACGCCCATCGGCAGGACCTCCGCATTTCCGCGGACGGTCACGCGCGCCAACGACTGCGGGTCGTCCCGTCCGTCGTCCGTTTCATAGACCATCAGGCTGACGTGTTTATCCTTCTCCATGTCCTGCGTATGTTGGGCCAGATGACTGACGTGCAGGTAGATGGCGGAAAAGTCGTCGGCGATGGCGTAGGTCACCATCGAAACGGACGGCGCCCCGTTGCGAAGGGTGCCAAGCGCGGCAATACGGTTCCCGCGCAGAATCTGTGCGAGCTTTTGCTGAAGTTCGATTTCCAATGCTAATCACCTGGGGGTGGATTGTCGAAGCGGACCCCGTGTCCGCGTACGGTGTCGATATATTGATGCGTGGGATCAAGCGCCGACAGGCGGTCACGCAGGCGACGAATGAGCGCATCCAGCGCCTGGTCCGAGACGCCCGCCGACTGGTCCTCACCCCACACGGCAGAGACCAGGTCCACGCGGCTGACGACCTGTCCCTGATTCGAGTACAACATCCACAACAGTTTGAATTGCTGGGCCGAAAGCGGCGGGACGAGTTGCTGCTGGTTGACCCACACACGGCGCGACTTCTGGTCCATCATCAGGCGGCCGGGGCGTTCGGTCCCCTCGGTTAACGGCACGGTGGCATCCGAGGTCAGGAAGATGAATTGTTGTGCCAGGGCCACGCCGACCAGGTCGCCATCCTGCAACATCACAGGAGCCGTCAATTCCACGCCGTTATGGTTGGTACCGTTCTTGCTGCCCAGGTCTTCGAGCATCACTCCCTCGGAGGTGGGCGTGATGCGGGCATGGAAGCGCGAGACCTGGCGGTCCAACACCACCACATCGCAGGTGGCTTCGCGCCCCATCACGACGGTATGATTCAACACCCAGCGCTGACCCTTGAGCGGGCCCTCCTGGGCGACCAACAGCGGGAACTCACCGAGATTCAAATCCATCAAAACTCCCTTGGCTCTCCTGACTAAAATCAACCATAATGCGAACAAAGACGTTTATAATATAGCAGAAAATTGCGTTTCTGTGCAGAATTCAACGCCGAGATGATTGCACCGATTCGCGTAAAGGAGAAGAGTGCCCCTGTCTTTGAAGAACGGGGAGGTCCTGCGCAGCCGATACAAGGTCCGTGAACGGATCGGCCAGGGCGGGATGGGCAGCATCTACCTGGCGGATGACCTCCGCTTGGAAGGCCGTCTATGCGCGTTGAAGGAAGTCGAATACGACCGCGCCCTCCCACAAAAGGTTGTCGATGAAGGCCGCGAGCAATTTTTGCGCGAGGCGACTGTCCTCGCGCGCCTCGACCATCCCAACCTCCCCAAGGTCTCGGACTTCTTCTCGCTCGGCGCGCGCGATTACCTCGTCATGGATTACGTACCTGGCAAGGACCTGCGCGAGCTGATGCTGGAAGCGCGCCGCACTAAGACCTTCCTCGACGAGGACCAGGTGCTCGGCTGGGCCAAACAACTGGCTGATGCGCTTGCCTACCTGCATAACCAAAACCCGCCCATCATCCATCGCGATATCAAACCCAGTAACCTCAAGGTCATGCCGAACGGCCTGCTCAAACTGGTGGACTTCGGCCTGGTCAAGATTCTTGCGCCCGACGAGGTGACCATCACCATCATCCAGGGACAAGGCACCGCGTTGTACACGCCGCTCGAACAATACGGCGGGGACGACTCGCATACCGACATCCGCGCCGACATCTACTCCTTCGGCTCGACTCTCTATCACCTGCTGACGAACGAACCGCCCACCGAGGCGCGCAAACGCTTCCTGGACCCCATCAGCCTGGTCCCGCCTCGACAGATCAATTCCACCCTCTCGCCGCGCACCGAACGAGCCATCCTGTGGGCCATGGCCCTGCACCCCGATGACCGTCCCAAGTCGATGGAGGATCTGGGCACCGTCCTGTTCGGCACGCGCGACTTCCCCACAGGTCCGCTTCCGCGCCGCGCCATGCAGCGCTCGGCCTGGGAATATCTCACCAACCCGCCTGAGAGCAACCTCGTGCTCATGGCGGGCGGACTGCTTCTACTTAGTTTGTTGGTGACTTTGCTGCGGTAGCGCGGCGCACCCACAACCAGGCGCACACCGCTCCCATCAATTCCCCCAGGAACGTAAAGATCAGAATACCCGACATGCCTTGAGCAGAGGCAAAGGCCCGGCTGCCTGGCAATCCCAACGTCAGGTAGGTGTAGGCAGCCGCGCCGCCCAATAGGATGCACGCCGCCCAACGGACGCCCTCACGCGTACTCTTGAATCGGCTGAACGCCCAGTAGGCCAGCCAGGAACTGCCTAACAGGAACAGGAAGACCACGAACCACGCGTTGAAGTTCAAAAAACCTTCAGTGGTCACAAAGTCATTTTCTTCCACAGGGGGTGTTGTGGTGGGAGTGGGCATGGGCGCTTCGGTGACAATCACGGGGGTCACCACAATCACGGGCGCTGCGCCCGCGGAAGAGACATCCAACTGCAACCCTTCGGACAGGGTGGCGGGATCGCTTGATGCGCGAATCTCCAACAGCCCGGGCTTGTCGAGGCCGAAGGAGGCGCGCGCCACGCCCTGGGCGGTGGCCGACTCAACTTGTTGCAGGATGCCGCCGCCCTCCCCCGTCAACACCATCGAGAAGCGCACCACCGTCCCATCGGGCACGGGATGTCCATTATGGTCGCGGATGATGCCCGTGCGCAGGGCAATGGTATCGCCGATGCGGAAGAGCGGATTGGGGGTGGGGCCCGGGGTGGGCGTCTCGCCCGTTGTATCGGTGACAGGCTGAAGGTCCAGGGCCAGCGGGATGACCTGACTCGGGTCGGGGGTCATGGCCGTGATCAGGTCATATCCGATCCCGGGAATGGAAACGGGCGAAGCGCCCGAGGGAGTCAGTTCCTGAAAGAGCAGGCGCGCGGCCACATCCACCACCGGGGCTTCCTTGCTATAAAGGGTGTAGTAGGCCGTGAGCTTGGAAATGTCGGTGGCGTCGAGGTAGTAAGGCGCGCCGAAGGAGAACAGAATCACGCGGCGGTCGCGCAGGGTGTTCTGAAGTTCGGTGAGGAAACGGCTGACGAGTTGGGGCTGACCGCGGCTGGCATCGGACATGGACAGCACGATCCAGTTGGCGCGGCTGAGGTCCTCTTCGATGTAGGGCGGACTGGAACCATCCAGCATTTGCTGGAGGTGATCGAAAGTATAGGAAGAGACGCGGAAGGTGGAGGTTTGATTATCGCCCTCCGGGCCGTACAGGCGCAGCACAGCATTCTCGAACGCATTCATCTCAAACGTGGCCTGTTCGGGGCAGGTGCTGCACTGCTTGACCATCAGCGTATCGGTAATGAAAACCAGGCGTTCGCGCACCTGCGGCGGATTGGGCAACACCGTGGCCAGGTCCGGCACCGACGGGCTGACTAGGCTGGCGCCACGACGGGCGATGTCGAAGGTCAGGTCTTTCGATTGACCAATGCCCTGGAGCGCGGTCTGCGAGGTGAGGACGTTGGCCAGGACAAAATCAGGATACAGGCGGGACTTGGCGGCCAGGATGCGCAGCACGGCGGCATCCACCTGCTGGGCAAAGGCGGGGTCATCGCGATATTTGCCCGTGAAATAATCCAGCACTTGCAGGACTGTGGAGTAATTATCGGAGGTGTCGCTGGACACGATCTGACCGAGGTCGAGCAGGTCGTTGCCCGCCAGGAAGGCGTCGCGGGCTACAGAGCGGGCCGTCAGCGGCTGATCGCCCAGGGTGTAGAAATCGCGCACGGCACGCGTGCCCAGGTCATCGCTGACGATCAGCCCGCCCGCCGTGCGCCAGTTCGTGAACTGCGGCAGGCCGAGGATCTGCGCGAGCGCCTGCCCGTCGAAACTGACGGGGCGGGTGGTCACGCGGATATTTCCCTGAAATCCCTGATAGCGGATATGCGAAACGAGCAGACCATCGGCCTTCGCCTCGGCACTGGGGGCGTTGCCCGTCACCGCGAAGAACGGATACAACTCGATCTGCTTCAACTGCTCCAACGACTTGCGCACGGTGGAAACTTCATCCTCAGGCGGGCGGTCGGAGTCGCCCCGCCCGGGAAAATGCTTGGCAATCACGGCCATCTGATTTTCGCTGCCCGTGTGCAGGCCCGCGATATAGGCGCGGCCCATCTCGCCGACCCAGTAGGGGTCGCCGCCGAAGACCCGCGTGCCCATGTCGCTGCTGGCGGTGGAGTTAGGCGCATCAAGCACATCGAGCGAGGGGCCCAGATACAGGTTCACGCCCAGGGCCGAGAGTTCCCGTCCCTGCACCTCGCCCACCTGGCGGGCAATGTCAGTATTCCATGTGGCACCAATCGCCATCGGTGAAGGCAGCGGAGATAGCCCGCTCAGAATCTGGTCGCTGGGATAACCGTTGCCCTCTTGCGAGAGGCCGATCCACAACGGGATGTAATTCTGACTGGTCTCCTGACCCAGGGTTGGGTCCGACGCGGGCGAAGCAGAGTTCTCCCATTCCACCCGTTGCAGGGTCTCGATCAGGGTGTGGGCATCGGCCACGGTATTGGGCGCGGCGGTGAAATTGTCGTTGGCGTTTTGCAGCACCACACCGCCCACATGACGCCTGGCAATCAAATCATAAATCTGGGAATCGGGCCCCGCGTCGGTGCCTTGGAAGGTCACCAGAAACAACTGTCCCACCCGTTCCTCGGGTGTCATTCTGGCAAACAACGCCTGGACTTCGGGCTGGGGCGTGGGAGTCTGGGCCTGCACCCCGAAACTGGGCGCAAACGAGACGGACAGCAGCGCCGCCAGGAGCAGGCAGGAAAACACCCGCCGCGCGTTCTCTACGAACGTGCGGCGGCTGGTCTTGCCTGGACCTTGCGCCTGCTTCCGCCAAACGGACATTATCCCTACCCCCTCCCCAACGCGCGGACAGCCGTCTGTGGGTCATCAGTGAAGATGCCATCCACGCCCCAGTTCTTGAGGCGTGTCACCTCTTCGACGGAATTGGCCGTCCACACATGGATACGGCGTTTGAGCTGATGCACGCGCGAGACCTGCGGCGCGTTGACGTCCGTGATGTACGGATGCATGGCCTGATAGTCGCCGAACATGAATCCGAACGAGCGCGCCCAGGCACCCTTCCAGCCATCGAGGGCCAGCAATCCGCGCGGGACGGAAGGCAGGAGCGCGGCGGCCTTCTTCAGGTTGCCCGCGAAGAACGACGAGAACAGGATGCGATCCTGCAACGTATGCCGCTCGACCAGCGCACAGACTTTTTCCACCAACGCATCACGCGGAGTGGTGTAGTTGGTCAGTTCCACGTTGATGACACAGCGTTTGCCGATGGTTCCGAAGACCTCGTCCAACGTGGGGACCTTCGTGCCGCGATAGGCCTCGGAGTGCCAGCCGCCCGCGTCGAGCTTGCGGAAGTCGGCCAGGCTCAGGTCACGGACGCGGCCGTGGCCGTCGGTGGTGCGGTCCACGGTGGGATCGTGCATGACAATGACGTGGCCGTCGGAGGTCAGTTTGACATCCAGTTCCACGCCGTCCGCGCCCTGCTGGAGGGCCAGTTCGAAGGCGGGCAGCGTGTTCTCAGGAGCGTGCGCCGAAGCGCCGCGGTGGGCAAAGAGGACAGGGTTGGGGAAATTCTCAAACATCGGAATCAAGTGGAGGGTCAGAGTTCGACGAAATAGGCCTGGGCAGCGCGGTCGAGCATCTCACGCGTCATCTGCGGCTTGACCGCCAGATAGGAACCGATGTCGATGATTTGATCGCACAGGTCGCGCGGATGCGAGGCACGCAACTTGCGGTTGCGCTTGATGTACCATTCCTGTAACAGGTAGGCCAGGCCCTGATCGCTGTATTCGACTTTCTTGTCGGCGGCCACGCGGCGGAAGATCTCGCGGTATTCCTCGTAGCTGGGGTCGCCGATTTCGATCTTGTGGCGCAGGCGGCGCAGGAAGGCCTCATCGACCAGGTCCTTCGGGGGCAGGTTGGTGGAAAAGACGATCAGCACGTCAAAGGGAACTTCCACCTTGCGACCATTGGCCAACTTGAGGAAGTCCACGCGGTTTTCGAGCGGGACGATCCAGCGGTTGAGCAGGTCGCGCGGGCGGACCTGCTGGCGGCCGAAGTCATCGATCAGCAGGATGCCACCGTTGGCCTTGACCTGGAACGGGGCCTCATAGTATTTATGCGTCTCGTCGTAGACCAGGTCCAGACCTTCAAGAGTCAGTTCGCCGCCGACCACGATGAACGGACGGCGGATCTTCACCCAGCGCGGGTCGCGGCGGATGCTG
Source organism: uncultured Anaerolineales bacterium (assembly GCA_937928015.1). GTDB lineage: Bacteria > Chloroflexota > Anaerolineae > Anaerolineales > Villigracilaceae > JACPVF01. Next base: position 3,925 of record CALFXA010000043.1, on the reverse strand, counting down.
GTGCGCAGCGTACCCGTAGTCTGCCCGTTGGAGGCGTCGCCGCCTTCGGGCGCCAACTTGTGGCTGACCGCGTCATAGACCTTGATGACCTGCCCATCGAGGTACAGGGCGTAGGGGATGTACATGGTCTGACTGAGTACCAGGTTGCCGAAGGAGCGCGCGATGCTGGTCTTGCCGTTGCCTGGAGGGCCATACATGAAAATGGACGTGCCCGAGTTCAGGGCGGGGCCGAGGCGCTGAAAGGTCGACTCAGAGATAACCAGCTGCGAGAGAATCTGGCGCATGGTGCGCGTGGTGACGGTCAAGCGTCCGCTCTTCTGACGGCGGATGGAGTCGTTGTAAACGTCGAACGGCACCGGCGCGGGGCCCGCGTACTGGCTGCGCTCCAGCGCCTCGCGCGCGCGCGTGATGCCCGCGCCCGTAATGCCGTAGGTGTACGCGCCCTCGCCCAGGCCGCCTGCCGAGGATTTGATCTCGATCAGCTTCTCCTGTTTGAGCGGCGTGAGAATCTGGTCCACGATACCCGCGAAGGGCAGGCACAGTTCCTCGGCGACCTTAAAACCCGTCAGGTAGCCGCGAAAATACAAAAGCTTAAGCGACAGGTCTTGCAGCCAGAGCGGCGAAAGCCCCGTGTCTTCCAGGCTGTTGATTTGGGGTGGGACAAAGCCCGAAGAATTGCTCGAGGTTGCGCCCAATGGATTAGTCATGGAACCTCCAATAATGGAAGGGGGAATGAAAATAAAGCCGAAAAGCAGGTCTGATTATACTTCCCATTGCGGAAAGCAAAAACAACTTTATCGTGCCGTTCCATATCAAGAATAAAAAGGGCGCGGAGGTAAATCTCCACGCCCTTGCGGTGGCTACTTCACCAACTCATCGTACTTATGCCGCACCTCGCGGATATCGTCCCACATCTGCGCCTTGGGTGAGCCGGGTTCCTTCGACGGGTTGCGCAGCAAATACGAGGGATGATAGATCGGCATGATCCAGCGGCCGCCGCTCTCGGTCCACTTGCCGCGCAGGCTGGTGATGCCCGTCTTGCGCAGGATCGAGTAACAGGCCACGTTGCCCGTCAGCAGCATGATCTTCGGGTCGATTAGGCGGATGATCTCCAGCACGAACGGGCGGTAGAAATCGGTCTCGGCATCGGTCGGTTTGCGGAAGGCCTTGCCGTCCTCACCGGGCGGCAGGCGGAAGACCGAGTTGGTGATGTACACATCCTGCTGGGGATCGAAGTCCACCGACTGCAGGACCTTGTCGAGCATCTGACCCGCCCGCCCCACAAACGGTTTGCCCTGGATATTTTCCTCAGGCCCGGGCGCCTCACCGATGATCAGCAATTTCGCGTTCGGGTTGCCGCGGCTGATGACGATGTTCGTGCCCGCGTTGGCCAGCGGATCGTCGGTCATGCGCCGCATCACGCCGAAGAGTTCATCGAGCGAAGCGTATTGTTTCGGTCCTGGGCTGGTGAAGTCAATTTGGGACATGCGCGCCTTCCTCACATAAAATGGATGCCGCGATTCTACTCCATTCCTTTGCGCCGCGAACGACTCGTCCTATACTTGAAGCATGAACTTCCTCACCGCCTCCCTGCATGACCCGCGCGTCGTGCGCATTCTGCAAGCCGCTTTCGACGCCGCCGACCCGTCCCGCGCGGTACGTGAACATCTGCGCGCGCACCCCTTATCCGAGGCCAGACGCATCTTCGTCTTTGGATTGGGGAAAGCGGCCTGCGCGATGGTGAACGGTCTGCCCGACCTGCCAAACCTCGCCGGCACCTTGATCGTCACCAAGCACGCGGCGCAGGTGGACCTCGATCCTGTCATCGTTATGGAGGGAAATCACCCCGTCCCCGGCGAAGCCAGCCTCGCGGCAGGCCGCGCCGCGCTGGAGTTCGTCTCGCGCCTCACGCCCGACGACCTGTTGCTCTGTCTGATCTCGGGCGGCGGCTCCGCGTTGATGACCGCGCCCATCCTCCCGCTGACCGAGTTGCAGGCGCTGACCTCCGCGCTGCTGGCGAAGGGCGCGCGCATCGACGAGATCAACACCCTGCGCCGTCACCTCGACCTGCTCAAGGGCGGAGGCTTGGCCCAGGCTGCGCGGGGCGCGCGTGTTGTCAGCCTGATCCTCTCGGACGTGGTCGGCGACCCGCTGGAGGCCATCGCCTCGGGTCCGACTGCGCCAGACCCATCCACGTGTACGGAGGCCGAGGCGCTGGCCGCCCGCTTTAGCGGAGTCCGCTTCCCGTTCCGCGAAACGCTCAAAGCCGACGATCCGCTCTTCGCGCGGGTCCAGAACCACGTCATCGCCAGCAACGATCTCGCCCTGCGCGCCGCGCAGCGTCAGGCCGAGTTTGAAGGCTTCGATGGGCAAGTCATTGCCACAGGCTTGCAGGGTGAAGCCCGTGAGGCCGGCCATCGCCTGGCTGAGACGCTGCGCAACGCGGCCACGTCGCGCCAACGGCCGCTCTGCCTGCTGGCGGGCGGAGAGACCACCGTCACCCTGCGCGGCGACGGCCTCGGCGGCCGCAACCAGGAACTCGTCCTCGGTGCGGTCGAGTCTCTGCGCGGGCTGAGGGACGTGCTGTTCGTCTCCATCGCCACCGACGGCGAGGACGGTCCCACTGACGCGGCAGGCGCCGTCGCCACGGGCAAGACCGCTCCACGCGCCGAGGCGCTTGGGCTGAAAGTTGAATCCTATCTGGCCGAGAGCAATTCCTACGCCTACTTCGCTGCACTGGGCGACCTGCTTAAGCCTGGCCCCAGCGGCACCAACGTCAACGACCTGATGCTGATGTTTGGGTTATGAGGTGCGCCACCCATTTGGACCCCGACAGCGGGAGGGGTATAGGGTCCGACGCCACGGTAAAACATCCATCCTCCAGCAGGGTGTAATCCCTCCGCAGCCCCTGTAAAATGATAGAAAATCCCTTCCCGAGGAGCCTGCCATGACGGTCGTGTCGGTCGAAACCCTTGTCAACGCCCCCATTCCCCTGGTCCATCGCGCCTTCACCAATGCCACCTCTCTGCGCGAATGGCTGTGCGATGTGGCCACCGTCGAGCCGCACCCCGGCGGGCGGATGTACCTGTGGTGGCGCGGGGATTTCTACTCCAGCGGGCACTATCTCGAATTGGAGCAGGATCGCCTCGTCAAATTCCGCTGGTTCTCGAACATGGACCCCAGCCCCACCGAAGTCACCGTCACGATCCACGCACAAGACAGCCGCACCCTGATTCGTCTGGAGCATTCCATCCCCGATGGCGAGGTCTGGCAAGGCAAGGCAGATGGCTTCCAACAAGAATGGAGCGAGAGCCTCGATAACCTGAAGTCCGTTCTGGAAACAGGCATCGACTTGCGCATCGCCAACCGCCCCATGCTGGGAATCGTCCCCGGCGACTTCACCGAGGAGCAGGCTCAGGCCTTGGGCGTTCCCGTGCGCGAGGGGATGCGCCTGGATAACGTGGTGGATGGGATGGGCGCACAAGCCTGCGGCCTGCAAAAGGACGATGTGCTGGTTGAGTTTGCGGGTCATCCGCTGCGGAACGACGCCAGCAGTTTTGCGAACGCCATCGCGGGCAAAAAGGGCGGAGACCAGGTCGAGGTCAGTTTTTATCGCGGCCCGGAGAAGAAGACCGTTCGCATGGAGTTGAGCCGCCGTCCCATGCCCGAGGTGCCCTTCGACCCCGCTGAACTCGAAAAGCGCGCGCGGGAAATATACATCCCCGCCCTGGCTGAGCTGGAAAAGTGCTTCGAGGGCGTCAGCAATGAACAAGCCATGCGGCGTCCTGAACCCGGCGAGTGGAGCGCACTGGAAGTCCTCGCGCATCTGATCGCGGGCGAACGTTTCAACCTGATTCTCCTGACGGGCCTGATCGACGGCTTTGAGCCAGTCACCGACGGGTTTGGAACCAACGTCCACGCGCAG
>CALFXA010000042.1 GCA_937928015.1 uncultured Anaerolineales bacterium | reverse complement strand
ATGGCTTCAGAGAGCGTTGGGTGGGCGTGGACATTGCGAGCGATCTCGTGCGGGGTCAGCTCCATCATATGTGCCAGGGTCAGCTCGGGCAGCAGTTCGGTCACTTCGGGGCCGATCATGTGTGCGCCGAGGATCTCACCGTACTTCTCGTCGATGACCAGTTTGACGAAGCCCGCGTAATCACCAATGCCGAGCGCCTTGCCGTTCGGCTGGAAGGGGAAGCGCCCGATCTTGACCGTGTAGCCGCGTTCCTTGGCCTGCGCCTCGGTCAGGCCGAACGACGCGATCTGCGGCTGGCAGTAAGTGGCGCGCGGCATCATCTCGTAATCGAGGGTGACCGTCTCCGCGCCCGCGATGGTCTCGGCAGCCACGATGCCCATCGCCGAGCCGACGTGCGCCAGCATCAGCTTGCCCGTCACGTCGCCGATGGCGTAGATGTTCGGGACGCTGGTCTGCATCTTTTCATTGATCTCGACAAAGCCGCGCTCGCTGATCTTGACGCCGACCTCTTCGAGCCCCAGTCCCTTTGAGTTGGGACGGAAACCAATCGCGACGAGGGCCTGGTCCGCTTCGAGGGTCGTTGTCTTCCCGTCCGCGCTGACCACGACCTTCACGCCCGTGGCCGTTGCCTCCACCGACTCGACCTTGTGCCCCGTCAGCATCTTGATGCCACGCTTCTTGAATTCCTTTTCGAGTTCCTTCGAGACTTCTTCGTCTTCGAGCGGAACCAGGCGCGGCAGCATCTCGACGATGGTCACGTCCACACCGTAGGAACTCCACACGGTGGAGAATTCCACGCCGATGGCGCCCGAGCCAATCACCACCACCGACTTGGGCAGCTTGTCTTGCAAGATGGCTTCCCAGTAGGTGACGACCTTCTCGCCGTCGATCTTCCACGCGGCGGGGGCGGCGGCGGAAGCGCCCGTCGCCACGATGATGTTCTTCGCGGAAAGCTCCGTCGCCTTGCCGTCCTTGTCGGTTACGGTGACCAGATTTGGCTTCGTCAGTTTGGCAGAGCCCATGAAGACGGCAATCCCGTTCTTCTTCATCAGGAAGCCCACGCCCTTGGTCAGGCGGTCGGAATTCTGGCGCGAGCGCTTGACAGCCACGCTGTAGTCCAGCTTGAGGTTTTCCATCGAGAAGCCGAAATCCTTGCCGCGTTCGCGCAGAATGTGCGCCAGCTCGGCGTTGCGCAGCAGCGACTTGGACGGGATGCAGCCCACGTTCAAGCACACACCGCCCAGCCATTGCTTATCGACGATGGCGACCTTCTGTTTGAGTTGCGCGGCGCGGATGGCTGCCACGTATCCCGCAGGTCCAGCACCGATAACAACCACATCAAAATTTTCAGACATTTGACTCTCCAGAGTTGATTTTGAGTAAGTGCCGCAATTTTACTACTTTTGTCTTGACATTCTGTGTAGATGAAGGAGCGGCCAATTAGTTGCATGAAATTCGAAACCGACAGGCTGGCTGACACTGGCGGCCGCGTCCATGCTGGCGGGGACCTGACCATGTTTGGGCCGGTAACCAACCTGATCGTGGCGGAATCCGCCGCCCGCCGAGGAGTGAAGCTGGAATTCTGGGAATACACCAAGGCAGGCTTTCTTATCACGATCATCTCCCTGGCATTGGGCATGACCTGGTTGAGGATATTCATTTGGTAAAAAGGATTCTGCCGGCAATGGAGACCCTCTTAAGTTGTGATAAAAAGGCCTGTGTATAATTCATAATCGCTTATAATCGCGCGGATGATGAGAAAAAATATATATCCTTTTATACTTGCTCTTGCTGGCTTGGCGATCGCAGCAGGAGGTTTTTTTGCCAATCGGTTAGGCGTGAGTACTCATGCTGATTGGCGGGCGATGCGCGTCATGATTGTTGTAGTGGGTGTATTTATTTTTATAACTCCCATAGCGTTTTCACTGTTTGGTTCGAGAATAACGATATTGATTTCTGGTATTGAGCTGTATGTTAAGAAAAGCTACGCAGCTATTAGGCCGTATTCCTATACTTTTCCGCTCGTGGTTTTGGTTCTGGTTGTTTATGTTTGGGTTGTCAGCGCAGGCACGTGGACCACTTGGCATTCTCCAAGTAAATATTATGCCGATTTAGCGCGGGGTTTTCTGAGCGGTAGCCTCCATCTGGCTTCACATCCAGACCCTGAACTGTTGAAACTTCCAAACCCATATGATTTCCATACTTGGGGAATGATACCGGTACTTCTCGATGCTTCTCTTTATCAGGGAGAATATTATCTCTATTGGGGGCCAACACCTGCCTTGATCTTAGTCTTGTTTAATCCGCTGATTGGTGATCGCGTAGGGGACATTTCAATTGCCTTTGGATTTATTATGGGCGTGTTCTTGTTGCTTTACATTTTGTGCTTGGTGGTATGGGACCGCTTTTTTCGAGATTTACCCCGTTCGATTCTGCTATTATCCATCCTTTTTCTAGGGCTGGCTGGTCCCATGACATTTTCCTTGGAAAACAAAGTCAGTGCGCGCGTCTATGAGGCTGCGATCGCGGGCGGACAGTTTTTTTTGATAGGTGGTTTTCTGCTCTTGTTGTTTGTCCTGAGAAGAGCGCCTGTGTCGATTCTTGGTTTGATGTTTGTAGGTGTTCTATGGGCCCTCGCGATTGCCAGCCGATTGATCCTGGCTTTTCCTATCGCAGGGTTGGCCATTATGAGTATGTTCCGTATGTATCATTTCTACACCAAAGATTGGAAAGAAATCCTGCAAAGGTTGGTTGCACTGGGTGTGCCTCTTGGACTTGCCTTTATTGGTCTTGGTTGGTACAACTGGGCCCGCTTTGGCAGCATAACTGAGACAGGGTTGTATTACCAACTGGCTGGCACGGATCTTAAGCATTATTATAAAGAACTTCTGATGCCTGGTTTTATTCTTCAGAATATATATAATTACTTCCTGTTACCTTTTCATACGGAGACAGCGTTTCCCTTCATTCATTCGGTGCTGGGGTTAAGAGCACCCATCTTTAGCTGGTATTCTTTTCCGTCTGTATATAATGCGCAACACGTAACGGGTCTTGTGTACATGGCACCATTTTCCATATTTGCTTTGTTTTCCTTGGGAATGAGGCCACGTCAGCAATTATTATGGGATAAGGACGAATGGAATTTCCTTCTCTGGATCATGAGATCCTTGGGGGTTTCATCCCTGCTGGCGGTCGGTACGCTATTGCTTTACTTTTGGTCTGCGATGCGTTTTCAGCTTGACTTTACTCCTTCGTTTTTCTTGTTGAGTGTCATTTCCTTTTGGCGCGGCTACCGGGCCCTTGATCACTCTCCCAAAAGACAACAAATCTTTTTTGCCTCTGGGGTCATTCTTGCACTTGTCTCTGTGACTATCAGCGTTCTGCTTACCATTGGCATGGGAAGCCTGGTTGTTTCTTTCTAGAAATCATTTCAAAAACGGTTACAGCATCTAAAATTCTCTCATAAATTTGGGGCTTTTGCCCAGCAAGAGTATTTTTGAGACGAGTTCTGGAAAATAGGATTTCCAGTGATATTTAAGAAAAAAAACTCCTTCTGTAAAAGAAGGAGGTTTGCTTATTATTTCAAACTCTGTTTCAAGAACTCGTAGGTTCGTTCCCAGGCCAGGGCGGAGGCGGCGGAGTCGAACTCGGGCCGATCCTCCTCCACGAACCAGTGGGCGACATTCGGGTAGAGGTTCAGGGTAACGTCGAGGCCCGCGGCCTTCATCCCATCCTCCATCGCGCGGACGTATTGCAGCGGTTCCCACTCATCCACTTCGGCGAAATGACCGAGGATCTTCGCTTTGATCTGGCTATAGTCTGCCTCGCCCGCGCCGTAGAATTGGACCAGGGCCTTGACGTCTGGTTCGTTGGCGGCAACTGCCAGCGCCCAGCCCGAGCCCATCGAAAAACCGACGACACCCAGGGGGGCACCTGTCTGCGTTTTGAGATACTTCACGGCCGCCTCGACGGTCGCGCCCATCAATTCAAAGTCATTTTGTTCCATGAACGCTTTGGCCTCGTCGATGGTCTTGGCGACGCGACCCTGATACAGGTCGGGCGCAAACGCGGTAAAGCCCTGCTCGGCCAGTCGGTCGCAGACTTGTTTGAAGAAGGGTTTGAGGCCCCACCAGGCATGCAGCACGAGCACACCGGGTCCGCCGCCATCGGGCGCGGATAAATAAGCGGCGGCGGTTTGGTCGTTCACCTTGAGTTGGATATCGGATCGCATGATCATCTCCTTGTGAGAATTGTATCAGAACATAAGTTCTATTTCAATGGGGAAAATAAAAGGGCGATGTACATCGCCCTTTGCAGTCATCTCTTACGGGCCGACATCAGGAAGAGGGGGAATTCCTTTTCGGTTCCATCCTTGATCTCTTTCCTGATCACGTACGGCGTCGAAAACGTGACCTCGCCAAAGCCAGCCGCTTCCGTCCGCTTTTGCAGTTCCGCGCGATCAAAGCCAAGATGAACATCGGTGGTGCCGTCGGTGTGGAAGGTGCCGTCTTCCTTGTTGAGGTCGCACACCAGCAGGATGCCGTTCGGCTCAAGCACCGCATGGAATTTTTCGAGCAGGGTCTGCGTGTCGTGGACGTGATGAAAAGTCAGCAGGGAGTAGGTGATGGCGTAGCGCTCGGTGGGCAGGGGATCAGTCGTCAGGTCCAGTTTGACGGGGCGCATGTTGGTCACGCCCGCAGCGGCGATCTTCTCGGCCAGCACATCCAGCATGCCCTGCGAGGTGTCGGCCAGGGTGATCGGACCGAGGTCCGCTTGCAGGGCGAAACTGAGCAGCCCTGTCCCGCAGCCCACCTCCAGCGCGGACATATCCGCCGTGAGCGGCACGCTCTTGCGGATGGCGTCTGCCACCACGCGGGCGCGTTCTACTTTCATGGGATCGGAATCCCATTCTTTGGCACGTTCATCGAAGTTGGTCATGTTAGCTCCAATTCTCCAGTGTGTCCTTGACCTTGGACAGGAACCAGTCTGCGGAAGCGCCATCCAGAATGCGATGATCGAAAACGAAGGACAGATACACCATCGGGCGGATGGCGATGGCGTCGTCGATCACAACTACGCGTTTTTGCATCGCGCCGACGCCGAGGATGCCGCATTGCGGCTGATTGATGACGGGGAAGGCCAGGATCGATCCGCTCACGCCGTGATTGGTCAGCGTGAAGGTGCCGCCCTTGACTTCGTCGGGTTGCAGTTTCTTGCTGCGGGCGCGGGCCGCCAGATCGTTGACCGCGCGGGCCATCGCCAGCAGCGACAGATTGTCCGCGCCCTTGATGACGGGCACGATCAAGCCGTCCTCGCCGAGCGAGGTGGCCATGCCGAGATTGATGGCCTTGTGCACCAACAGCCCTTCCTCAGTCCACGAGGAGTTGACGGTGGGATAGGCCTTTAGCCCCGTCACAATGGCAGACAGGAAGTAAGCTGTGAAGGTCAGGTTGACGCCGTCGCGCTCGAAGGCCGCTTTGTTCGCGGCGCGATGTTTGACCACGCGGCTCATGTCCGCTTCCATGACGGTCAGCACGTGTGGCGAGGTGCGCTTGCTCATCACCATGTGCTCGGCGATCGACTTGCGGATGACGGTATGTTTGATGAGTTGGTCGCCTTGAGTTGGAAGGTTGGCAGGTTGCAGGTTTGAAGGTTGGGCAGGCGAGGCAACGACTCCAGCTTCCCGCTTCCCGACAAATGCCAGCACATCGTTCTTGGTGATGCGTCCATTCATGCCCGTGCCGCGCACCAGGCTGAGGTCCATGCCATGCTCGGCGGCGATTTTGGCCACGACCGGGGAGATGAAACCGAGGTCCATAGACGGTGGACGACTGACCATAGATGGTTCCGTCCTTTGATTTTCGACCTGTGGCTTTTCTTCAGTAATCGGAGCAGGAGCATTTCCGCCATCTGCCACTTCTCCCGCTACGCCGATGACCGCCAGCAATTCCCCGACCTTGGCGGGCTGGCCTTCCATCGCCGCGATGCGCAGAATCACACCCGAGGCGGGGGCGGGGATTTCGGTGTCGACCTTGTCGGTGTTGACTTCGAGCAGCGGTTCCAACTCGTGGACCGAGTCGCCGACCTGCTTGAGCCACTTGGTGATGGTGACTTCATCGACGCCTTCGCCCAAGCGTGGGACATATACATTGGTTGCCATAAACGCTCCTCTTTTTATCCACGAAGGACACAAAGAAGCACGAAGCTTTTCCCTGGTGTCCTTCGTGCCCTTTGTGTTTAATGGATTTCTGGGTACTGCCCAGGGTCCACTTCGCGCATCATTTCATACACCGCATCGAAGATCGACTCTGCGTTGGGCTTGGACCAGTAGTCGCCATCGCTGCCGTAGGCGGGACGATGGGCCGTGCCCGAGAGGGTCCGCGCGGGAGAGTCGAGGTGGAAGTACCCACCTTGTTTTTCGATAACTTCTTGCAGCATGTATGCCGACGTGCCGCCTGGCACGTCCTCGTCCACGAACAATACTCGATTGGTCTTTTGGAGCGACTCGACGATCTTGCCATGAATATCGAAGGGCAGCAGGGTCTGCACGTCGATGACCTCGATCTCGATGCCGACCTTGCTCAACTTCTCGGCCGCATCCAGGACGATGCGGCAGCATGCGCCGTACGTGACCACGGTCACGTCGCGGCCTTCGCGCAATACTTCGGGCACGCCCAGCGGCAGGCACATCTCGCCGATGTTATCGGGCAGGCGCTCCTTGACGCGATAGCCGTTGAGCACCTCGACCATGATGGCGGGCTCGTCCGATTTGAGCAGCGTGTTATAGAAGCCCGCCGCGCGGGTCATGTCACGCGGGACGAGCACGTACATGCCGCGCACCAGATGGAGGATGCTTGCCATCGGCGAGCCCGAGTGCCAGATGCCCTCCAGCCGATGCCCGCGCGTGCGCACGATGACAGGCGCCTTCTGTCCGCCTGCCGTGCGCCAGCGCAGCGTGGCCAGGTCATCGCTCATGATTTGCAGCGCGTACAGCACATAATCGAGATATTGAATTTCCGCAATTGGGCGCAGTCCGCGCATGGCCATGCCGATGGCCTGCCCGAGGATGGTGGCCTCGCGGATGCCCGTATCGGTCACGCGCAGCGCGCCGTATTTTTCCTGCATACCCTTGAAACCCTGGTTGACGTCGCCGAGGAAGCCCACGTCCTCGCCAAAGCCGACCACGCGCGGGTCGCTCCCGAGGATGGAGTCGAAGGCGGCATTGACCACCTCGAAGCCCATCACAGTGGGGGATTTCTCCGAGTAGACGGGCGGCACTTCCTTGACCTTGAGCGCGGTCCCGCTATACAGGTGTTCGTCATAACGCTGGACCCCGACCTCGTTATATTGATTCATCCACTCGACCAGCACCTGTTTGGACGGATGTCCCTCGGTCCGCAGGAATCTCAACGTCTCATGCGCCGCCGCATGGATGTCGCGCCGCGTGAAGGACGGCAGGCTGATCAATCGGTCGCGCAACTGACGCAGGTTCTGCGTCAACGGTTGGGGCAGACTGGTGGCGACCTCCTCGAACATGTCTGCGACCTGGGCGCGTTCTTCCTCCATCGGGGCCAGGTAGGCGTCCCAGGCTGCTTTGCGGAATCGCTCCACTGAGGCTTGATCCTCTTTTTCAACGGCGACCAGCTCGGGGTCCGTGGCGATGGCGCTGTCTAAAATCCAGCGGCGCATCCTTGTCACGCAGTCGAATTCCTGTTCCCACTTGAGGCGCTCGGGCGACTTGTAACGCTCGTGGCTGCCCGAGGTGGAATGTCCCTGCGGCTGAGTGACATCGACGACATGCACCAGGGCAGGGATGTGATATTCGCGCGCGATGTCGGCGGCGGAGCGGTAGGTTTCGAGCAGGGCGGGATAATCCCAGGCGGGGACGGTGTACAGGTCATAGCCGCGCTCGGCCTTTTCGGGCGGCGCTTCAGGGTCGCGCTCGAAACCTTTGAGAAGCGCCCCGATATTTTCCTTGACCATCTGGAACTGATTGGGGACGGAGATGCCATAGCCGTCGTCGTAGATGGTGAGCACGGCGGGGGCCTTGAGCACGCCAATGGCGTTGACCGATTCCCAGAACAGGCCTTCGGCGGTGGAGGCGTTGCCGATGGTGGCGAAGGTGACTTCGTCACCGTTGTTCGAGAAATTCTTGAAGTTGAGCAGTTCGGGGAGGTCGCGGTAGAGGACGGAGGCATATGCCAGGCCGACGGCGCGAGGCATCTGCGCGGCGGTGGGGGAGACGTCGGCGGCGACGTTGTACATCTGGGTCTGGTCGCGCCAGGAACCGTCGGGATTGAGGTTACGCGAGGCGAAGTGGGCGTTCATCGAGCGGCCACCCGTGGCGGGGTCGTGGGCCAGGTCCGCGTGGGAGTATAGCTGGGCAAAAAATTCCTGGATGCTCATCACGCCTAAGGTGAACATCCAGGTCTGGTCACGATAATAGCCTGAGCGCCAGTCGCCCTTGCGGAAGGCGCGGGCAATGGCCAGGTTGGCCAGCTCCTTGCCGTCGCCGAAAATGCCGAATTTTGCCTTGCCACTCAGAACTTCACGTCTACCAATCAGGGACGCCTGCCTGCTTTGATAGGCCAGGCGGTAATCGCGGAGAATTTCTTCTTTTGAAAGGGGAAGCTCGATACGAACATTACCCTTCTTTTTGGGCATGTCTCTCTCCTGAATTAGAGTGGTTTAGGGGGATTATAACAAAAGATGAAAGAGGAAAGATGAAAGGAACATGGGACATTGGTCGGGCGGGAAAACTCAAAGATGCAAAACCGTGAGCAAAAGATATGATCTTCGTGTGTTGACGACTTTGTGTTAAATCATGTGGGCGGACATTTCTGCCCGCCCACGAATTCTTGACCGCCGATTACTTCATCCGCTCCGCCACGATCTCGGCCACATCCTTGACCTGGACCGTGCCGCCGTCCGCTTTGGAGGCGTCGGTCATCATCGTCAGGCAGAACGGGCAGCCGACTGCGACGGTTTCGGCTCCGGTCGATTTGGCCTCGTCGAAGCGGGTCACGTTGACGCGCGCCGTGCCTGCTTCCTCTTCCTTCCACATCTGTGCACCGCCCGCGCCGCAGCAGAAGGACTTTTCCGCATGGCGCGGCATCTCGATGGTCAGCGCCCCCGCCGACTTCAACGCCTCGCGCGGTGCGTCCACGATCTTGTTGTGGCGTCCCAGGTAGCACGGGTCGTGGAAGGTGACCTTCATGTCATCCTGGGTCACTTCCAACTGAATCTTGCCTGCACCCACCAGTTCGTTGATGAACTGTGTGTGGTGGATGACCTCATAGTTGCCGCCGAAGGCGGGATACTCGTTCTTGAGAGTATGCAGGCAGTGCGGGCAGGTGGTGACAATGCGTTTGGGCGCGATTTCGTTCAGGATTTCCACGTTTTGCGTCGCCAGCCCGAAGAAGATGTCCTCGCGGCCCGCGCGGCGCGCCGAGTCACCCGTGCAAGATTCGTTCTTGCCCAGCACGGCATAGTTCACGCCCGCCGCGTTCAGGATTTTCGCAAAAGCCTGCGCGGTCTTCTGCGCGCGCGTGTCCGTGGCGGGAGCGCAGCCCACCCACCACAGAATCTCGGGTTCGGGATTCTGTTCGATGGTTGGGACCGTGAGTCCCTGCGCCCACTTCATGCGGTCGGCCTGGCTCACGTTCCACGGGTTCATGTTGCGTTCCATGCCCTTGAAGGCCGTCTCCAACTGCTTGGGGAAGGCGCTTTCCATCATCGACAGGTTGCGGCGGATGTCGAGGATGTCGCGCATCGGTTCGTTGCCCACCGGGCAGATGTCCACGCAGGCACCGCACGAGGTGCAGGCCCAGACCGCCTCATCCGAGATGAGCGTCTTGAGTTCCACGTCCGTCGCGCCGCCGCCGTTCAGGTGGTAGCGCTTGTTGATCTCCAGCGCGGCGGGCGAAAGCAGCTTGCCCGTGTTATAGGCGGGGCAGACCTCCTGACAGCGGAAGCACATGATGCAGGCGTAGCTGTCCATGATCTGCTCCCAGCCGAGGTCCTTCATTTTGGCCGCGCCGAACTGCTCAATGCTCTGATCGTCGAGGTTGACGTAGCTCAATTGTCCGATGGATTTCCGCTCGGGCTTGAGCGCGAAATTGATGGGGGCGAAGAAAAGATGGATATGTTTGCTGTATGGAAAATAGGGGAGGAAGGCCACCACCGCGCCGATGGACAGCCAGAAGGCGAGATGCTCTCCCACGACGAGCGTGCTCGGATTCATCCCCGACCACCAGCCTGCCACCGTTGAAATGGTCGGCTGCCACGGGTCGGCGTGACCTGCCAAAGCCAGCCCGAAGGATTCGCCCAGGAAGCGCATCGAGTTGTGGAGGAAGATGAAGCCCGCCACGATGGCCGAGTCGCGCAGGATGCCGAAGCGGGCCTTGGGGTGCAGCAGGGTCGTCTCGCGCGTGGACAGGGTGGCAGGTCGCAGGAGGAAGCGGCGTACCACCATCGCCACGATCCCGACGATAATCGCCACGTTGGCAATATCCGCCAGCAGGCGATAGGCATTCCCGAACCAACCGAGGTGTTCCAGTAGTTTGAAGTCGGTATAGGCGTAGATCAGGTCCGCGAGGTTGATCAGCAGGAAGGACAGGAAGCCCCAGCCGATCAGCGCGTGCAGGATGCTCGGTCCCAGGCGGAAACGAAAAACGGGTTGGAAGAGTCCGACCTTGACGATCAGTTCTCCAATCCGTTTGGGAATGAGGGACCAGTTCACCTTTCCCTGGCCGCTGCCGATGTTCCTGAGGATACGTTCCACGCCGCGCCAGGTGTAATACAGGGATGCAGCCACCGCCAGCACAAAGAGGATCTTTTCAACGAGGGTGAGCATGGAGCCTCCATAGCAGTCCTCTCCCGTGGGGGAGAGGATGGGTTTCGGGATGTGATTTAGTTTAGCACACCTTTATGGGTTGGTGGCGAAATTCACCAGGCTGTCCCATATCTCGGTATTTAATTTTTCACGCTGGGTCTGGGCAAAGTCCCAGAATAGGGATTGTGCGCGTGTAAATGGATAATGCACGTTGCGCGAGATGTAGACGGTGCGATGCAAGTTGAGCCCTTGAAGCTCCACCTTCTTCACGCGCCCGAAGGCCAGCCCACGCGCGGCGACCATCTCCGAGACGAAGGCGATGCCCACCCCGCGCTCCACGGCCATCTCGATGGCTTCGGGATTGCCGAGTTCCATGGCTACGTTAAGCATGTCGGGCGTGATGCCGTAGGCGCGCAATCCCTGCATGACGGTCTCGCAGGTGCCCGAGATTTCCTCGCGCATGATGATCTTCTGGTCGAGCAGGTCATCGGGGGTGGCATGACCATAGCGGGCCCAGGGATGGTCGGCGGGCACGATCAGGATGATGCGGTCATCGAACAGCGGCTGGCAGTCGATGTCGCGGTGCTCGAACAACTTGCTGGAGGCACCCATCGGGATGGTCTGGTTGACCAGGCGCTCGAAGATGCCATCCCGCGACATGATCTTGACGCGCGGATGCACGGCGGGATATTGCTGTTGGAACATGGAGAGCAGGGCGGGCATGAGATACTTCCCCGCCGAGGTCGAACAGCCAATCAGCAGGTCGCCGCCCACCTCATGTGAGTGGATGTTCTGCAGGCTGTCCTCCAACAGGCGGGCGGAACGCAGCACCTCGCGCGCCAGCGGCAGGATGGTTTCGCCCGCTTCGCTCAACGCGACCGACCGTCCGCGTCGTAGGAAGAGCTCGACGTTGTAGGCCTGTTCCATGGCCTGGATATTCTGGCTGACCGCCGACTGGGACATGTTCAGCCGCCGCGCGGCCTGGCTGAAGTTCCGTTCCTCAGCCGCCGCCAAAAATACACGCAAAGTGGATAGTTCGACCATGATTTTCTCCTGGTTGATAAGTCCAAATGATAAGGTGACAGTATCAGAATAAGTTGTAATCATGGTTTTTACCAGTGAGAATCATCTGAATTTTTGACAACGGGATTGGGTAAAAGTCCCAAAGCAAACCTGCCTGCAAATGACATTGCAGGCAGGTTTCCATAACATTGCGGGACCCGTGGATGTTTACTTGGCCACGGGCAGTTCAGCGGCCGCCCAGGCATTCATGCCGCCGCCCAGATTGCGGACGTTGGTGTAGCCCAGCATGCGCAGGTACATCATGACCATCGCGCCGCGATGCCCAGACTGGCACAGCACCACGATGGGTGCAGCCTTGTCGGCGGGCAGCTGGGACAGGTTGGCGGGCACCTCGGTGACGTTGACGTTGACTGCGCCTTCGATGTAGCCGGCAGCGAACTCATCGGGAGTGCGCACGTCGAGGATGAACGGAACGGGGGTGCCGGTCAGTTCCACGTTCAAGTCGGCAGGCTTGACGGTGTAGAAACCTTCGGGCAGTTCGGTGAGGAATTTATTGAGGCCAGCCAGGCGGGTGGCATCCACTTCGGGAGCGGTGCCAGCCATGGGGGCGGCGGGGACGCCAGTCTCGACGGCCAGTTCGGCCTTCTTCCAGCCGCCGAGTCCGCCGGCCAGATTCTTCACGTCTGTGTAGCCCAGCATGCGCAGGGAAGCCATGACCATCGCGCCGCGATGCCCGGAGGCGCAGTAGATGACGATGGGCTGGTCGAGCGCGGGCAGTTTGTCGAGGTTGTTAAGCACGTCGCGCGTGGGGATGTTGACCGCGCCGGCAATGAAACCATCCTTCTCGATCTCAGAGGCTTCGCGCACGTCCAGCAGGAAGGGCGGATTCTCCGTCAGGGCGGTGTTCAGGTCTGCAGCTTTGATGCTGTAGTAGCCTTCGGGCAGGTTGGTGAGGAAGTCGCTCCACACCACGGGCCAGTTGACCCAGCCGACCACGGGCAGGTTGGCGTTCTTCCACGCGCCGAGGCCGCCGCCCAGGTTGCGGACGTTTTCATAGCCCATCAACTTGAGGGCCATCAGGACGATCGCGCCGCGATGACCGGAGCCGCAGTAGATGACGATGGCCTGGTCCTTGGCGGGCAGTTTGTCGAGGCTGGTGAAGAAATCGTTGAGCGGGATGTTGATCGCGCCTTCGATGTAGCCGTCCTTGTTCCATTCGTCAGTGGTGCGGACGTCGATCAGCACGGGGGCGGAGTCAGCCAGTTCTTCGGCCAGCTTATCTGCCTTGACGGTGTAGAAGCCCTCGGGCAGGTTGGTAAGGAAGCCGTTGAGCATTTCGAACAGCGTCTGGTCGGCGATGATCGGGGTGCTGATGGCGGCGGGCGCTTCGGGCATGCCGCTCGCGAGGGGCAGGTTGGCTTTCTTCCAACCGCCGAGGCCGCCGCCCAGGTTGCGGACGTTGGTGTAGCCCATCAGCTTCAGAGCCGACAGGACCATCGCGCCGCGATGACCCGAGGCGCAATAGATGACGATGGGTTCGTCCACGCCGGGCAGTTTGTCGAGATTGTTGAGCACGTCACGCACGGGGATGTTGACTGCGCCCTCGATGTAACCGTCAGCCTCAACCTCGGAGGCTTCGCGCACGTCCAGTAGGAAGGGCGCCTTGTCGGCCATCTCCTCGCTCAACTTGGCGGCGCCGACGGTGCCGTAACCGTTCTCGCTGGTCAGGCCGGCGACGAGGTCGGTGAAGAGGGCCTGGGCATCGGGAGCAACTACCGCCTCGGTAGGCGCATCGGTCACGACGACGGGGGCCTCCGTCACTTCGGCGGGGGCGGCGGCAGGGGCGCAGGCGCTCAAGAGCATGCTGAGCGCGATGAGCAATCCGAACAGGGCTTGCAATTTCTTCGACATGGATTCTTCTCCTATTAAGTTTATTCGATGGGGCAAGTTACTTGGGTAACTTGTGGCAACTGATGCAGTTATCGTCCTGGTAGGCGCCGTGATCCTCGGGGTAGACCGGCGCATTGCGGATTCCCGTGGAATGACAGGCCGTGCACGAGTTCGAGACGTGCTGGACGTGGTCGGCGGGCTGGGTGGGCGCGCTGAAGTACTTTTCCACAGCCGAGGGCAGCGTATTTACGATGACCGAAGCGTTCGCGTCCAACTCTTCAGGCTTGACCTTGTCCGCTGTGAGGAAGTAAGCCGAGTCTCCGCTGTGGCATTTGTCGCAGGAGGCATTCTGCGGCGTGTTGCGTTGAATGTTGTGCGGCGTGGAATACACCCAGGTGGGCAGGGCGTTGAAGTTCGAGAGCAAATTCTCGCCATAGTAGGCGTAACTCTCGGGGTCTACCGGCACGTGTCGTACGGGGACATAGCGGTACGGGCGGTCCTCGTTCTGGATCGGGTTGCGCCCGATCAGGAAGGTCGAGTAGGTGGCCGAGGTCTCGTAGAACGGCTTGCCCGATTTTTCACTGACTGCCACATGGCAACTATCACAACTGGTGTAGGTCACCGAGTGACAGACCTGGCACGAGAGCGTGTCGCCGTGCGCCTGGTGCATCGGGTTGTTATCTCCGCCGGGCGCGGCGGTGGGATGACAGTCCACGCACTTGGGCATTTCAGCCCCCGCGTAGCGGTTGGACTGCGGCTCGGTCAATCCTTCTCCGTGCAGGTCTGTGCCCTCGTGGCATTTCACGCAGTTCATGCGTCCCTCGCGGAAATGCACGTCGCCCGGCACGCCTTCATTTTTGCCGAGATATTCGTTGCCCACGCGGCTGCCGTGACAGGCCGTGCAGGAGCGCGTCATCGGCGGGGTCTTCTCGAAGACGTGCCCGCTGAACAGGCCGCCTCCCACGTTCGCGGGCTGGGCCACATGACATTCACCGCAGGTGGTATGGCAAGTGGCGCAATGATTATTGAACATACCTTCCAGCGCGGGATGATCTTCTGGCACACTGCGCGCGTTGATGGCTGTCCAATAGCCTTGCTGGGTGGCATGCAGGCTGCCGGCGTACGCCGTCGTCTGGTCGGCATGACACTCCGCGCAAAACTTGTCGGGCATGGAGCTCGGGCTGGCGATCAACCCGGCGTGAGCCGTGTCCTTATCCGTCGACTGGGTCCCGCCGTGGCACTGGGTACAGGCAATCGTTCCGTGCGTGGTCGCGCCGAAGGCTTCTTCGTCAACCAATACTTTTTCCCATGGCTCCAACGGAGCCACATCGCCCCCTCAGCCAACGCCTTTGGACTCGGACTCCGCCGCCTCGACCGGCTTGGCCGTGGCGATCAGGTGATCCTTGTCTGTGTGGCAGGCCAGGCACTCATTCGTCCCTGCGTTTGGGGTCTGGACCTCGGGGCTGGCTGCCGTTTCGCTTGGCTTCTCCGCCGCTGTGGGGGAGGGTGTCGACCCCGGGGCGCAGGCCGAAAGCACGAACGTAAAAATGATCAAGAAACTTAGAATCCTGGATTTCACCTTGCGCTCCTTTCTTGTGTTTTATTTCACAATTATTCTATTGTTTTTCCTTATACGTGCTAGTGATGGAAATAACATGCACCTATTAGATTTTCTTATCGAGACCCATAACCCGCTGATTACAGGAATCAAAACAGCGGAGATATTTCATCTCCGCTGTGAAGGATCAAAAATGAAGATTATTGGCTGATGTCGTTCACGTAATCGATGGCCCCCGTGCATGCGCCCGGCAGATAGGGCGAGATATTTGTCCAGGTCAACTCGAGTCCTTGTCCGCGCGCGCCCTCGATGGCGTCACCCAGGCAACCCGGTCCTGCGTTGTAGTTGACCAGGGTGAACTTCCACAGGTCTTCGTAAGAGACGCTGGCGCCCGGAGCCTTGCTCGTAAAGTTGCGGACGATGCGCCCGGCCTGTTCACAATTGGCCAGCAGGGTGTGGGCAAAGACCGTCACCGAGAAATCGGCCTGGCTCAGGTCCAGCCCAAGTGGGCAGTCCTCGCAGGTGGCATTGACCGACCCGACCAACGCACCACGCAGCAAAGCCTGCTGGTCAACGGCGAGATGCGCGTACCCCACGCTGCAAGCGTCGCTCGAAAGCACCAGCGGACAAAATTGTGTGAAGAAGGATGGGTTCCAGAATAGGGTGGTGTCGGCGCCGTTCTCGGTCAACTGACCCAGGCCTGTGTCGCCGTTTGCGCGGAAGACGCCCGGCCAGAACTGGCTTTCGCGCGCGAACAGATTCTTGAGCAGGCGGGCGGGGACTCCCGTGGTCTGCGCCGTGTTGATGATGAGCGAGTCGAACTGATTCTGCCACTCGGTCACGGCGGGGCGGGCGGTCTCGATGCCGCAGGTGTTGGCCCCGCCGCCAGGGATGAGTCCGCCATCGGGGCAGGTGCTGGCGTCCACTGCCCCTTGCAGGATCAGGTTGGCGGCCAGGTAGGTATAGGGGATGTCACTGGAGAGATCTTCGGTCTCGGTGGGAGTGCTCAACCAATCGGGAGCACCGCCCACAGGCGGGAAGACCTCCCACGAGTCGGAACAGGTGGCTACGGGCTGTCCCTGCCATTGTGAGGAGAGCACATCCACATACCAATAAAACTGATCGGGATTACCCGCGTCCGATTGGATTACGCGTACCTGCCCTGTGAAGGTGGGGCTGCTATCGCCGTAGGTGGAGTAGGCCCAGAACTTGACCTGTACGCCTTTCTCGTCGGTGACCGTGAGCGGGACCGAACAGGTGGCAGCATCGCAGGCAAAATCCACCCCATTCAGCGTACCCTCGATGCGCGTGATGCTTTCGTTCGGTAGGGGCTCCTGTCCTGTGATGACCAGATTGGGCAGGGTTTCGCACATGCTGGTCGAGGTACTCGAAACGGAGGAACAATTTTCGAGGGTCAACCAGGCGGCGGCCTCATCCAACTTGATGGGAATTTCTTTTGCAGCCGCCTGCTCAGATCGGAAGAGCACACGTCTGAACTCCAGTCACGAGTGGATAT
>CALFXA010000041.1 GCA_937928015.1 uncultured Anaerolineales bacterium | reverse complement strand
TGACTTCGAATCAGTAGGTTGTGGGTTCGAGACCCGCCAGGGGCGCCAATCAAAAGACCTCCGCATGGAGGTCTTTTGATTCCTTCCTGATATCTATGGCAAGTTGAATGCCCGCACAAGGAATACAGCCATTTGGTCGCGACCAACGGGTATAGTCGGACAATAGTTTCCGCCGCCGCATCCGCCTGTGATACCCTCAGCCGCCAACTGCTCGATCCAGGCCGCAGACCAGTAGTTTGCAGGCACGTCGCTAAAAACTCCTGTAACGGCTGGCGGAGTGTAATCCCCTCCGTATTTACCTCGCAGGAGAAAAACTGCCATTTGATCGCGAGTAACAACCGTATTGGGGCAATATTTTCCACCCCCGCATCCACCTGTGATGCCTTCTCTGGCTAATTGTTCGATCCATGCCGCGGCCCAGTAGTTCTGGGGAACGTCTACAAACATGGTACCCGTCGCGGATGGAGGGGCGTAAGAAGAGCCATGCTCACCGCGCAGAAGGAAGACCGCCATTTGGTCACGGGTGACTGTAGTCGCGGGACAGTACAGCAAGGGAGTAACAGAACAACCTCCTGTGATGCCAGCGGAATATAGGCGCTCAATATACTGATTAGCCCAATAAGTGGGCGCCACATCAGCGAAGGTTTGAGTGACAAAAGAGGACCAGGCCCCGTTGTTGGCATAAGTTGTACCACCCCCATTGCTGGCCCTAACCTGCCAATAATAGGTGGTATGCTCGACGAGGTTAGTGAGATAGCCGCTAGTATCCGTACCTGCGCTGTACCACATATCATTATCGCACGTAGAATCATCTGTTGTATCGTAACAATATTGATACCACGCAGATCCATCTCCAGCCCAGGTGAGTGTGGTCGCGTCCATGGATTGCGGCGAGGCAGGATCCACTGGGCCTGTTGTGCTGAATGTGGGCGGTGCCGCCATTTGTGTCGTAAATGACCACCAGGTGCCTTCGTCTGCATCTCTATTCGCGCCACCCTGGGAGTAAGCCCGCACATTCCAGTAATAAGTTGTTCCAGGATTAAGACCGCTCGGAGCAATGCTGGTCGCCGAGCCCACATTCAACCAGCTCCCGTCGCAGGAATTATTGTTTGTTGTGTCCACGCAATAAGAGTAACTACTGGCTCCCTCAGTGGCTGCCCAACTGAGCAACGGATTGACAGGTTGATCACCCAGACCGTTCAACGGACTGGCTTTGATAAAGGGGTCTGGCAGATCGCAGACACCGTTACTTCTAGACCATTCAACTTTTATGCGAGCATCGCCACCTTGTTCTGCCAGAATCGCCCAAATGTCATGGTTTCCGCTGAGGTACATATAACCGTTATCTACGCATTTCCACTCGCTATGCACCCCATTGACGCTGTAGATCTCACGCCCATCCACCCGCAGTTTTAACCAATCATCATGGGAGACCCAAAAAGCATAATATCCAGGCTCGAAATAAACTGATGCTCTGTAGTCGCCTACCCAATTATCAGTGGCACCGCCCCCGCACGGGGAATTGCTGTGGTAATCCTGATCCAGATTGCCCTGCGGGAAGGAATAACTGCACATTTGGTTATTGGTGTTATTGGGATCCCACCAATGATCCATGCCATTATAAAAATGAGCTGACCAGTTGATCGAGCCGCTGGTACCAGTACTACAGTTATAATTTTTGTTGATATGGATATTACCAGCGGGAGCGTGCTCGCTGTAAACCCATTTATTATTGGCATTATCCCAGACTTCGAAGCCCAGCTCCACATCCCCATTCTGTGCGCCTGCTGCACACCAATCCCAGGTGACAGAATAGGGCGCGTCGTAATCGGTCCCAACCCCGTACCATTGACCGTTGTATTTGGCTGCCCAGCGCACCTCGCGCACGCCGCTGCCGCCAGTATTATCGCTGGCAGTCACGCTCAGCGTGACTGTGTTCGAGGAGATGGTTTGCCCATTGTTGGGGCTGGTCCAATATCCTGACGGGAGGGTGTTATCGTTATTCTGTGTATATATTGGGGCAATATAGATTAGCTTTGCAGAATCAGATGCAACCCCAAACCTTATCATGGATGTAGATTCAGAGCCTGATGACATCAAACTACATTGCACCCCAGCGGGGGCATATGCAACATTGCCAGCATTATCAAATACATCAAAGCTGATACACACCGGCGTATTAGTTTGACCATTTTCACTAAAGGCTTGAAAAACATTCCCCTGCCCTGAAGGTAACCAAGGAGCATCAGATATCAATTGAATATCATTAAAAGGCTCCCATTTGTACTCAAGAGAAGTATAAAAGGGTCCCCAAGAACAGCCAGATTTTCCTGACCAGCACCTATTTAATATTCTCCAATTTTGAGAAAATTTATCCTCCTGGAGTATTCCCCAACCACTTCCGTTTGAAGTTTCGTACCAGACTGTAAATCTCACTTCTTTGGTATCTGAAGGCAAATCTACAACAGAGAGCATAATAGATTCCCCTGGATGTACAAAGATACCGTTCCCTATAGTATTTGCTCCCCATTTTGCCGATGATGGTGGGCCTGGAACAGTATCTGCGCCAACTTGTCCACCATATAATGGCCCTGACCAATTGGTAGAAAGCCCGAATCCTTCGTATACCTCCCTACCAATCATAGGTTCTGGAACAACAGACTGACATATTGTCGTATGAAATAAGTTGTTTGGCAAATCTCCGACCCAGATGTTAGCATTTCTATCACACCGGCGAAGAGAGAAATGTAGATGCACCCCCCAATCTCCGCCTGTATCTCCTTCATTTCCTAAAGTGGTGGAAATACTTATTGAACGAGGAGTATCATCTTTTCCAACATTGTCGATTGTCGGGTTTATATTAGCAAGATGTGCATATTGAGAATAATAATAATAGTCACCGCCGATGTCATGACGAATAATCACTGTATTTCCATACGTACTCCATCCATCTCCAGAATAAACAATATCTCCTTGTCGTACTGGAAAAACTAAACTTCCTTCAGGGTTTAGGTTGAAATCCAATGCAAAGTGTTCGGTGCCGGTGTGCCCTCCATCGCCATAACCATTACTATCTCCATTTATTACTGCATTAACGCCATTAGCCCAAGGCGTATAAATAACCAAATTTTCAGGCTTTGGTACCCCATCCGATCCTGCAGGCGTGGTTGCAAAAACAGAAGATGAACTTCCCGCTAACAGAACAATCACAACAAACAACGACAACAGGCGAAAGATGACTTTGCGCCTGGGTTCCCCTGCCTGGAACGGCTGTGGGTGGAAATCCTGTTTTTTGATGTACATGTTATCCTCCTAATAACTGAAAGGGTGGCCCACTGAATGACGAGCTTGTTTTAGATTACATGCAAGGAAGCCAGAATCCTAGTAACAAATGTCATTAGACTTTATATGTTTTCACCTCCTTTCCTTTTTGACAGAACATCAAAGTATGCCAGTGCTCGCTCATCCAAGTCTAGCTGGAATTTGATAAAGACATCTTGAATGCTCTCAATCGCGATAAGGAGCCTCAAAATTTTCCATCATCTTCAAGAAGGCCTGCACCACCTCTGGGTCGAGGTGGCTGCCAGACTGCCCACGGATGTGGTCCAGGGCTTGCTGACGGGACCAGGCCTTTCGATAAGGGCGGTCACTCGTCACCGCATCATAGATGTCGATTATCGCAAAGATGCGTGCCGCCAGGGGAATTTCCTCGCCCTTGAGACCGCGCGGGTAACCTGTACCATCCCATTTTTCGTGATGACAATATGGAATGTCGAGAGCATCGTGCAAGTAGGCAATCTTGGACAATAATTCGAACGCATACGTCGGATGTTTGCGCATGAGCACCCACTCCTCATCCGTCAGCGGACCTGCCTTGAGGAGGATAGGATCGGGGACACCCATCTTGCCAATATCATGCAGGAGAGCGCCGCGGCGCACATTGACCAATTCCTGCTCCGTCATGCCGATTGCTTTGGCCAATTCCAGTGTCATGGATGTGACCCGCTGGGTGTGTCCTTCGGTCTCCTTATCGCGCAAGTCCAACGCGGCGGACCACCCTTCGAGGGTGGCTTCGTAGGCCAGGATCAGTTCGGTGTTACTTCTTTCCAGGTCGTTGAAAAGCGAGGCCGTATCAATGGCAATCGCGACCTGGCCCGCCAGGGTCTGGAGAAGTTCGAGCCAATCTTCACCAGGATCGAGCGGGAAGCGGTTGAAGATCTGCAATATACCCAGGATCCTGCCTTTGGCAGTCAGGGGCACACCGAAATAGCAGACAAAACCTTCCTCTACATTTGCCGCGGCGAAACGGGGATTTTGTTCTTTGACCGTCGCAAGGTCGGGAATGTGCAACGTACGGCGCTCCGTTACGACGCGGCCAGCAAGCTTTTCACTCAATGGGTTGTCTATGGTCTGCCTGAAGGCATCTACCCGAAAACCATGCCCGTATAAATACGTCAATGAGCCCAACACCTGATTGAACAATAAAACGCTGGCGGCGTCGACCTTCAACTGCTCCGTAACCAGGGGAAGGATGAAGCGCATGCTTGCGTTCATGTCGACCACGGAGGCAATCACTTTGTCGATCTTGCTAAGCGCCCTTAGGTTCTGTATTTGATGGATGATCTGTTCGTGAAGCAGCATACGGCGGATGGTAATGGCCGCCTGGTCACCAATATTTTGCGCCAGCCTGATCTTGTACCAGTCGAACGGTTCACCCTCCACATCCTGTACTTCCCCGATCATGAGCATGCCCAGGGTGTCGTTTTTATTCTGGGAGGTGCCGCCGATCCGCAGGGGGATCAGACAAGTGGATTTGACGAAGTCGAACAGGAGCACGGCATGCTCTTCCTCGCTCAGTCGGAGATCGTTGGCCTGCAGAACGACAGGTTCACTTTGCTGGAGAATGCTGCGGCACATGGGCAGGACATCGAGCCGAACATGGGCTCCAACCCGTAGATCATGCCCCTGAATATATATTGGATGCGCCGAACGAATGACAAGTTGATCATCTTCCAGGAGTGCGATACGGGAAAATGAGCTATGAACCGTCTCCACGGTATGGCGATTGACGAGATCCAGGACCAACTCAAGGCTTTCTGCATCTGCCAGGGCTCGGGAGAGTTCATAAAGCGTTGCCAGCGCTTCGGTACGCGCTCGGATTACTTCCTCAGCCTGCTTGCGCTCGGTGACATCCACAATGGCCACGATGACTTTCGACAGATCGCCCTCGAAGTTGGTGGCGGCAGACCAGGTGATTTGAACATCGATGGGCTCGCCTGTGAGGGTCAGATCTGTGATCTCCCGCGAGTAATGGGTCTTACCTTCTGCGATGGCGACCAATTCGTCCTGGAAGGTACCAACAATGTTTTTTTCGAGGATCATCTCCAGGCTGCCCAGCAGCTTTTCCCTGCTGCCCGCCTGATAGAGATTCACCGCAGAGCGATTCACGTCCACGACGCGCACCAATTTGGCCCATTCGGCCACCAATTCGGGATGGGCGGAGAGGTATGTCCTGAAATCGGTGACTCCCTCCAGGCGCAGAAGATCGATGCGGCGCTTGACCTCGGAGAAATCCTCCTCCCAGAGGGAAATGGGTGAATCGACGAACAGGGTGCGATAGCGGTCTTCGCTGCGCGTGAGGAGTTCTTCGGCCTGTTTGCGGTCGGTAATATCGATGGAGAGGATGAAGATCCCCTCGGGGACGGGTTCGATGCGCAGATCGAACCAGGCCGTACTGCCATCTGGGTAGACAAATTGGTTTTCGAGCTTGATGGAGATGCGCTGCTGCATGCAGGTCTGAAGGGCGGCGAATAAAGCAGTATCTTCGATGCCGGGATACAGCTCCATCATGGTGTGCATGAGCATTTCTTCGATATTACGGCGGCCCTGCTGGGTGGCGATACCGTTCAGGTAGATGTAACGCCAGTCGAAATCGATGATCTGACAGCCTTCCAGCATATTATCGAGAAGAGAGTGATAGCGGATGAGGCTCTTTTGCAGCTCGACCTCGGCCTGTTTGGTGATGCTGATATTCTGGACGGCGACGACGACATAGGTATCGCTCCCGATCTTGATCGGGTTCAGTGAGATTTCGGCTGGGAATTCGGAATGGTCCTTGCGGAGAGCGGCCAATGTAAGGCCAAAGCCCATGGGGCGTTCGCGCGGGGCCCTTTGGTACGCTTCGCGGAGTTTTCTATGCTCGTCGAAACGGCTGGGAATGAGCAGTTCGATGGCTTTTCCCCGCAGTTCTCTGGCAGTATAGCCGAACATCCTGACGGCCCTGGCATTGGCATATTGAATCTTCCCCTGGGCATCGACAACAAGCAGGCCCTCGGGGGCAGCCGAAAAGATCTTCTTGAAATCCAATTCGGTGGTCTTGGATGATTTAGGGCGCATTGCTACCCCGCTGAACTCGCGGCTGGGTACATAAGGGACCAACGGATGGAAGTTTTCGATTTCATGGCAGATTCTTCAAATAACATCAAAGGAATCTGAGGGCTTCTTGTCTGAACGACTAAAGTATATACAATATAATCCTTGAAGGGCTGCTTGCAATACTACAATGGGGGCCCAAAGGTCATGGTAACTTGATCTTCGTCTTTCCAATCGGGGCTGTTGACCTGTATTCCGAAGGGTCTGGATGCGTTACGGCTCGGGTGCGCTTGGATGCTCCAGGGGTTGCAATGAACTGCGGGCAGAATCCCTATTTCTTATGGGTCAGGTGATACAAGGCAGCGGCGTCTTCCTGTTGTTTTCGGCGCAGCTCCTCCTGCACTCCCCTGGCGATCAGCTCAGGATTGGGAATTACCTTGGGAATGGGCTCGCCTCGACGCCAGTTCCACCGATACCCGCAAAGCGAGCAGGCAAGGTGGTAGGCTTCGGGTACTTTTTTATAGGTGGTTGTGACAAATAAAGCTGGCAGGAGGAAGAGAAGCGCCCCCGCCCCTGCCATAAATAGGCCCCCGCTATTCGGCGAGAAAAAATATACCGAGATCAGACCCGCCCCAATCAGGCCCATCCAGACGCGCGTGGCGGCAGGCACGGGCATGTCTTCCTTTACGTAATTCGTCACCGTGGACGAGGTCTTATACCCGCCGCAGTTCGGACATTGAAATTCGTTCATGACGTCTCCCTATCCGCTGCACGCAGCGCGGAAGTCCAGACCTTGCCATCCGATTGGATGGATGGAGAAATTATACTCCTCCATTCTTGGAAAGGCGGTTGCAGCGTCCATCCTCCAACACGGGACCTCGTCACTGCGAGCCCAAGCGAGGCCGAGCGAACCCAGCAAAGCAATCTCCGAATGACGGGCCAGATTGTTTCCCACTGCGTGGCTCTCAATTTTATGCTCTTCCAAATGGGGCAACTCCCCAGAACAAGTTCCCCTCCCCATGTTGTGCTCTTCCAAATGGGGAGTAGCCCCTCTGAACAAGCTCCCCATATTGCGTTCATTCCAAATGGGGAGTAGCCTCCTGAGCAAGTTCCCCTCCCCATTTTGTGTTCTTCCAAATGGGGAGGGGTTAGGGGAGGGGCACCCTACCCCGTCCTCTTTGTCACATGCCCAGGCAGGTCGCGCGCCGAGACCGTCAATGTGGCGTCCGCTTGCGCCGCCGCGCGGGAGGTGTACTCCCACCACAGGCCGTCAGCCTGGACGGCGTCTCCGCTCTCCAGCAGTGCACCGTCGGCGGCCGTGATCGTCACCGTCACCTGCGTCACCAGCACATCGTCCTGCGCCTTCACGCGGATTTTCTGGCCTGGTCCTCCCTGCCAGCCCGAGCGGTCGATCTCCAGGATTTCGGGCGGGTGAAACCAGTCGGCGATGGCAACATTGTAGGCGCTTCGGGCGGTCCCTGCGGCCTTGCGCGCATACACGGGATTGGACTTGGCCGTTTTGGCGTATAACTGCGCCTCGCGGAAGGCCTCCTGCTGGGCCCGCTGCCCCGCGCTGAAGACGCGATTCTCGCTAAAGGTCGGCTTCACGCTCAGGATGGTGCGGCCCGCCTTGTCGCGTTTGAAGACTAGTTGATTACCCAGCATCCCCCCGATGCCGTCGATGATGATATTCGAGCGTACCTTTGCCATCCCATCACTCCTTGGGACCGCCGAACGGTCCCGAACCAGAGGCCTGCTTCTCCCCCTAAGCCGACCACCCTGCCTTGGGCCTTCCCCCATGCGGGGCGGCGCGGAAGCACCCAGGGTCATCCTTCGCTCATCCTTCGTCCATCCTTCGCTTAACCTTCGTCTCTCCTCTATCCATCTCCTATCCGCCCGCCTTCGATCTACCAGAACGATACCAACGTTGCGCCTATACGCAATCCAGAAAATCCCCGCACAGGGAGAACCATTCGCCCACTTGCAAAAATCCAGGGCCCCGCTACACAGTCACAGGAACACGGAGTCTTTACTTAACCCCTTATAAAAGTCCAGGTCCTCACCCCTGCGGCACGGAGTCACGGAGTTTCTAATGGTTTTTCTCCGTGTCTCGGTGCCTTCGTTTTTTGCATAGATACCATCCCCCTCTCCCGCTGGGAGAGGACAGGGTGAGGGCCTTGACCGAAACCCGTGAAGAGGGCGGAGAGCAATCGGGGTTATTCGTACAAAAGGTAGCTTCCATCCTTCCCCGCCTGATGCAGGCAGGCTCATACCCTGATTGTCCCCAATCCCCGTCTTTCCTGCAAGGAATTCACGATTTACAGCTTTGTTAGCAAAGACAGGGTCCGTCTCGACTCCCTCCCGACGGCCCGCCGCCCCTACGGTCCTGGCGTCATCACGGGGAAGCGGGTCAGGTCCACGTCGGGGTCGATCTGAACGTCGGCGGCGGCCACCCAGCAGGGCGTGTAGAAATAGGGACCGTTGATGACGTACCAGCCAGGCACATTCCCGATGCCCAGTAATTCCACTGGTTTGGGCACGTTGATATAACTCTGCAGCGGGTAGCTGGGACCAGGTCCGCGGTAACAACCCGTGTAGTTAACCACTGTAATGATCTTCTTATTGGCGTCCTTGGTGGGGGTGAGCGTCACATCGGGGGTGGGCGTGAAGGTCTCCGTCGGCGGCGGGGTGGGTGAATACGCGGCGGCCGTCTGGGTCATCATCACCGCCGCCATCTGGACGGTCAGCGTCCCGATCATGTCGGTTGTCGGTTCTGGAAGCGGGGTGGGCTTGGGCGCACAGGCAGAGGCCATCAACAGAAAAGCAGATAAGATACAAAAGTGACGGAATTTCATGTACATCTCCACAAAGTATGCTTTGGGAGGAAATGTACCAGAAAATGGAAGGATTATCCAGTAAAAGCAGATTAAGCCATCTAAGCTAAATGCCGCCTCTGTACAGAGGCGGCATTTAAAACCTAGGGTCGGGAGAGGATTACGGGAGGTTGAAGATCCTCACCATGAAGACGGCCATCTGGGCACGGGTCACCAGGCCGTTCGGGCAGTATGCTCCGCCGCCGCAGCCGCTGGTCAGGCCTTCATTGGCGAACTGCTCTATCCAGGCGGCCGCCCAATGGCTGGCAGATACGTCAGTAAAGAGGGACCCCGAAGCCGTTGGGGGCGTATAGGCCGCGCCATGTTCTGAGCGCAGAAGGAGAACTGCCATCTCGGCCCGCGTCACCGGGGCATTGGGACAGTAGTTTCCGTTTCCGCATCCAGCGGTTAGTCCATCGGCCTTCAAGGCCTCAATCCAATCTTCCGCAAAATTGCCCGCGGTATCGTTGAAAGTGGGCGCCACATTGGGCGGGACGAACGACGCACCGTGCAGGCCGCGCTCGATGAAGATAGCCAGTTCCGCGCGCGTTGTCGGGCTATCAGGGCAGTAGGCAAGCGGGTTGATGGAGCATCCGCTAGTAATGCCATAGAATGCAATGCGTTCCACGTAGCTGTTGGCCCAGTGCGCCAGCGGCACATCCACGAAGGTGGCCGTCTTGATGATGGAGTACATCTGACCGGTCGTGAAGTTCCCGTTACCAGATCCAGTTCCACCAAGAGGCAGACTGGCGGTATCTTGAATGCTGTCATCATCGATCAGGTCGAGGCGAAGAGTCCCGTTACCAGTCCCCGTGTTGACAGTAACCGTATACGTGTCGCCAGAGCCGACCACCCCGCTGACGCCAGCTCCAGATACGCCGCTGGGCGTCACGGCAAAATCAGTCTCATCCACGCCTGTTACCGCTTCTGAGAAGGTCACGGTGAAGTCCACGGCGGCAGCGGCCGTCGGGCTTGCGCCAGCACGAACAATGCTGGAGACGACAGGCGGCGTGGTATCCAAAACCGCAGTGGTGAAGGTCCACTCGACCCCACCATCGGCGTCCGTCAGGCCGCCATTGTTGACCGCCTGCACCTGCCAGGTGTACGAAGTCCCAGGATTCAGACCGGAGATATTCACGGAAGTGGAGGTGTTCCAGTAATACATGCAGCTACCAACGCCAGTTTCATAGTAGCAGTAATAGTAGGCATTGGCACCGCTGCTGGCTTCCCAAGTCAGGGTCAGCGAGGTCGGCACGCCAGTCTGGATATTTTGCGGGTAGGTCTTGCCAAAGGCTGCCGGCTTGGGGATGGCCGACCACACAGCATACAGGTCCATATTCGCCGAGAAATTGTAGAGCGCGCCATCGGCGTAAACGACCGTCGTACCGGCAGGTGATGTATCCCAGCCCGAGAAAGTGTAGCCCGTGCGACCAAAACCATTGGACGTTAAGGGGGTGGGGCTGCTGGCCGTCTGGGGTGACATCGAGCCACTATCATTACCGTTGCCATGGAAGGTAACAGTGTGGGCGAATACGAGATTGGACTCGTACGCACCAATGTCGCAGACCGGGTCGCCTTGCGGACGAACCTCTCCACGCTGGTCAAGGTTATTCACTGGGGCGGCCGCACACGTGGCCGCATCGCCCGTGCCGAGCGCTGGAGAACCGGATTGCAATGACATCGTTTGGGTTGGTCCGCCGTTGGATGCAAGCCCATTTAACAACGGGTCAACGCCGATAATGTTGCCACTGACGCCGTTGGCCAGGCCACAGGCACTTGCTCCATTTTTGATCAGATTACTGCTTGCAACAACTCCATTTGGGGCTGAACAATCGCCGCCGGAGTTATTGGCAATGATATTATTGTTCAGGACGTAGGCGGCATTCGGGGTGTATACAGCAACATTGCCGGTATTATTTGCTATGGTGTTATTAATGAGACTACCCGTGCCGCCGTTGATAAAGATGGTCCCGGCAAGAAAGGCGGCTGAATTCCCTGAGAACGTGCTATTGGAGATATCCACGGTGCCGTTCGCAGTAATTGCCCCGCCCGTACCTGCGCCACCAGTAGACGTATTACCAGAGAACGTGCTGTTCCTGACCACCAAGGCGGTACCAAAGCTTCCTACGGCACCACCATTCAAACTACCAGCGTTGTTTTTCAAGGTACTGTTGAGAATGGTCAAAGTGCCGCCAGACCAATTGAGAACCGCGGCGCCATTCGATCCATGACTTGGGCAACCGCCTGCGCAAGAACCGTTTTGTAAGGTCATTCCATCCAGCGTCAGGTTTCCTGCGGTCTGCGTAAAGTGACGGACATTGGTTGTACCTTGAAGGATGGTATTGGCTGCACCATTGCCTCGAATGGTAACGTTCTTCGTGACGGACAGCGTAGAGGCGAGATTGATGGGTGTGCCGTTGATACTGCTATCAAAAGTAATCGTCCCACCATCACAGACATCCGCAAGCGCCTGGCGCAGCGAGTCGGTCCCGCTGTCATTGGTATTGAAGACAGAGACCGCATCCACACAGTCCTTGACCTCCACCTCGTCCAGGTAGCCGGCATACTGCATGTCGCCGCCAGTAATATAAGCGGCAGGGCCATACCCCACATAAGCTGGCGTGCTCGTTGGAAGACTGGGCGTGTTGGCAATCGCGGTAGACATCAACTGTCCGTTGACGTACGTGCTAAAACGGGACGCGCTGGCATAATAGACCGTGGTCACCTTGACCCACTGGTTGGCATAGGGCGAGAAGTCGAACAGGTTCCCGCCGCCATCGAACACGCCGAAGTTGGTCATACCATTGGCGTCGATCAGCCAATGCACGCCCTGCAGGGTGGACGGGTTTCCCAGCAGCATCACCCACTGGCGCTTGGCCTGCGGGACATATTTGATCCAGAACGACACCGTAAAGGTGTGGTTGCCGGAGATCTCATTCCCCAGCGTGGCCATCCCGTACCCGTTCCCGCCGTCGAACTGCAGCGAGTTGCTTCCGCCACTCGCAGGCACATCCATGGAAAAGGACGGATAAGAGTTAGAGGGGAAAAGCGTGCCGTTGTAGCCATTGCTGGAGGCGTCGGAATAATCCCCGTCGAAATGCCAGGATGCCACCAACGGTCCGCCGGCCGCGTGGACGGCTGTAACGCCCACAGCGCCGAAGAGTAGCGCGAGAAGGGTGACAACCGCCAGCGCAGTATGTAGAAATTTTTGTTTCACTGTATTCTCCTTGGTCGAAAAAAGAAAAGATGGTGAGCGGATATTCGCTCTCGTCCAAATCAATGCTGGCAATAAAGGTCGAAGTTATCCCCGTTACACCTCCTCGTTTGAATTCCCATTTCCGTGGTCGTTATTATCTTCTTCCCCGCGCCCCAGCGAGACGGCCATCCACGATTCGCGCAGCGCACCAAGCAACTTGTCGCGCGAGACGGCCTTGCTCAATATTGCATCTGCCCCCATCGCCAGGGCGGCCTGCTCTTGACCGGGCACTTCATTCGTGACCAGGGCCAGGATAACCACACCGGGTAGTTGATTGCGAATGGCTTTCAGAGACTCGAGTTCTTCCAGCCCGGAGTTGCCCAATGCCAGCAGGATGACATCAGGGATGCAGGAAAGGAAAATCGGCTCCTGCAAGATGGAAAGCATCAGCGTGCCGCTGGCATCTGGCTCGATTAGGGCCAGGTCGGGCTCGAGAGAAATGGCAGCGCACAAGGCTTCATGCATCATGGGGTGAGCATCAACTACAAGAACAGAAACTGGGGCCATCCTAGTCATGGTGCAAAAATATCAGAAAGGCCCGTTTAACACATCGACAGGGTGTGGAAATTATGTGGAAATTTTGTTTAAGTCAACATGCACAAAAGTTTAAACAGACTTAAACAAAAAGGCCCGCGATGGGCCTTTTGAAAAAGTGAAAACCGGTCTTAACTCATTTTTCGATTTTGATTTGCGTACGCTGCTGCCTGGGCACGCGTCTCCAATCCAAGGCGCTGGAGGATATGGTGAACGTGAGACCTCACTGTAGCCTCTGTGAGATGCAGGGTGCTGCCGATCTCCTGGTCCGAACGGCCTTCTCCAAGCAAAGCCAGGATCTCAGCCTGCCTCGCAGTAAGTAATTCACCCTCTGTATAAGGAGAGGATGCCCGTTTCATCTCACGCAGGCTCTTGAACAATTTCGCTGCTATTCCCGATGGGAGATAGGGAACTCCGTCAGCCACTTTTTGGATCGCCTCAATCAGATAGGAACGCGGCGCGGTCTTGGGAAAGTAACCCAGCGCCCCGGCTTGGATGGCTGCCAATATTTTTTCTTCATCCTCCAAACTGCTCACTACCAACACCTTGATCTGCTGGTAGTCCTTTTGAAGTTCTGCAATTACATCCAATCCGCTCATGCCCGGCATGAGTAAATCCATCAAAACCACATCAGGAGCAAGCCCTTTTAGTAGTTCAAATACCTCAAAGCCACTACTGGCCTCACCTATAACCTCGATATTGGGTTCATCTTCCAAGGCGGCCAGCAGGGCCTCGCGCATCATGGGATGATCGTCTGTGATTAAAACCTTGATCTTTTTCATCTTTACTCCATCGGCTTTTCGATCATGAATCGTACGGTCGTGCCGTTTCGAGGCTTCGATATAACGTTCAACGTTCCGCCCATTATATCTGCGCGCGCACGCATATTTCCCAGCCCTATACCGCCTTTTCCAACTTTATCGAGGTCAAATCCTATTCCGTTATCGTTGATTTCCAGCACCAAGCGCTCCGCAGAACACTGAAGCGCGACCCGCACCTCGCGAGCCTGGGCATGCTTGATCGCATTGTTCAGGGCCTCCACGGCAAGCCAGTAGAGGTTTGCGTGCAATTCCAGAGGACAATACTCTACGACTCCAGTGTGGACGAATTGAACCCGGACCCCAGCACGGCGCTCCACTGTCGAAAGGCGTGTTTCCAAATCCTGGATTAAATTCACTTCCTTGTCTGGAGAACTAGACTGTAATTCGTACAACAATAGTCGCGTCTCTTTGAGTGATTGTCGCGCGCTCTCCTGCAAGCGTTCGATCAATCGTCTAGCCCGTTCATAGTTTCTCTTTTTGAGCGTAGCTTCTAGCGTCTCTGAAAATAAGACCATGCTGTGAATTGACTGATTCACCGAGTCGTGCAGGTCGCGCGCCATGCGCTGGCGCTCCTCGGAACGCGCCAACTCACTCTGCTGTTCAACAAGCTGATCCTGAGTCTGCCGCAACTCTTCCTCGGCCAATTTTTGACTCATCACCACCCAGGTAATGATCGCGAGATTTGAAGCAAGCTCGGCATCATCCTGAGTGTAATTAGAAGGTTTGTTGCCAAGCGCCAGCAGGGCAACCACCTTGCCGCCGCGAACGACCGGAACCACAAGTGCCCGTACAAATTTTTCGCGAATGACAGGAAGTATTTCAGAAGACACCGGTACGTATTCATTGTAAATAACCGGCATTTGTCTATAAAAAGATTCTCCCCATAAACCAGCTTCGTCAAGTTGATAATGAAATTCTTTTGGTACAGTCATGGATATCTCTTGATCAAAAGGTATCCAGGCCTGGAGCGAAATTGTTCCCTGATCCCCTTCAATAATCGAATAATAGCCTATTAGACTTTCGGTGAGAGAACAGATTTCACCCAGGGCCATTTGGATAAATTCCCTGAACGAATGAGAGGCCGCATACTCCCATAGTTTTACACGAAAGAGGTTAATTTCCTCTACGCGCTTGCGGTCAGTAATATCACGATTGGTAATGCGCAATCCAAGATCAGTGCCATCAGACTTTCGAATGTGTCGGCGCACATGAGAAATCCACCGGATCTGACCATCTCTCCGCCGAATACGAAAGTCTACGATGCTTTGAACGTCGCTCTGGTTTCGCGCTGACACCGAGGAGGTATGTGTAGCCAGCACAGCCTGATCCTCAGGTAGGATGATCGTATCCAATAATTTTGGGTTTTGGAGAAAATCTTCAAATGTATAACCCGTAACCTCTTTACACGAAGGGGTCATATATTGAATTTTGCCATCAGGCGCAATCCAATAACCCCAATCGTAAGTATAGTCGGCAACGGTGCGGTAACGTTCCTCACTTGCTAGTAATTCCTGCTCCACTTGAAACTGCCTGGTAATGTCTCGAAACACAATCAACTTTCCACACCTCACCCCTCGGGTATCTGTCAGGGGCGTCATATGTATATCGAAGACCTTTTCACTTCCACGGAGATTAAGCGGTGACTGGAAAGCCGTTTGACATTCCCCGGATACCAATTCCACAATTCCAGGCCAGTCGGCCATGACCTCATGGACGGAGATGTTCCTTAATCGAGTCAAGTTAAGGTCAAAGGTCTTAATCGCAGACGGGTTTATATCGACTACATGATCTTCGATGTCCAGTACGAGAATGGGATTGTCCATTTGCTCGATAATGGTATGGCGTGCAATGGGCACGATATCGAGGAAGTGCGTGTCGTAAAGAGCCATAAAGAAGAAAAGGGCCGAAAAGGAAAACGCAACAGAGGACCAGTCGACGCCGCTAACCTCTTTGATGTCCAGTAGATATAAAAGATTCCCTCCGATAGGCACAAGGCTGGCGAGGAAAAGCCAACGGCCTTGCCGCTTCGACATTTCTGAACCTTGTCGGGAAGCCTGCCACAAATTCCCGACGACGACCATGATCATCAAGTATCCAGTAACAGCTTCCCAAGCCTGTAGTGGACCATGTTCAAAGATCACTACATTATTGCTGAATTCACTGGGAAGGAAATTAGTCCACAGTAATCCGTGCCATTCGTTGGTCCATGCCACCAGGATATTGGACAAAGGAGCAAAGACGAAGAACACCCTTACCCAGCTTTTTCTCAACCAGTCATCATGCCCTGCATACGATAGGGCAAACATGCCTAAAAAAGCTAGGGCAGCGTTGTAACCCAAATATTCAAGTTTTGCAAAAAAGACCTTCAAGGGGATGGGAACAGCGGCATAATCCAACCCGGCTGCCAGAGTCCAGACAGTGGTAAAGGTCAAGCCAAAAGCAAAGTACAAGCCAACATTATTTTTCTTTCTCCGCCAGCTAACAAAGGTGGCGATAGAATTAAGAAAAGTAGTGACGAATAATATAAGGCTGATATTGGTCAGTTGAAATATCAAAGGGACCTTGAAAATGGGCGAAATGTGGCTAGTACAGAAACAACCTGCTACAGTCTACCTGATAAACAGTACAGCATCAATAGAAAAAAACTTCACACAGTAATTGTCCAAACTTACGATACAATCCGCGTCATGGACATCTCTCCCGCCCTGTTGCGCCTGCTGCTCGACCGCCTGGAACGCGTCTCGGTCGATTCGCATTGGGCGCACCGCGCCAGCGGGGTGCGCGGGTCTCTGCTGGGGATGCTGGAGCGGCTGGAAAACGGCCAGCCGCCCGAGGATCCCGCCGCGGTATTGACCTACGCCTTCCGCATCCTCGAACGGGCCGCGCGGGAGAAGGTCCGCTGATCCCAGGGTTTCCCAATCGGACAAGCTCGGCGTCCATCCGCGCCCATGCTCGAATCGGGCAGCGGAAAGACTCAGCAAAAAAGCGCCCCCGTTTTGCAACGGAGGCGCTTTCGCTTTCAGGCAGGGTTTACTGGTCTTGCTCGTTCGGGTCTTCGTCTTCGGCGTCCTCATCGGCCTCCGACGGTCGGTCAGTCAGGCGGCGGATGCGTTTCTTCTCCATGTAACGGATCAGCACAAACACGGCCACCAGCAGAATGACCACTCCCGTGCCGATCATGAATGGCACCAGCCAGGCGGGCGGCGTGAGGACGGCGGGAGCGCCCGCGGGCAGCGGGTTGACCACCTGCTCGGACCCGGGCACCACCTGCCCCGTAATCGAGAACGGCGAGAGGCCGTTGCCACTGGCTACCTGCGAACCGTTGGTCACGGCGAACACACCCGCCAGTTGGTCCTTCAGGGTGCCTTGCAGGAGCGCGTTCGCGGCAATGGATGCGCCTGTGTCGGTGTTCCCCGAGACTACCAGGATGGTCTTCTCGGTGTTGTACGGCGAGGCCAGCAGTTCCAGGTAGCCCACGTTCTGGCCCGGCGGGATGCGATAGGAGATCTGCAACTGGCGCTCGCTGGCCGTGTCGGTGGCCAGGTCGAAGGGCGCGGGCAATTGATCGTTGAGGGTCGCCAGGAAGGGCAGCTCCGAGGCCTTGCCAATCACGATCAACGAGTAGGAGTTGCGTAGTGTTTCGGATACGTCCTCGCCGAAGGTCAAAGCCAGGTTTGATAGCACCGGCTGGACCGTCTCGCCGAGGTTGTAAGCCAGGGTTCCCGCCAGGGTCCACTTGTCGGGGTTGTTCGAGGGGACTACCAGGGCCACGTCGCCCAGGTCGCTGCTGGTGGAGAACAGGCCGGGATAATACTTCAGGTCGCGCAGGACCTGGGTCTTGACATCCACGCCTTCCGAGACCGGCAGGTGAAAGCTGGTCTGGTCGGAGACGGTCAGCCAGGGATCGAAGGACAGATTCTGGTCGCAGGAGGGAAGCTGCAGCATGTTGGCGCGCACTTCCAGGCGGTTCTCGCCATAGCGCAGCAGACCCGGGGGAATACGCACGCGCAAGTCGGTGACCTGCTCCGAGTCCTTGTTGAAGACGATGGTCGAGAAGACCTCGCCATTCAGGTACAGCGAGAAGGACGAGGTGCCGTAATCGAGCATTCCCGAGTGATAGTAGATCAGGTCGATGTAGCCGTCCCGACTGGTCAACTGGTTCTTCGCAGCGAAGAAGGTGAACTCGCGCGAGTTCACGCCCACGCCGCTCAACAGGCCGTCGTTGGCGGTGGTGTAGCCCAGGTCCGAAAGGGTAAAGTCCTCCACGGCGGGCAGGTCCTGCGTGAGCAACTGCACATTGGACACGTACGAGAGGAGGGGGTCCTCGAAGACCAGCACGCGCGCGGAACTGAAGGCATAAGCCGCCTTGAGCACCGCCTGGGTGTTGGTCCCGCTGACGAGCAGGATGGCCTTGTTCGCGTTCCACGGGGAGAGCGCCATTTCCAGGATGCCGTCCTCGGCCGACTTCTCGGGTAGGTCCACGAACTTGCCGTCCTTGACGGGCAGCTTGAAGGCCACATCATTGAGCAGCGTAAATTGTTCGGGACGGCCGACGAAGATCAGATGATAGTTGGCGCGGTCGGCTTCACTCAGGCTGCCCAGGCTGACCAGCTTCAGGTCGTAGGTGTTGGCGATCATCGCGCCGAAGCCCGCCATTACGTTCATCGCCGCCTGGAGTTCGGCGGCATCCGGCTGATCGGGAACGACCACGCGCGCGCCGTCAGGCACCAGCGAGTTTTCGAGGAAGAAGGGTGCGGGCAGGCGGGCCAGGTTCAACGCGGGGCTGGTGGAGGTGTAGCCCATGTCGAAGAACGAGGCGCTCTTCAAGGTCACGATGGCGCTGATATCGTACACGCAGCTCACCTGCGAGTCGAAGGTGAAGGTCACCATGTGACGGCCGTCTTCGCGGGTGGGGATCAGGGCCTGGGCGGGCAGCGTGATCTTCTGCACGTAGCTGCCGCTGGTATTGATCGGGATGGTGGCTACGATCAGGTCGTTCACCTTGACGAACAGGTTGCCCCCGAACACGCCGCCGCCGTTCCGGATGCGCGCAATGTCCGAGCCCGTCAACAGGACGTCGTACTGAAGGTCGAACGTGCCCCCCGTTAACTGCCAGTTGGAGGGGAAGCTGAACAACAAGCGGTTGATGGAAAGCGGGCTCAGTAAACTGATGTCGGTGGAACGCAGGTCAGCAAAGGAAAACGTCACCCGGTCGGCGGTCACCTGGACCCCCGGCGGGGTCTGGCTCTGGGCCATGACCTGGAACGGGGAGACCAGCAGCATCGCCACCAGGAGGGTAAGAACAAGGATTTTACTTCTCATGAACAAACTCCATTATCCACTAAACACATCTTGAGGTTTATCCGAACGGACGGACCTTGTACATGGTGACCTTGACATCCGAGGCCATGGACACATCCAGCGCGTTCTCGGCCTGGTTCGAGGTCACCGAGACCGCCTCCCCGCCCTGGCGATCGGCGAAGCCGATGCGCGGGTCGAGGTGGATGCTGAGTTCCTCGGCGCCTTCGAGGGTCATCGGCTGATCGAGGATCGCGCGGATGCGTTCCAGGCGGCTCATGGCGGCCGTGCCGTCAGTGGACAGCAAGAGCACGGAGAATTGCAGCTTCGACCAGCGTCCAACCAGGTCGTTGCCGCGCAGTTGATACTTGAGCGTCTCCGTCACCTTGCGCAGGATCTGGTTCACGTACATCTGGGGCAGGGAGTCGTAGATCTCCTGAATGCCATTCAGGTAGATGATACCCAGCGTGATGACCACGTCTGGCTGCTTCGAGATCTCCTCGCGCATGCGGCGTTCGAACTGCACCCGCGTGAGCGCGCTCGACTCGTAATCCACGATGTTGCGC
Source organism: uncultured Anaerolineales bacterium (assembly GCA_937928015.1). Lineage (GTDB taxonomy): Bacteria > Chloroflexota > Anaerolineae > Anaerolineales > Villigracilaceae > JACPVF01. Next base: position 10,874 of record CALFXA010000041.1, on the reverse strand, counting down.
TGACCCACACGCGCCAGCGTCCCGGAGAGTTGGTCGCGGAAGATCGCCAGGCCCATGCCGATCACGATGCCCACCAGTAAAGCCAAAAGCGCGTCCTGGAGCGGGCGCGGTGCGTAGGGTTCCTCGGGCGCGGTGGCCTTGTCGAGGAAGTCGATGTTATAGACGATGTACAACTTGCGGACGTAGTCGATGGCGTATTGCCCGATATTGTTCGCCAGCATGGCCGCCACTTCAGGGTCGGGACCCTGCACGCTGTAGCGGATGATATTCGCGTCTGGCAGGAGGGTGGCCGAAGTGGTGTACCCGACGAATTCAGCCGGGTTCTTGCGGAGCATCTGCAGCGCTTCGTTGGTGATCTGGTAGCTGTTCAGCACCTCGGCGTAGGTCGCAATGATGGAACGCTTGTCCAACGCCTCCAGGCTGTTGACCATATCACGACTGTCTGTGTTCTGCAGGTTGGGGCTGACGATGAAGCGTGCCACCGCTTCATATTCCGGCTTGGCGATGTAATAAGAATAAATCAACGAGAAGTTGACTGCCAGTAAAGCCGAAATGAGGATCATCCACCAGCCGCGCTGGATGACCTTGAAGAAAAAACGAATCTCCATAAATTGTCTCTCCTCTGAATCTGATCGAACTCGATGAACTCTCTCAATTCATCCGCGGGCCAATCGGTTGGCCCGTCTCTCTCTCCACGGCTATCCCGAAGCGGAGCCTCAACTCTCGAACGAAATCAGAATTGGGATGCTATAATCGGGCAAATACCGTCTGATTATTTTATCATTCTTTACACATAAAAGAAACCAGGCGGCGGGTCCCCTGACTATCTCAGCATGTTAAGGGACGGTGCGACATTTGGACATCCCCCAAATGGGTATTGCTTAAGTGTATTTTTTCATCGAAAATCAATCCGAATTGGAAATCACAATGCAACTACTTGCCGCCTACCTGCTCTCCATTCTTTTTTGGGTCAGCCTGCTACTCATCGCGTACACATATTTTGGATATCCCCTCCTCATCGCCTTGTTGCCTGGAAAGAAGGGAAAAGATAAAGGCATAGAAGCCGATGTCCCCCTGCCTGCGCTTACCCTGCTGATCGCAGCCTATAACGAGAAATCTGTGATCGAGGAGAAGCTCAGGAACAGCCTCGCCAGCGAGTATCCGCGTGAGAAGCTGCAAATCCTGGTGGTTACCGACGGCTCCGACGACGGCACCCCCGACCTGGTCCAGCACTTTGTGAGTCAGGGCGTGGAGTTGCTCCACCAGCCCGAGCGGCGCGGCAAGATGGCCGCCATCAATCGCGCCATGCAGCAGGTGCGCGGCGAGATCATCGTCTTTTCGGACGCCAATAACTTCTATCAGCCCGACACGCTGCAGAAGCTGGCCCTGCCCTTCCATAACCCGAGCGTGGGTGCGGTGACGGGGGCCAAGGTCATCCTCAAAGGCGACGGGGACCTGGGCGAATCGGAGGGCCTGTACTGGAAGTACGAGTCCTTCATCAAGAAACAGGAGTCCCGTCTGGGGTCCTGCACCAGCGTGGCGGGCGAGATCCTCGCCGTCCGCAAGGCTGCCTATATTCGCCCTCCCGACAACATCATCAATGATGATTTCTTCACGGCCATGCAGGTTGTGCGTCAGGGCTATCGGCTGGTGTATGAGCCCAAGGCCAGGTCCAGCGAGCGGGTCTCGCCCAGCGCCAAAGACGAGGTCATCCGCCGCAGGCGCATCAACGCGGGACGCTATCAGGCCATCGCCATGTCAGGCCAGGTGCTGCCCTTCAATCAGCCCCTGCTGGTCTGGCAGATTTTCTCCCACAAGTTCATGCGTCCGCTTGTCCCGTTCTTCATGATCGCAGCCCTGCTGACGAACTTCCTGGCGGTGGTCCTTCCATATCCACGGCCTGCAAGTGGGTTCTTCCTGACTCTGCCCTTCGGGCTGGTTCTGCTCGCCCTGCAAATCCTGTTCTATCTGATGGCGCTGGTGGGGAATTTCATCCAGCAGAAGCAGGGCAAGAGCAAACTGCGCCTGTTGTTCTACCTGCCCACCTTCCTCACCAACAGCAACCTAGCGGCCCTGCAAGGTTTCTTCCAATTCCTGAAGAAGCAGCCCGGTCACCTGTGGACTCGCATCGAGCGGAGATAAACCGTGAGCCCAGACCCGATGCCCAACCCGCCCAAGACGCTGGTCGTGGACCTGTCCATGAAGTATGGTGGATCCACCTCCCGCATCCTCTCGATTCTCCAACACGGCGAAGCGGACCGCCTGACCCTGGCCGCCCTGGCGGGCAGCGCCATCAGCCGCGAGGCCGAACACCTGGGCATTTCCCAGCGCATCGTCGGGCAGGGCAAGACCGACCTGCGCATCCTCCAAAACCTGGTGCGCCTGATCCGCTCGGAGGGCTATCAACTACTGGACACGCAGAACATCCAGTCCAAGTTTTGGGCCAGCGCCGCGGCTCTCTTCACAGACGTGGCCTTCGTCTCGACCATCAACAGTTGGTATGCCAGCGAACATGGCCGCGCCTCGCTCAAAGGGCGGATGTACACCGCGCTCGAACTTGCTACCAATCATGCCTTGAACTTATACATCACGGTCTCCGAACGGGACCGCCAGGCGTTGCTGCGCTCGGGTCTTCCCGAAGACCATATCGAGCTGATCTATAACGCTGTCTCCATCCGCGCGGAAGATATCCCAGGCGGCAGGGACTGGCTGCGCAGCGCCTTCTCCATCCCAGCGGACGCGGTCGTCTGCACGGCGGTCGGCAGGCTGGTGCCCATCAAGGGCTACGACGTGTTGATCGATGCCGTCAAATTGCTCGAAGCGGATATTCCGCACCTGCACCTGCTCCTCGTCGGGGACGGGGAGGCGCGTGGAGCGTTGGAGAGTCAGATCCAAAGCCTGGGCCTGTCGCAACGAGTCACGTTGGCGGGACATCAGAACCGCGAGCAGGTGCTGTCCATCCTCAAATCCAGTGACCTGTTCGCCATGCCGTCCCGCTACGAAGGCACGCCCATTGCCCTGCTGGAGGCGGGCGCGATGGGACGTCCCATCGTGGCCTCGAACGTGGGCGGGATGCCCGAGCTCGTGCGCGACCGTCAGGAGGCGCTGCTGGTCCCCGCCGAGAACCCGATGGCCCTGGCCTCCGCGCTGATGGAACTGATTGATCATCCCGACTTTGCCAGTAAACTGGCCCGCAACGCCGTCCAGCGCATTCAGACCGAGTTCAGTCTGGAGGCGCAATTCCAAAAGACCATGGACGCCTACCGCAAGGCATTTATTTTTCATCAATCGCGAATGCGCTAAAAAGGAAATTTCATGTATTTATCGTCGCCACCCAAACGATTCAAGCGCTCCAGTCTGGTCAGGGGATTGCTTAATTTCGGGTTCAACTCAGGGCTGATCCACCTGGGACGTCCGCTTTGGGCAAAGTCCCTGACCGTGCTCAACTATCACCGCATCGCCGACCTGGACGCAGATACCTTCCAACCCAACGTCAGCGCGTCGGCGGCCGACTTCGACCGTCAGATGCAATACCTCTCGCGCTGGTTCAAGGTGGTCTCCGTGCAGGATGTGCACGCCTGGCTGCTGGAGGGAAAACCACTCCCGCCCCACGCCGCGCTGATCACCTTCGACGACGGCTACCTCGACAACTACGTCAATGCCTATCCCATCCTGCGCAAGTACGGATTCTCAGCCATCATCTTCCTCACTGCGGGACACATCGAGGCCGACGCGCCCTTCTTCTGGGACCTGACGGCTTATTGTTTCTCTCACACACAGCAGGACCGCATCGCCTTCCCCGATGGGACCGAACAGTCCTGGCATGACGAGGCGGGCAAACAGCGCGTCTCCCACGCCTGGATCGAGTCCCTCAAGCGCTTGACCGAGGACGAGAAACAGGCCTGGGTGCGGAGGCTGCCCGAGGCGCTGGGAGTGGCCGTCCCGCAGGGTTTCTTCAAATCCCTGATGATGAGCTGGGACCAGGTCCGCGAAATGAGTGCCAACGGCATCGAGTTCGGCGGCCACACCGTCAACCATCCCATCCTGACCCGCATCCCACCCGAGCGGGCGCGGACCGAGATCGAAGGCTCGCTCGCAAAGATCTCCGCTGAATTGGGGAGGCCCATCACCAGCTTCGCCTATCCCAACGGCATGAGTACCGACTTCAACGAGACCGTGATCCAGATCACGAAAGAGGCGGGCTGCATCACCGCCTACACCCTGCTCAACGGACCTGCCAGCCTGCGAGAGGTACGTCAGTCCCCTTACGCCATCCGCAGGAGTTTCATCTCCCATGCGCACACCATGCCCGAGTTCTGCGCGTTGATTTCCCCAATCAACCGCCTGAGACGTTGACCTGTTCAAAACAAAAAAATCCCGCCGACGTCGGCGGGATTTTTTTGTTTAGGTTCACAACTCGCGATACACATCCATCATCTGTCTGGCGACGGTGTCCCACGCGAAACGCGTACTGGCCAGTTGACGGGCATACTGGCCCATCGTCCGCGCCCGCTCGGGGTTGTTGACCAGCATGACGATCTTCTCTGCCAGCAGGGACGGCGAATGCGACGGCACCAGGAATCCGCTCTTGCCGTCTTCCACCACCTCGGGCAGGCCACCGACTTCCGTGGCGATGACAGGCTTGCTGAAGGTGTACGCCACCTGCAGCGATCCGCTTTGGGTGCTGGAGAGGTAGGGATATACCACCACGGTCGCCAGGTCCATCAACGAACCGACCTCGTCCACGGGGATGTAGCGCAGGTCGAGAATGATCTTGTTGCCCAGGCCCAATTCCGCGATTCGCTCATGAAGCCTGAGTAGGTTTAACTGTTTAGTCGGATACCCAGCAATGACCAACTTGGCGTCACACGAAGACTGCGCAAGAGCGAAGGCATCCACCAGATCCTCAAGCCCCTTGCTGGGGGCCAGCAAGCCGAAGAACAACACCACTTTGTCCTCATCATTGAGACCATAGCGGTTGCGCAACTGGACTTTCTCAGGCGGGGACTGAACGCCCAGCATCCAGTCCGAGTTTCCGTGTGGCACGACGTGCGTGGCCGCAGGATCGAGCGATGGGAACAGACTCAGGAAGCGTCCCTGGCTCTCGTGCGCTAGCAGGAAGATGGCCGAGAAGGAACGATAGGCGCGCATGTACAAACTGGCCAGCATGTTCTGCAAGACGTGACCGTTCTCGCGCGACTCGAATTCGTGACACACCTGGCTGAGCGTAAATCCGCGCGCCTTGAGATACGCGATGAAGAAGGCCTCCACGGCGTGGTCAAAGCGCGAGAACTGGATGAGATGTGGGCGCGTCCGCACCAGATAGCGCACCAGGTTAATCCAGGTCGCCACAAAGCGCACGCCTCGCACCACGCGGCGTCCCATCCAAAATACTTTCTTCTGCATCAGGCGGAAGCGATTGGAGAGGTCCTCCTCGCTGCGGCTCTCGAAACTCTTCCACAACCGCAGCATCTTCAAGACCTTGAAGTTATGCGGCAGAGAATCCAGTTCGTATTCTGTGCCAACAATCAAGGTCACATTTGCGCCTTCATTTGCCAGCGCGGTGCACAACTGGTACGCAAAATGGATCAGACCGCCACCGTTGGCCGACTCGATCACGCAGATTTGGAGTTTATCGTTTTCCATAGGCTTCCATCAGACGTTGATACAGCGTACGCAAGTGCTCCGCCTGGACGCGGACATCGAATTTTTGCTCGACGATGGAACGGCCCCGCCCACCCATCTCCGCGCGGAACTCGGGCCTGGTCAGCAATTCGAGGCAGGTTTCCGCCAATTGACGGGGATCGCCTGGCTCCAGCAACCGACCGTTCACCCCATCTGTGACCATCTCAGGGACGCCACCCACACGGCTGGCCACAATGGGCAGGCGCGCCGCCATCGCCTCCGCCAGGACGGTGGGCAGGGCCTCCGTCAGCGTGGGCAGGACAAACACGTCCGCGGCGGACATCAGCGCAGGAATATCCTTGCGCGCGCCCGCAAAGATCACGCGGTTCTCCACGCCCTGTCTGCGAACCTCCTCGACCAGCTGGGCACGATGGTCGCCGTCACCGACGATGAGGTAGCGCGCTTCGGGTTGCTGGGTCAGAATGGCAGGCATGGCCTGGATCATGAACTGGATACCCTTCAACTCGCGCAGAACCGCCACCGTGATGAACAACGACGCAGCGGCGGGAATCCCAAATTCACGGCGGACCGCTTGAGGGTCCGCGCGCTGGGATTCGGCGGTGAAGCGGGCCAGGTCGATGCCGTTGTAGATGGTGGTCGTCTTGCGGGGAGAGAGGCGTCCTACCTGCTTGTGGAAGCGGTCGGCTTCCTCAGAAACAGAGATGACCATGTCGCAGAAATTCCGCAGGCAGAAGAATTCCACATCCTGATGCAGGCGGGTCTTGGTCTTCATATCCTCCTGCGACGGGATGGTGTGGACGGTGCACACACTGGGCAAGCGTGCTCCCTTGGCGGCCAGGTTGCCGAGGATGTTGGCAAACTCCAACTGGGTATGCACCAAGTCGGCCTGAGCATCGCGCAGGTAACGCCACAGGCGCGGCAGGGCTGAGAGATCGCGCAGGTACGGGATGGGCAGCAGGTCCACGGGGACGCCAAGGGCCTTCAAATCCTCGGCAATTGGGTTGCCGTTGCGAACCTGGAAGACGCACACACGCGGCGAGAAGACCTCGCGGTTCAGGTTGGCCAGCAGCGGAATCATCAACCGCTCTGCGCCGCCCAGCCCCAGCCCGTCGATCATGTAAACAATGTTGGAGGATTTCGCCATACTCATGGATGCTATTTATTTCGCGAAGTAAACATCGTCACAACGCGCATCAAGTTCTCGCGTTCCACCTGCCACAACACGGCCACATAGGCCAGTCCGCCCGCAAGGATGACCAGCGCTAGTTGCAGGAATACATTGAGGTCACGGGTAAGGTACAGGGCAGCCAAGACGACAGGAGCCATCGCAGCCACGCCCAGCAGGGCGGGTTTGAGCTCGCCCAGAATCTCAAGGAAGGTGATCTTCACAAAGCGCGAGGCGATGGTCAGGCCGACGACGCGCTCGACAATCGTGGTAAATAACAAGGCCAGGGCTACGCCCGTTAACTCAAACTTGGAACCGACCAGCATGGACGGCACCAGCACAACCAGGGTCAACACGTCAAGGATCAACAGGATGTAGGGGCGGCCAATGGCCTTGTAGATGTCACCAACATGATAGCCGATGGAATACACCCAGGCGTAGATCGCCAGCACACGCAGCAGCGGGATGACGTCCACCCACTTCTCGCCGAAGACCACCCGCACGATGGGGTCTGCGGCCAGAAGCAACCCAACCGAGATGGGCGCCGCCAGCAACTGGACGACGCGAATCGCCAGCAGAGAACCGCGCCGCATGTCTTCAGGCTTATGCTGAATCGAAGAAAAGGCGGGATAGGTCACGCCGCTCATCACCCACAGGTTGCCGATCAGGGTCACTTCAGGCAGGCGGTAAGCCAGCGTGTAAATGCTCAATTTATCCGCGCCAAACACACGCCCGACGATAGTCGAGGCTGTGTTGTCGATAAAGGCGCTCAACGCATCGCCGAGAATGATGGAAGCTCCAAAGCGGACGAGCGAGCCCGCGATACCGCGGTTGATCGAAAGGCGCGGCCGCCACGGCAGGACGATCCACAGAAGAATGACGGAAGCCAGCGATCCCAACAATTGACCGAATACCAACGCCCAGACCCCATACCCCGCGAAGGCCAGCCCGATGGAGGCGATGCCCTTGACCACGGTATTGCCAAGGTCGGGGACAATCTTACGGCGGTAATCCAGTTCGCGCACCAATAAAACACTGTGCACGGCTCCCAGAGCGTTGATAACGAAAGACAATCCCAGCCAGCGCAGGACCGAGGTCACCATCGGCTCGTTGAAGTAATTCGCCATCCGCGGGGCCAGGAAGAAGGCCACCACGCTCAGGGTCACTCCGAGCAGGAGATTGATGGTGAAGACCGTGTTGGCTCCCTCTTCCACATCATCCCTGCGCTGGACGAGAGCCACGCCCAGCCCCAGGTCCTTCAACACCGACAGGTAGTTGATGGCGATGACCGCGATGGACACCAGGCCAAAGTCGCCGCGATCCAACAGGCGGGCCAGGATGGAGGTGGTAATCAGCACCCCGCCCTTGCCCAGGCCATAGGTCAGGAAATTCCAAAAAATACCGCGGCCGGCTTTGCGGGTCAGACCCTCGCCTTCCGCGGCTGGATTGGGTTGGATCTCGCTCAAATGGTCACCCGGGGTGTGATCACAGTTTTATAGGGGTCGTTCAAGTCTTCGTACAGCAGAGTGATCAAGGTCATCGCCAAAGCCAGGAACATCCAGAAGAAGCGGATGTATGCCCCATGCAGAAAGATAGCCGCGAACAGATAACTCATGAAGGATACCTGCAGGGCGGAAATATGCGAAATCCATTTCTGGTGCGCCACCGAGTTCATCACATCCAACTTGATGCGCGCCAACGCCTGGAAAATGGAGATCAGTATCCCGAGGAGCGCCGCAAATCCAAGGATGCCCGTCTCGGCCAACGTTTCCACGTACAGGGAATGGGCTTCGCGGTCCTCCGAGCGGACCTCCATGCCGATCAACTGGGTGTACTTCTGGTAGTTCACTGGATAATTGGCAGCTCCCACACCTAAAATGGGATGCGTCGCAAACATGAGCAGGCCTGTCTGCATCTCGCTGGCCCGTCCGCGGAAGGAGGATTCCTGGTACACCCCGTTCTGGGTGTTGGGCGCAAGAAAGGAGATCGTTTCCAGGCGGGCCAGATATTGCGGCGGCAGGATGGGCAACAACAGCACGAGAGCCGCCACTCCCGAAAAGATCAGCACTGGATTGAAGCGCGTGAAGAAGAAAGCGATCAATACAAGCCCGAACATCAAGGCAAGATATGCGCCACGGCTGTACGTGTTCAGCAATTCCGCCAATAGGATAACCAGGCTGACTGCATAAATCCACTTGCGGGTGGATGTCTCACGCATGAATCCAAAGATCGCAAATGGAATGACTCCCACCAGCACCTGTCCCCACATGTTCGGTTCGTTGATGGGACCTCCCAGACGGTTCTCCGAGCCGATGCGGGCAAAGCCGAAAAAGGTCTGCGAGTAGTTACCCGTCGCCACCTGAAAGAGTCCCAACAGGCTCAAAGCGACCGTGACCAGCACGATCAGGTAGACGGCCGTATCCCAATCCTTCAGATTGCGCAGGGAGAAGACGATACAGTAAATAATGACAATATCTTTGCCCAGGTCAATGACGCGTTCGAGGGCCAGGTCGCGATCAGAGGCGACCAGGAACGATGCCGCCACCACGAACAGGTAGGCGATCAAGAAAAACTCGATTCGCGAGGTGCGCGGACGGTTGAGCGGAATCCCGCCAACATAGATATTCCTGACCAGGATCGCGACGAAAACCACTACAACCAGCGGTTTAATCACACCCGGCAGGCCTTGATCCGATAATTGGCGGGAGACGTTGGAGAATACCGCCCCAATCAGCACATAGGCACCCAGGCTCGGGTTGATGATAATCGCCATCACCACCGCCACGCCCATCAAACCCAACAGGGCGTACGTGCCGATCGACTCACCAGGGTCGGCCACCGCCGTAGCAGCCAATGCAGTCAGCGCTACGGCAAGCAGAATATAAGGATAATCTTTACGAAGTGTCATGCTCTCTCTTCCTCCGATAAAACCAACAATCGCGCTTCGTGGTTACGATAAGCAAATCAATTGTACAACCAAACCCGCTAATTCGCGGGAAAATTCCAATCCAGCACGGCGTACCAGTCAGGCGGAATGTTTCGCAGCATGTCATCCGACCAGAGCGAGGAATCCCAGTGAGCAGTCTGATTGCCTTCGCCATAGGTCTTGGGGTGACCGCTATTGTCCACGATGAATGCGCCGTAAGCCTGCATGGCCTTGACCCATACCACGCATCCGCGCATTCCCTTGCAAACCTGCTCGATCTCGCTTGCAGAAATCTCGGGGCGAATCACCAATCGTGCGCCTTCGGGAATGTCATATTGCGAAGTGCCTTCCCCATCGGTCTTGGTAAAAGGCGGAATGACGGCGGGCCAGTCATTGGCAGCGCACACGTCGGGCGCACAGGGATAATCGTACGCAATCGTGACGGCATGGCGAATCTCACCCTGCTCCACCTCGCACGGACGCACAATACCTGCCAGTGACCCGATGCCTGCGCCGCGTTGGGCAAATCCCTTGGGCGGGACACCGGAGTTGTTGAGGTGATAACGATATACACTGCCCGCTGACCAACTCCCGTCGATGTCACGGCTGGCCTTGGCCAGGCCCCATTCCTCGCCGGTATCACGGTTGACAATCACCAGTTCACCATCCGTACCGGGGGCAGGCTGCGCCTCAGACGGCAGCGGAACAAACACCACGTCCCCAGGCTGACCATACAGAATCTCGGCGTCCGAAAGCGCATCGCGGAAACTGCGGCTGGGCCACATCGTAACCGGCACGAGCGGGGTGTTCGCATCCGCATAGTAGATGTTCGGCGCGTACTGCGTCACATCGGAACCGATCCAGTCGTCGCGCTTGAAGAAAGCCGCCATCATCTGGTTGCTCTGCGGATGGATGCGCGCAACCTGCCAGTCGATGGGCGTGTTCCAGATCGAGTCCTGCGCATACGGCGGGGCGCAAAAAGCCCGCTCCGCAGGCATCTCAGGCGGCGGGGTGGGAATGGCGGTCATCGTCGGCGAAGGCACAACGACGACAGGTGTCTCCGACACCGTCGGCGTACAGGCCGAGACCAGCAACAGGAGCCAGGTCAGGGCGGAGACTCGAACCTTCATGCGGAAT
>CALFXA010000040.1 GCA_937928015.1 uncultured Anaerolineales bacterium | reverse complement strand
GCCAGGGCGCGGCGGCCGATCTCACGGCGCACCGAGTCGAAGCAGGAGACGGTGACCGAGTCGGGGGTGTCGTCCACGATGACGTCCACGCCCGCCGCCTGCTCGAAGGCCTTGATGTTGCGTCCGTTGCGGCCCACGATGCGGCCCTTCATTTCTTCGTTGGGCAGGGTCACCACGGCGCGGGTGACTTCAGCCACGTGCTCAGAAGCCACGCGTTGGATGGCGTCGGCGATCAGCTTGCGGGCGCGTTTCTCGCCCTCCTCGCGGGCCTCGGCCTCGATCTGACGGATGATGCGCGCCATGTCGCCGCGCGCTTCCTTCTCGACCGCGGCAAACAACTCCTTGCGGGCCTCGTCCTGGGTCATCTGCGCCACTTCCTGCAACTTGGCTACTTGATCCTGGTAGACCTTTTCGATCTCGTTGTGGCGGCGGTCCACGGTGGATTGGCGCTTGTTCAGGGCCTGTTCGCGTTGTTCCAGTTTTTCGACGCGGTTGTCCAGTTCGGAGCGGCGCTTGTCGAGGCGGTCGGTTTCCCGATTCAGCTCGATGCGGCGTTCCTTGATCTCCGATTCGGCGGCCTGCACGATCTTGACCGCATTCTCGCGCGCCTGCGACTCGATCAGCCGCGCCTGTTCATTGGCGCCCTTTAGGATGCTATCAGCTTTTTGCTGCTGGTTTTGGAGGGCCCTGTCTGCCTGGTAGCGATGCAGAAAATAGCCCAACAGAGTGCCCACACCTAGAAATACGATATCAAGAATGATATTCAGTAGGTTCATATTCGTTCCTCGTCGTCAATAGTTTGATCCTGCCCGGGATGTGACTCGTTCCAGATGCGGCTGACTGTGGGGGCAATGACGGAATAAGGAAAGCCCCGCCGCGCCAGGAAGTCGCTCAATTTTTTTCGGAATTCGGTCCAGTCGAGACCTTTGAGCCTGCCTGCCCGTTTTCGGGCCGCTTCGTAGGCCAAGGCTTCCTCGTCGACCCCGGCCAGGGCAGAGCGGGCGGCCTCGTCGGCCAGGCCCTTCTGGCGTAATTCCAACGCCAGCGCCCGTTTGCCGCGCGGACGGAAGGTACTGCGGTTCTCCACCCACGCGCGGGCAAATTCGTTGTCGTCTGCCAGACGAGCCTCCCGGAGCCGTTGGAGGGTCTCCTCGATGACTTCGTCGGCATACTCATGTTTGCGCAGGTTCTGTCGAATCTCCGCCTCAGAGCGGGCGCGGTAGCTCAGGAACAGCATAGCCTGTTGGAAGGCCCGCTCGCGCGACTCGGCAGCCTGCAAGCTGGCGATCTTGGCCTCGTCCAGCCGCTGGCCGTTCTTCAGCCAGGCGGCCACGATGCGCGACAGTCCGAAGGCAAACTCCCCGTCGAGGTAGATGTTTACCCGATTGGGGTCATTCTTCTGGACTTCGATGGCCGTGATCGTTTTCATGTTATTAAAAAACAAGACGCAGCCAGATGCCCGGGGAGGGCCACAGCTGCGAATCGACTCGGATGGGTGCGACAGATTCACGTCCCGCAAAATGCGGCACGGGAGAGGTGGTTAAACCGTGGAATGGCTCAGGGTGAGGTCAAACAGATGCATAATCCTGGCAAAAATCGGTTTTTGATCCGCCAAAAAAGGGGGCGGTGTCTCGTACCCAAAAAATCAAATCGTAATCGAGCGGTGGCCGCAAATGGGCGGCGGAGTAGGCTGTTCCAAATCCTTTCGGATATTAACATATTATACATGAAAGTTAAGATTTTGCTATACGATTATTTCTTTGTGTGAAAAAAAGCACAATATGACCGACCATTGCCATATTTGGGATATGGGATACAATCTGGATGTCATTGTCGTTTTTGACGATCTTTTGCGATAAAAAGGAAGATTAAGCCAGTGTTCTGTCGGACAAGAGTCGGGCAGAACGCAATTCATGGAGGCATTCATGGCAGTTATGGAACCTGAGACAAGCGGGGAGGTCAGGCGGATACGTCGGCTGGTGGCCTTTTTGGGTGTGTTCTTCATTTTGCTTGGGCAATTTCTAATTTATTCCGCCCCATTGGACGAGAAGATATTGTTCCCTCATTATGAGGGATTGAGCTTGGCGGGGGTCGTCTTATTCCTGTTGAGCCAGTTGGTGCGACCCGGCCTCCTGACGCGGCGGCTTGCGGGGCGTATCCTCATCTCGGAGCGGGCCGCGTGGGTGATTGCGGCTTTTATGCTGTCTGTTCTGGCCACGGTGGGATCAGGCTTGTTTCAAATCTCCACACGCAGTAATTTCATCCCCGTATTGACGGTTTGGGCCCTGGCGGGACTGGCCTACGTGGCCGCGTTTTCCGACAGGATGTTGACCTGGGTGGAATGGAAGGCCTGGCTGAAAAGTCATCGTACGGAGCTTCTGATTCTGTTGGCGATCATCCTGCTGGGAGCATCGCTGCGATTTTATAAGCTGGGTGAGATTCCCCGCGTGCTGGACGGAGATGAGGGTCGTGTGGGTATGGCCGCTCAGACTACCGTCCTGGGCGATCTTGCCAACCCCTTCGCCCTGTGGGACAACTTCGGCGCATTGTATTTGCAGGCCATCAACCTGTGTCTGGGATTTTTTGGTCCGACCCCGTTCGCCTTGCGCCTTCTGCCCGCCATTGGCGGTATTCTAGCCATTCCAGCCATTTATATGTTGGCTCGGCAGATTGGCGGGAAGCGGGTGGCTTTCATTGCAGCCTTTCTGGTTGCTATGTCACATACCCATATCAATTTTAGCCGCATTGCCTCGGTGGCTTACATTCATGGGACCTGGCTGGTGCCTTTCGAATTGTATTTTCTGTTAAGCGGGTTGGAAAAACGGCAATTCTGGCGCACCGCCCTGAGCGGGGTTGTCCTGGCGATGCATTTCTCCGTGTACCTGACCGCCCAGGTGGTTACCGCCATGATCCTGGTCTACATGATCATCTGCTTCATATTCCTGCGTTCCTGGTTTAAGCCTGCCTTGCCGCAGGCATTGGCTTTTTGGGGTGGCTTCCTGATCATGATCCTGCCCGAAGCCTACTACGTGGCGCACTATCCCGAACAATTCCTCAACCGTCTGGCTCAGGATGGCACCCTGGCCACGGGCTGGCTGGCGGAAACGGTGGCTTCCACGGGGCAAAGCGCCGTGCAAATCTTGTTTGGACGGGTGATGCACGCCTTCCTGGCGTTGATCTATTATCCCTCTCTCGATTTTTACGGCTCGCCCACCCCAATGTTGAGCATGATCTCGGCTTCCATCTTTCTGCTGGGACTGGGACTGGCCTTGTGGCGCACAAAATCTCCAAAGTACCTCTTGTTGAACGGCAATTTCTGGGCGGCGACACTGGCGGTCGGTATCTTTGCGGTTCCACCCTCGGCGGATTCCTATCGCATGCTGATGGCCCTGCCTGCTGCGTTAATCATGGCGGCCATCGGCCTGGACCAGATGTTCGAGTATTTCGGCCTGGGTTGGGAACAGGCCCGGGGAGCCTATCAACTTTCGGTGGGCGCGATCCTGGTTAGTTTGCTGATCTTCAACCTGTGGACGTATTACGGCGATTTTGCGGGCCAATGCCGCTACGGCGATAACCTGGCAGGCCGCTTTGCCTCCTACCTGGGCAGATACGTCAAAACCGTGGACAACCAATCGGATATCTACCTGCTCAGCAACGACATCTACTCGTATGGTACGCACGCCTCGACGTATTTTCTCAGCCAAACCCGTCCCGTGACGAACCTGCCCGCCTCGGTTGATTCGGTCGATTTTGTGTCAGGCGAAACCATCATCGCCAGCCCAGACCGCATCACAGAATTGCTCACCTGGGCACACGCGCATCCAGGTGGCCAACTGCAATATCAATACGACTGTTCGCGTACGATTCTTGTCGCCTACCGGGTTCCGTAAGGATGGATCCAAGCGAATATGAGTTGATGTATCGGGTTGAACAGGCGCATTGGTGGTATCAGGGCATGGAAGTTATCACCCGTGCTGTGTTCGATCGCTGGCTCCCTGCCCGCCGTGATTTACGCATGTTGGATGCGGGCTGCGGGACGGGTGCCGCTTTGGGCACGTATCTCAAGGAATATGGCATGGCGACCGGCGTGGACCTCTCTCCGCTGGCGCTGGATTTCTGCCGCAGGCGGGACCTCCGTCGTTTAAGCCGCGCTTCGCTCCTGGACCTGCCGTTTGCCCCTGCTTCCTTTGACCTGATCGCCAGCTTCGATGTGCTGTACGAGCGCGCCGTCTCCAGTGACTTGGCGGCCCTGCGCGAGTTGGCGCGTGTTCTCGCCCCAGGCGGATTCCTGTTTCTGCGGCTGCCCGCCTACGACTGGCTGCGCGGCGCCCATGATGAGATCATCCACACCGCGCGGCGCTATACCGTCCGCCGCATCGCCGACCTGTTGCACCAGAGCGGACTGAAGCCCCTGCACCTGACCTATGCCAATACCCTGCTGTTTCCACTGGCGGCAGCCAAACGTCTGCTGGAGCGCCTGCGCCCCACACACAAAGCGGAATCAGACCTGGAGATGCAGGTGGGCCGTTTAAACGGAATCCTGAGACGGGTCCTGGCGGCGGAGGCGCCATGGGTTTCTTCGCGCGGATTGCCATTCGGGTTGAGCGTCCTGGCTCTGGCGCAGAAGAGTCCTCAGTGATGATTCATCCACCGCTTATCTCCAGTATCAGCGCCGTATTCCCCGCCTACAACGATGGCGGGACGATTGCCAGCATGGTCACGGCGGCGCTGCTGGCCCTGCGCCAGGTGACCAACGATTACGAGATCATCGTGACGAACGATGGCAGCCGCGACTATACGGGTCAGGTGCTCGACGAACTGACGGTGCGCTATCCCGAATTGCGGGTAATCCATCACCCTGCCAATCAGGGATACGGCGCGGCATTGAAGACAGGTTTTGCCGCCGCCACCAAGGACTGGGTCTTTTACACGGACGGTGATGCGCAATACAATCCGCTCGAACTGGTGGATCTGGTGCAGGCCCTCCGCCCGGGTGTGGACGCGGTAAACGGGTATAAGTTATCCCGACATGACTCTCTGTTGCGTATCGTGATCGGGAAGGCCTATCACAATCTGGTGGCGTTGATGTTCGGCATCCACATTCGCGATGTGGATTGTGATTTCCGCCTGATCCCACGCAAGGTGCTGGCCGAGATCGAATTGGAAAGCGTCAGCGGGGCCATCTGCCTCGAACTGGTTAAGAAGATTCAGGATCAAGGCTGTGTGTTTGCCGAGGTTCCCGTGCATCATTTTTCGCGCAAGTATGGTACATCGCAATTTTTCAACCCGTGGCGTATCCTGCGGACGTTCCATCAATTGGGCAGATTGTATTGGAAACTCGTGGTTAGGAAGGAACACCTGCGCAGCAGGTCGGCCTGACACTCGTCGCACGGGCGGGGTGGGGGATGGGGGTAAACACATGACAAACGGAACTTTCCCATTTTATTTTTTCATGCCATAATCAATTAAAGTTAGACACCATTGAATCCACCAAAGGAGACAGTATGGCAAAAATAACTCGTGAAGACGCACTTGAGTACCACCACCTGAAAGGAAAACCTGGCAAGGTGGCGATTGTTCCCACCAAACCGATGGACACGCAGCGTGACCTGAGCCTGGCATACTCGCCGGGCGTGGCCGAGCCTGTGCTGGAGATCGAAAAAGACGCCGAACTGGCGTATGAGTACACTTCGAAGGGCAATCTGGTGGCGGTCGTCTCGAACGGCACAGCCATCCTGGGCCTGGGTGACCGCGGCGCGCTGGCGGGCAAGCCCGTGATGGAGGGCAAGGGCGTTCTCTTCAAAAAATTCGCCGATGTGGACGTGTTCGACATCGAAGTCAATTCGCACGATCCCGACGAGATCATCAAGGTGGTGGCTGCCATCTCGCCGACCTTTGGCGGTATCAACCTGGAGGACATCAAGGCCCCTGAGTGCTTCTACATCGAGGAAGAACTCAAGAAGATGCTCGACATCCCCGTCTTCCACGACGACCAGCACGGCACCGCCATCATCTCCTCGGCGGGCCTGGCCAATGCGCTGGAGATCGTCGGCAAGAAGCACAGCGAGATTCGCCTGGTCATTTCGGGCGCGGGCGCCTCGGCGATCTCCTGCGCGGAACTGGCTATCAGTTGGGGTGTGAAGCGCGAGAACATCATGCTGGTGGATACCAGGGGCGTAGTTTACAAAGGTCGCGCGGAGGGCATGAACAAGTACAAAGAGCGTCTGGCTGTGGTGGACAAGGGGCATCGCACCCTGGCGGACGCCATGCAGGGTGCGGACGTATTCTATGGCCTGTCGGTGGCGAACGTACTGACGCCCGAGATGGTCAAGACGATGGCCAAGGACCCGATCATCTTCGCCATGGCCAACCCTGATCCCGAGATCAAGCCCGAACTGGCGAAGGAAGCCCGCAAGGACGTCATCATCGCCACGGGTCGCTCGGACTACGCCAACCAGGTCAACAACGTGCTTGGCTTCCCGTTCATCTTCCGCGGTGCGTTGGACGTGCGTGCCAGACAGATCAACGAGGAGATGAAGTTTGCGGCGTCGAAGGCGCTGGCTGCCCTCGCCAAGGAAGATGTGCCCGATTCGGTCATCCGCGCGTATGGCGGCGGAAGCATCAAGTTCGGGCGCGAGTACATCATCCCCAAGCCGCTGGACCCGCGTGTGCTGTTGTGGGAGGCTCCCGCTGTGGCTGAGATGGCCATGAAGACCGGGGTGGCCCGCAAGCAGATCGACATCGACGAGTACCGTGAGCAACTGGCTTATCGTCAGGGCAAGGGCGAACAGGTGCGGTACTTCTTCCAGAACAAGGCCCGTTCTTCGGGCGGCGGCAAACGCGTTGTCTTCGCCGAGGGCGAGGAGCAGAAGATCATCCGTGCTGCGCACCGTATTCAGGAAGATGGCATTGGTACGCCGATTCTGATCGGTCAGGCGGACACCATCGAGACACAGGTCAAGAACCTGGGCCTGGACTACAAGCCTGTCATCGTCGATCCCGCTGTGATGAAGAACATCGGCGAATATGAAGAAGCCTATTACCAGATGCGCAACCGCAAGGGCATGTCGCGAATCGACGTGGCCAAGGCTGTGCGCGACCCGAACGTGTTGGGTCCGCTCATGGTCAAGATGGGCGAGGCGGATGCCTTCGTCTCGGGCCTGACCTATGACTACCCCGAGGTCATCCGCCCGGCGTTGCAGATTCACCACACCGCCGAAGGTGTGACCCGCGCTGCGGGCGTGTACATCATGATCGTCGAGGACCGTGTGTATTTGTTCACCGACGCCACGGTCAACATCGACCCGAGCGCCGAGGACCTGGCCGAGATCGCCACCCTGGCGGCCGACTTCGCCGTCAAACTCGAACTCGACCCGCGTGTGGCTTTCCTCTCGTTCTCGAACTTTGGCTCCACGCCGCACCCGCTCTCGGACAAGGTCCGCAAGGCGGTGGAGTTAATCAAGGAACGCCGCCCCGACCTGATGGTCGACGGCGAGATGCAGGCCGATACCGCCGTGGTGCCCGAGATCGTGGACGAGCGCTATCCGTTCAGCGCGGTCAAGGATGCCAACGTGTTGGTCTTCCCGTCGCTCGAATCTGCCAACATCGCTTACAAACTGCTGGCTCGTCTCGGCAAGGCCAAGGCCATTGGCCCGATCCTGCTGGGTGTGGGCGCCCCCGTCCATGTATTGCAGACGGGTGACGACGTCAACGCCATCGTGCAGATCGCCTCGGTGGCAGTGATGGATGCGATGGGTCGCGGCGAGAACGGCGGTAAGAAGGTTAAGAAAGAAAAGAAAGAGAAGAAGGAAAAGAAGGGCAAGAAGTAAGCGCCCATGAAAAAAGGCCTCGGAGAAATCCGAGGCCTTTTGTTATTCCTGCCATTCCAATTCGTAATCGCCGACGTGGACCGTATCGCCCTCTTCGATGCCCGCTTTGCGCAGGGCCTCGTCCACGCCGAGTTTTTCCATCAGGCGCTGGAAGCGGCGCACGGAGCCGTCATGTTCCCAATACGTCATGGAGGCGGCGCGCTCGATGCCCGCGCCCGAGATGCGCCAACTGGCGTCGTCCTCGCGCGAGATGGTGAACTGGTTCGGGTCCGCCTCGGGGCGATAGACGGGCACGGGTGCCTCGAATTCCTCCAACGGGGGAGTCTCGGCCAGCTTCTGCACGGCGGCCAGCAACAGGTCGCGTGTGTCGGTGCGTGCCAGGGCCGAGATGGTACGCAGTTCCACCTTCTTTTTCTTGAAAGAGGATTTCAACTCTTTCAGGCGTTCCTGCACCTCGGGCTGGTCGATCTTGTTGAGCGCCACGATCTGCGGCTTCTTTGCCAGGTTCGGGTCGAAGAGCGACAACTCGGCGTTGATCTGGCTGTAATCGGCCAGCGGGTCGGAGGAGAGGCCGTCGAGCAGGTGAACCAGTACGCGGGTCCGCTGGATGTGACGCAGGAAGTCGTGGCCGAGGCCCGCGCCTTCCGCCGCGCCTTCGATCAAACCTGGGATGTCGGCCAGTACCACGCTGGTATCATCGTCGATGGGGGCCACGCCCAGGTTCGGCTCCAGTGTGGTGAACGGATAGGCCGCGATCTTTGGTTTGGCGTTGGTCAACACCGAGAGCAGCGTGGACTTGCCCGCGTTCGGGACGCCGATCAGCCCGATGTCGGCGATCAACTTGAGTTCCAGTTTGAGATGCTTCTCTTCCCACGGTTCACCGCGTTCGGCGGTGCGCGGGGCCTGGTTGCGCGAGGTGGCGAAATGCTGATTGCCGCGTCCGCCACGTCCGCCCTTGCAGACGATCAGCCGTTCGCCGGGCTGGGTCAGGTCGCCGAGCAGGATGGGAGCGCCGCCGTCGGCGGGTAACTCAAAGAGGACGGTGCCAGGCGGGACGTGGATGACGAGATCCTTGCCGCCGCGCCCCGTCAGTTGGGAGGAGCCACCGCCGACGCCGTCCTCCGCCTTGAACTTTTGCTTGGGGCGGAAGGTGGACAACGTGTTGAGCGTGGGCTTGACCTCGAACACGACATCGCCGCCTTTGCCGCCGTCGCCGCCGTCGGGGCCGCCGCGGGGCACGAATTTCTCACGGCGGAAGTGAACCATTCCATCGCCGCCTTTGCCTGAACGCACGAAAATTTCTATCTGGTCTATGAACATGGGCCCCATTATAACGGCGGATGGGATTCTCCGTCCGCGGGTTTCCCGGCTTGCCCGAGTATTGCAATTTCTTGAAACCGCTTGACAAGTCCTTTCCTGCGGGTGTATAACCTCGCCTGCAACTTGAATAGTCCTCGTTAGGCCAGGCGGCTGCAACATACACAGGCCATTGTCCTGAAACGTCGAAAGACGCCAAAGGGTAAACCAGGTAAGGTCGGCATAAGGCTTTACCCGATGTGGCTGGAAGAAATTCCTACGATGTGCAGTGCTGAAGCTCAACCAGAGAGGCAGCGTTCTCTTTTCGCGCGCATCCGCCTCCTGGTTTTTAACGGGAGGCTTTCATTTTGCCAGCATGTGCTGCCTCGGCAAATTCAAACACATGATGCAAGGAGGTTTCCGCGTGGACGCAGATAGTGATAAGCATATCTTCCCCCTGCGAAAATGCGTATTGCACGGTTCATCCTCTTTGCACGCGATTTCCCTCCCGCTCCGCCTGTCTGTTCCCTGATCTGGCAGGCGCCTTCGGGGGAAATAGACGTGTATGTGGCTGTGCAAATCGCCTTTCCATGCGGAGGCGATTTTTTGTTGCCTCTCTCCAACCAGGAATATTATATGGAGGCCCCCATGGCTTTTTTGAGCGAAATCCTCGGCCACACCATCACCGACTATGATGGCCGCTACATTGGAAAACTGGAAGACTTGATCGCCCGCGAGCCCGCCGACGCGATCCACCCAATCGTGGACGGCGTGGTAATCAAGGGCAAGAACAAACTCATCATCGTGCCCTATTCCGTGGTGATGGCGTTGTTCGCGCCCTCGATACCCCTCAAGTGTCGCGCGGATGAACTTCCGCAGTACGAACCCGCCGAAAACGACATCTTCCTCTCGCGGGACGTGCTCGACAAGCAGATCATCGATACCGACGGTGCGCGCGTGGTGCGTGTCAACGACCTGGAGTTGGTCCGCGTCAACGGCTCGCTGTACGTGGGCAACGTGGATATTGGCTTGATGGGTATTCTGCGCCGCATCGGCATCGCGGGCGTGGTGACGGCTCTCGGCCTGCCTGAAACCCGTTCCTATATCTCCTGGGACGATGTCGAACTGCTGCGGCATGATCCCTTCATGCGGCTGCGTGTGCCTGTCGAAAGCATCGCGGAGCTGCATCCTGCCGACGTGGCCGAGATCATCAGCGATATGAACAAACTTGAGAGTGGACAACTTCTCGACGCGCTTAACATGGAGCAATTGGCCGATACCCTGGAGGAGGTGGAGACCGAGTTCCAGGCCGATCTGGTGGAGCACATGTCCGACGAAAAGGTGGCCGACCTGCTCGAAGAAATGGAACCAGACGAAGCCGCCGACCTGTTGGCCGAACTGCCTGAGAAGCGCAGCCGCAACCTGCTGGCCTTGATGGAGCGCGAAGAGTCGGACGAGGTCAGGAAGCTGCTCTCGTACGATGAAAATTCGGCGGGCGGCATCATGACCACCGAATACGCCTGTGTCCCGCCGAATGTCACCGCTACGGATGCCATCCGCATCCTGCGCGAGACTGCCACCGACGCCGAGACGCTGTTCTACGTCTACGTCACCGACGAGACCGATCACCTGATGGGTGTGTTCTCGTTGTCCAACCTCATCTTTGCCGACCCCTCCGCACGCGTGGAAGAGTTCATGGAAGACCGCGTGAAGAGCGTGGCTCCGGATGACGACCAGGACGAGGTGGCGCAAGTCATCACCAAATACGACCTGATCGCCATTCCCGTCGTGGACGAGCACAACGTCATGCACGGCATCGTCACTGCCGACGACGCCCTCGACAAGATCATTCCTACCGCGTGGAAGAAACGCCTCCCGCGCTTTTACCGATAACTGGAGGTGAACATGGAAAACACGATTTTCTACAACCGCAATCGGCGTTTTTTTTCCTCATTGTGGAAGAAACTGCTGTTGTTCCTGACCGTCTTCGGTCCCGCCACCATCACCGCTATGGCCGACAACGACGCGGGCGGCGTGGCGACCTACTCCATCGCGGGCGCAAAGTTGGGATATCCCATCCTGTTCCTGCTGCCCGTCATCACCCTGCTGTTGGCCCTGACCCAGGAGATGGGTATGCGCCTGACGGTCGTCACCCGCCGCGGGCTGGCAGATTTGATCCGCGAACGCTATGGGGTGCGCGCTGCTACGTTCATGTTCGGGACTCTGCTGGTCGCCAACATCGGCACGCTCATCACGGAGCTGTCCGCGGTCAAGACCACCAGTGGCATGTTCGGTATCCCGCCCATTCCTGCTGTGATCGTGATCGTCATCATCTCTTTTGTGCTGATCACGCGCGGAAATTACAAGGTGACCCAGTCCATCATGCTGGTGGCCTGCCTCTTCTTTCTCGTCTACATCTTCTCGGCGGTCAAGGCCCAACCTGACTGGAACCTGGCCCTGACCAACCTGGCCTGGCCGCACGGCGTAGACTTCACAAAAAGTTACCTGAAGGATTACCTCATCATCGGCATGGGCGTGCTCGGCACCACCATCACCCCGTGGGGACAGTTCTTCATCAGCAGCTTTGCCTATGATAAGAAGATCGAAAAGGGCAAGGTCGGCCTCTCGCAGTTGGAGACCTACTGGGGTGCCTTCCTGACCGATTTCTTCTCGTTCTTCATGATCGTTGCAACGGCGGCCACTCTGTTTGTCAACAACATTGTGCTCGATTCGGGCGAACGTGCCGCGATGGCAATCGCTCCCTTCGCTGGGAAGATCGCCTCCGAGTTGTTTGCGGTCGGCATCCTCAACGCGGGCTTCATGGGACTGGTCATTGTCTCGTTGTCTACGGCCTATGCCTTTGCTGAGTTCTTCGGCCTCTCGGGCAGCCTGGACGACTCGTTCAAGAAAAGCAAGACCTTCTATATCCTGTACATCGCGCAACTATTGATCGCCACTCTGTTTGTGATTTTGACACAGGTCGATCTCTTCCAGGTGGCGCTGGTGACTCAGATCATCAATGCAGTCGCTCTGCCGCTGGTCTTTTACTACTTGATTCGCCTGACGAATGATCGCGGTTTGATGGGTGAGTTTGCCAACAATAAATTCCAAAAATACTTTGCCACTGTCAGCTCGGTGGTCATCGTGCTGGCTTCTCTATTCACAGTGGTGGCAGTTTTTCTTTGGGGTTAGAAAACAAACAGGGCCGAGACCAAGTCTCGGCCCTGTTTTGATTCTTCTATTTCAGCCCGAACGTGGCGCTGATCTCGGCGCGGATGGAGATCTGCCCCGCGCTAATGGGACCATCCTCCAGCGTGGACGTTTTCCCGCCTGTAGGCTGTACGTTCTGCACGGCGTTCTGTGTCCACAGGTTTTGATTGCTGCTGTAGCCATACCACCAGCCGCCATTATTGAAATATAACCAGCTATTCTCGTTGATGTTGAGGACGCAGCCCGTGTCACTGCCCGCCGCCTTCGCCAGCGCAGAGGCCTTTTCTGCGGCGGCGGTCATGGCCATCTCGCGCGCCTGGTCGCGGTACTTGCGCAGTTCGCTGGTGTAGAACTCCACGTTGAGGACCTGGTTGGCGCCCGCCTGGAAGGCCGCCGCGATCAAGTCGTTGGTCTTCTTCACGTCGCGCACGGTGACCTCGATCACGTTATGGATGCGGTAGCCGCTGATGTGCAGGTCTTCGTAATCGTCGTAGACGGGTTCGAGCGTGTACCAGTCCGTGGCAATGTCCTTGGTCTCGATGCCCATTGCCTTCAGCGCGAATGACACCTTGTTGATGGCGGTCGTGTTCTTGGCCTGTGCGTCCTTCACCGTCCTGCCGTTGGTCTGCACGCCCAACTTAATCAGCGCGCGGTCAGGCGTCACGTTGACCACCGCCGTGCCTGTCACCTGCACGGTGCGTTCCTGGTCGCAGGTGGATGTCTGCGTTTGCTTCGCTTGCGGGGTAGGGGTGAGCGTGTCCGCGTGGACATTGAAAGCTGGCAGCCCCGTCAAGAGCAGCAGGAAAATCAACATGCAAGCCAGTACGGTGTTGACGATGGTTTGGATCTGTTTCATGGGAAGTCTCCTCGTAACTAATTTGCTACAGGATACTTCCGCCGCCTGTCAGGATTGTGTCACGATGAAGGCAACTGCGCATCAACTTTCGGCAGCCAGAATGTGATGCTTGTCCCCTGGCCTGCGACGCTCTCCGCCCAGATGCGCCCACCCATCGCCTGGATCAATGCCCGGGCGATGGCCAACCCCAGGCCTGTTCCGCCGCTCGTGCGCTGGCGGGATTTGTCCACGCGGTAGAAGCGCTCGAAGATGAACGGCAGATGCTCGGCCGGGATTCCTGCCCCCCGATCGCGGACCGAACATTCCGCGCCCGCGCCTGATGCCGTTATCTCGACCGTGATGCCCGTCCCGGGCCCCGCGTGACGAATGGCGTTATCCAGCAGATTGTCGAGCACCTGCGCGAGGCGGTCGGGATCGGCAAGAATCTGTGGGGCAGGCTGCCCATCCGTTGCGCTCACGCTCAACGAAATATTTTGTCGCATAGCCAAAGCGGCGAATAAGTCGCACCGTTCATTGACCAAAGTCATCAGATCTAGCGGACGCAGTTCCAGTTGCAGCGCGCCCGCGTCCGCACGGGTGAGGACCAGCAATTCATTCACCAGGCGAATGAGCCGATCCGTCTCGCGCTGCATCGAAGTCAACAGCGGACCACGCCCTTCGAGGTCGTCCAGCGCGCCGTCTTCGAGCGTCTCGACGGTGCCTTTGATGACGGTCAGCGGAGTACGCAGTTCATGGGTCACGTCGGCGATGAAGGCCTTCTTGGCCTCGTCGGACTGTCGCAGCGAGGTGGCCATGTCGTTGAAGGTCTGCCCGAGGTCGTGCAGTTCGGCGATGCGGTCATCGGTGGGAGCCTGCGCCTTGAGGTTCCCGCCCGCAATAGACTGCGCCGCCTGCGCCAATCCTTCCAGCGGACGGGTGATCTGCCGCGCGAGGAAATATCCGACCAGCGTCGCCAGCAGGACGGCCAGCAACGCCGCGCCCAGCAATTGCCACAGCAAATTAGCAGGAAGCCCCGCCACGGGCAGGGGGGTGGCGAGATAGACGATGCCTGTGATGTGGCCGCCTTCGGCCGCGCGGAGGGGAGCGGCGGCGTACAGCACGCGCTGGTTCCCGAGTACCCGTCGGACGGCGGTGGCAGGAGTCCCTTTCAGGGCCGAAGCCACTTCGGGGCGCTGGAGCAGTTCCGAGGTCGGGAGGATGGCGTTCTGCTCGGCTTGCGGCATCTGGACGGTCGCATCCGCCAGCGGCAATCCCACCACGACCGCGCCATTCTCGGTCAGCAGACGGGTGTGAATCCCAGGCGCGACATTCGAGGTTTGTAAATAAGGCTGTGGATTGGCGGGGAGCGGCTCATCCTGCAAAGTGGCGGCGAGCAAGTTAGCCTGGGCCAGCAGGTTATCGCGCTGGGTGTCGATGTAGAGCGCGGCCACGGCCTGCCAGGCGAGGACGGCGGCCAGCGTCATGCCGAGGGCCAGGACCAGCAGGGTGTTGAGCGAGAGGCGGGTGCGGATGCTTTGCATATCAGGGGATGCGATAGCCGAGGCCGCGCACCGATTCGATGCAGTCGGCTTCGGGCGAGACGGTGCGAAGTTTGGCGCGCAGGCGCTTGATGGCACTATCCACGGCGCGCGTGTCGCCGACGTAGTTGTAACCCCAGGCCTGTTCGAGCAGACGTTCGCGCGTCAACACGCGCCCGTGGTTGACCAGCAGCCGATGCAGCAGATCGAATTCCAGGCGGGTTAGTTCGACCTCCGTTTCATTTACGCGGACGGTGCGACGTTCCGCGTCGAGCAGCAGGCCACCAGGTCCGCACAGAAGGGAGGAGGTTTCATCTTCAGGCTTGTCGTGGGCGCGGCGTAGCACGGCCTTGATGCGCGCCATCAGTTCGCGTACGCTGAACGGCTTGGTGACATAGTCGTCCGCGCCGAGTTCGAGTCCCACCACGCGGTCAGTCTCTTCGCCGCGCGCGGTGATCATGATGATGGGCACATCGCTGGTCTTGCGCAGGGCGCGGCACACGTCCAGGCCGTCCACTTCGGGGATCATCAGGTCGAGCAGGATTAGGTCGGGCTGGAATTCCCCCGCCAGGCGCAGCGCCTCGCGCCCGTCCGCCGCAATCGACACGTCGTACAGGGCCTTGCGCAGGTTGTAGGCCAGCAGGTCAGTGACTGCGGGTTCATCGTCCACGACGAGGATGCGATGGGTCATGCGCAAAGGATAACATGCTTTTGTGGCAGGAATGTGTTAGGATACAAAAAGGCAGCCGCCAGCAACACGGCTGCCTTTTCATCCTATGCTCTTGTCTACTTTACAAATCTCCATACCACAGGCAGGCCAACCCTACATTGCGATTGCACGTTTATCGCGTTTTTGTAATCTTTTGCAGCCCTGTAATACAACCATATTGGAAGAATATGTCGATGTCAAGCGGCTTCCCGTTTTGATATAGAATACCTAAAGGATATTCAGGGCGTAGTGAGTAAACAACATTAATTCCATCTTTTAGATCTGTGCCTCTTAAAGTAAAAGTGTAATGAGTATTCTTGGAATTTTGTTCTGGCCTGAATTTTAATGTGTACCAATCATCAATGGCTAATTGAGTATTTGGGACAGTTAAGTCTAGTAGGTTTGAGTTGCTTTGCGTGTTAGTGACGAGAAACTCAGTCATTCCAGTTTGAATTTTATTTTTGGAATTGATTCTTATCCGTAGTTCAGTCATATTATCGCAATCAGGGACAAACTCCTGTACAAGAATAGTTTCCCTGGTAATTGGCTGAGATTGATTCTCAGGTGAGAAATTCTTATAGGTTGGTTGATAACAAAGTTCAAAATTATAGTATGTTACTCCACAATTTACATGATAGGATAAGAATAACCCTATCGTATAAATCAATAATGCGACTACTGAAGGGATCATCACCATCCAGGAAGTGACTCTAATTTTCTTAATAATAGATAATTCGGATGCGGCTAATAGAAGGACCGGAGCTAGCGGAATGAAATAACGACCTTGAACACCTGAGATGTAGAAGAGCCCAACTCTTGTAAACGAGACGTAGAGCATTAAATATACCGCGACATAGCTAAGCAAAAAAAGCCCTGTCATGGAAATACGAAGTTTATTATTTGGATATTGATGATTTGTAACCAAGAATAGAGAAAAACCTAAACCAATTAGAAAAAAAACATACATTGGAAGAGGGACAGAACCATAACCATATCCATATATTCCCATCCATTGTTGGAAAAGTATGGAAGTGTTTTGACTAAAAATAATTTTTGTAACAGTTAATGGGTGCGAAAGAATATAGCTAATCTGCCCTATTGGATTAATGCCATCCCTGTCAAAATACACATGATCGGAACTGGAAAGTATATACCATCCGCCGACTTCAATTAGAAAAAGGGTTATTGTTCCAATTACTAGTAATAGATATGCTGCTTTTTTCTTAAAATTCGATGGGAAAATGATGAGAAACGGGAGTAAAAGGAGAGGGAGTGTGTTTGGTTTTGCAAGAAACAAAATAGACATTAAAAACAATAATTTTCCAACATCCCACAAATCTAAGTCTCTTTTTTGATATAGAGCAAGGCAACCTGCAATAAAAAATAATCCAATGCCATTTGTAATTGTATCGGCATTAATAGTCGAAGCTTGGTAGATGGCCATTGGTGCAACCGCTAAAACGGCTAGCACCCATTTTCCAAAGGGGATGATGCGTATAGCCAGCCAGGCAAGGAGTATATAGCATAGCAGGCCTGCAAATCTGCTTGCATAAAAAACCATTAATACAGGCAAATTCCACTTCAACCCCAAGTAACGTATTGCAAGTGCCTGTGGTAATAAGAGTGGTGGCGAATAAGCAGATCTTGGGCTTAATGGGCCCTGGTGATATCCGTAATCATACATTTTTACTGCCCCATATTTTTTCCAAAGATCAGGATCTTCAGGCTTAATTAAGGCTTGCTTTCTATATGAAAGATCAATGAAAACCTCAGGGAATTTCATGTTCCGAGCCGACATTTCCTGGGGCAGCATGATAAAATTAGCCTCTTCCCAGACGCGAATTAGATGAGTATCTTCATCAAACCCTGCCCCAAGGGGAGTTACTAAAATGGTATAGGATCCAAATATAAGTGCAATTAGAAGGAAAAAAAATTCTGTGTTTGATGTTTTTTTTGAATATTTTGAAATTATTGACAACATATTCATTTTCTTCTGTCTCTCAGTTTTGTGAATTGTAACGATTTTAGCATACAGAATTTCAATCTGTATAAAATCTGTTTATGTGAGTAGGCCGCAACGTATGTTACAGCAATTTGACAATGCCTCGACCTCGTCATACCCAAAAATTACTATCATAACCCCTTCCTTGAACCAGGGTGATTTTATAGAAGATACTATCTGCTCAGTCCTCTCACAGCAATACCCAAATCTAGAGTATGTTATCATGGATGGTCTGTCCAAAGATAACACTCTGAGTATATTAAAAAAATATACCACAGAGTTAAAGTGGGTAAGCGAAAAAGATCAGGGTCAGACCAATGCAATTAATAAAGGAATTAATAATACTGATGGAGCAATAATTTGTTATCTTAATGCCGATGATATCCTTTTACCTGGTACGCTTTGGAAAGTGGCCAATCTTTTTAGTAATAATCCTAAAATTATGTGGGTTACTGGGAAATGTCGTATCGTGAATGAGGCGAATGAGGAGATACGCAGTCTGGTAACGTTATATAAAAATACTCTGTTACGGTTTAGTAAAATTTCATTGTTATTGGTGACAAATTATATTTCCCAGCCAGCCACATTTTGGCGTAGAGAAGTTTTGTCTGATGTCGGGCTTATGGATGAGAGTTTGCACTACGTAATGGATTATGAATATTGGTTGAGACTATATTCAAAATATCCCCCCGCCTTTATTCAAGATTACTTGGCATCTTTCAGAGTCCATAGTATGTCCAAGACGGCCATCCTGGGACATAAAAAAGATTATATAGAGGAGGAAAAAAGAGTTGTTCAGCGGTATACCTCGTCGCATTTCTTAAGATATTTACATGATGCCCACCGCTTCTTTGTGACCATGATTTATACTTTCTTAAGCGATAATAGAAAGTGATTATAGCAATCGGAAATACCCATCATAATGGATGTGATTGCCAGTGGCGATAACGTTGGTGGTCATATTTTTTGAATCGCAAAGATTGCGAAGAGAGAAAATCAGCTTGGTGGTCTTCGAGCCCTCGTAGTAATTGCGCACGTTTGTCTATTAAAAACATGACGCACCCTTGAGAGACCTTTTGGGTGCGTCATGTTTGTTTATATTTCTTACTTCACAAACTTCCACGCCACGGGCAGGACCAGTGCGGCGGCGACCAACTTGATGGCATCGCCGAGCAGGAAGGGGACGAGTCCCGCTGTCAGCGCCTTGGCGAAGCTGCCCAGCAGGACGGTCAGCCAGGACACGCCGCAGACGTAGATGATGAGGGTGCCGAGCAGAAACGGCAGCAGGGAGGTGCGCACGCTGTGTTCCAGTCCGCGCTCGGCCAGCCAGCCGGCGACGTAAGCCGCCAGCACGAATCCGATCAGGTAGCCAAGGGTGGCGCCTGTCAGGTGGCTCAGCCCCGCCGCGCCGCCCGCGAAGACGGGCAGGCCGATGGCGCCGAGCGCGATGTATAGCGCCATCGAGGCCGCGCCGCGCTTCGAGCCGAGAGCGGCGGCGACCAGCAGCACACCGAAGGTCTGTCCCGTCAGCGGGACGGGGGTGAAGGGCAGGGGAATCCGCACCTGGGCCAGCAGCGCGACGAGCGCCGCGCCAAGGGCGACGAGACTCAAGTCACGGAGCCAGGCCGGGGTCCGCGGGAAGGTGCGGGTGTACAGGGTGGGGGCAAGGGTAGTCATATTAAGGGTCCTTGTATTAGGGTTTCTTGATGAAACCCATTATTGTCGGATTCGTTCCAGTCGTGAAGTGACAGGCCTCCCAGAGATATGGATATCTATCACTCGGCTCTGTTTTTTCTGGCTTAGGATGATGACGAAGAGATTCGAAAGGACGAATATGCCTTTCGTTTTAATCTTTTTCGTAGGGGATTCGCGTTGGATTCGGATGAGAAATACTGCAATGGATTTGTCATCTTTATAGTAAAATTCCTCTCCGTATGCTGGAAAAGCATCAAAAATTTCTGGAGGAGGCTCGCAGATAAAGCTGGCTGGCAAGACGGGAACCCAGTCTCGTACCATAATATGGGATGGCGGCTGCGTGTATAATTAACGTGTAACTGGCTGATCCGCGTTGCGGGGCAGCCAGTCCTTGAGCGGAGGCTCTGCCTGGCAGGGGAACTATTTATACACGCGAAGCGTCTATCTACCCGGCAATGACCCTGGTTCCAAAAACTGAAAGGAAACCTATGAAAACCAACTCGAACAAAACATTCATCCACGAATTACCTAAAATTTTGCTCATTTTTGGGTTGATTGTCTCCATCTTTGCGCCTGCCTATTCGGCATTGGCACAGACTCCTGCCATCCAGACGGATGGAATCCTTGCGCCCCTGGCCCCCCAATTGACCTGGGGTGACCTTGGAACGCAATCCCGTTCCATCGAAGTGAACGGTGAGACGATTGACCTTCCTGGATATGCGTATCGCGCACAGGAGGAGTTCAACCTGGACGGGCGGGATGACATTGCCGGATATTACTCCACCACCAGTTTGAAGGAATTGGGCTGGGAGCATATCAGCACCAAGCCGTTCTCCAATGGCGTGACCTTGGTCTTTTACCACGAAAGCGGCGTGTTTGCATCTGTGGAATTTGTCGGCTGCCAGGATAACAATGCGCTGGCCTGCCTGACTGTGTGGGCGAGTGATCCCACCGACTTGGTTCCCGCCCCGGGACGACCCGATCCCCAGCCCATGGCGGTGACTTTCAATAAGTCTTCCCCTGCAAACAATGCTACGAACGTCAGCGTCAAACCCACCCTGACGTGGACCGCATATACCGGTTCCACCTTCAATCACTATCGTTACTGCATCGACAAAGTAAACGACTCCGCCTGCCAAAATAATAGTTGGACCTCCGTTTGGGATGGGACGAGCATCGCTGTTACATTGGCTGCCAATAACGTTTACTATTGGCAAATTCAGGCCGTATTGGACGATTCGACCAAGGTGGATGCCAATAGTGGTGCTTGGTGGGTATTTAGTACGGGCGCAGGCACGGCTACATCTACCCCTACCGCATCTCCGACTGCCACCGTATCTCCAACCCCCACCGTTTCTCCGACACCTACGCTGCCTCCTTCACCGCCTATTGCTTTCGTGAAAACCCTGCCCCTTAATGCCTCGGGCAACCAATCCACGACCCCCGTTCTGGCATGGGGATCGAGCACGTATGCCACCAACTACTCATACTGTATCGACACAATTAACAATAACCTGTGCGACACAAACTGGGTAAGTAATGGTACCTCTACGTTTGTGCCGCTGTTAAGCGGGATAGCTCCGGGTACCTATTACTGGCAGGTGCGCGCATCCAATGCGGTCGGGACGGTGGAAGGGAATGGTACGAATGCTTGGTGGTCCTTCACGGCGATTACGGGTCCCGCCAACGATACTATCAATACTGCGGAAATCATCCCAGTAATTCTGCCTTCGGCATATAACATATCTACGACTTCGGCCACCATCGATAATGGTACGGCCAACTCCTGTACCAACGGGCTGGGATATGCGTCGATTTGGTATAAATATGTAGCTACCACCAATCGCAAGATATACATCGATAGTTTTGGTTCGAACTACGACACGTTTATCGCAGTCTGGACAAAGAACCCAGATGAGTCTTTGACTCTAATTACCTGCAACGATAATGCGTCAGGAACCTATCAGTCTGCTGTAAATCTCTCTGTGACGAATACATATACCTACTATATTCAGGTGGCGCAGAAGAATCCTAATACCACGCCTATCGTGCCGCCCGGTGGAAACCTGAAATTCCAGGTCAGGAACTTCTCGGATGTAGTTGGAGACAACCCCTTCTGGCCCTACATCGAAGGAATCTATGCTGTCGGCATCACGGGCGGGTGTGCCACCTCTCCTGACCTGTCCTACTGCCCCACCAACAATGTGACCCGTGCTGAGATGGCGGTCTTCCTGCTACGCGCAGAGCATACTGCAGCTTATATTCCACCTGCGGTGGGAGCCAGCACCGGCTTTGCCGATGTGCCCACCTCCAGTGTATATGCGCCGTGGATCAAGCAACTGGCCGCCGAGGGTATCACCAGCGGTTGCGGCGGCGGCAACTACTGCCCTGACGCGCCGGTTACCCGTGCCCAGATGTCGGTCTTCCTGTTGAGGACGGCAGGCATCACTCCAGGTGTTGCTACTGGGACTGTGTTTACTGATGTCCCTCTAAGCTATTGGGCGGTCTCCTGGATTGAGGAACTTTCGGCTCAAGGCATCTCTGCTGGCTGTGGCGGTGGCGCCTTCTGCCCTGAAACCAATGTCACTCGCGATCAGATGGCTGTTTTCCTGAGCCGTACGTTCAGTATACCGACCAAACCATAACGATAATATTTGACCCAGAATCAAACCCACCCTGGGAGACCAGGGTGGGTTTCTGTTTAAAAATGGACCCCGCACATGCCGTGTGTTGCGAAGTTTTGAACCTGCTTTTGGCAGGTTGGGCTCCGACCCAGAAACGCCGCCTTGGCTCAGGCCTATCGCGTTATTTCTGTAAGATAAGAGCCCCTTACAGGGGTGTTGGCTCAAAACCGCGGGTGCAACATCACGTACACAGCAGGGCACTGTTCTTATACCATACTCTCAAAGTCAGGGGTAGAGAAACATGAGCGTTGATTTAGAGAGCGTTTTATGCTACCCTGTAGGCAACTTACATAAGGAGAGACGCATGCCAACTGTACCAGGAATCGACGTTTCCTATTGGGATTCTGGGATCGACTGGCCGAAAGTCCGTGCGACAGGCCAACGCTTCGTCTTTATCAAGGCCACCGAGGGAGTCACCTACTCGGACCCGACCTTCGCTGGGAATTGGTCCGGTGCAAAGACGGCGGGCCTGCTGCGAGGGGCCTACTGTTTCTTCCACCCCAACCTCGACCCTGCCAAACAGGCCGATTTCTTCATCAAGACCATCAAAGCCACCAAGGATAACGGCGAACTGCCGCACGTCCTCGACCTGGAGGCGCATGACAACCAGCCCAAGGCCAGGATCATTGAACGCGCCAAGGTCTGGCTGGATGCCGTCGAAGCGGCCTTCGGCAAGAAGCCGATCATCTACTCGGGACAGTACTACCTCCAGGATTATTTCTCGGAGACGGGCGGTGGCCCGCCCGTTTGGGCCAAGGATTATCCGCTTTGGCTGGCGCAGTATCCTGCCCAGTACTCGTCCGGTATGGTCCCCGTCCTGCCGAAGGGCTGGTTCAAGTGGGCCCTCTGGCAATACACGGACAAGGGTGTGGTCAACGGCATCAACGCCGCCGTGGACATGAACCTCTTCAACGGCACGCTGGAGGAGTTGTATGCCTTTGCGGGCGCGCAGCCCGTGGCCGAGGACAGGCCCAAGACGCATAAGGTGGCGGCAGGCGACACCTTCGAGACCATTGCGTCCAAGTACGGTGTGACGGTCCGTGAGTTGGTGATGGCCAACCTGCAACTGCTCAGGGCGGGGGATACGTTAACGGTGCCCTCGCCCGTGGCGATCCCGCAGGAAAGCGGAACCAACTCAGGGTCCAGCACGGGGTCTCCATCCAAGACCTATACCGTTCAAGCGGGCGACACGCTCTCGTTCATCGCCATCAAGTTTGCGGTGACGGTGGCGGCTATTGCGTCGTTGAACAATATCAAGGACATCAACAAGCTCAAAGTAGGGCAAGTGTTGCGAATCCCCTAGAAAGAGAAAGTCCCGAGGCCAAAACCTCGGGACTTTTTGTTTTACGGATAAACCCGCTTGATCGTGCGCGGGAAAGCGATGGCTTCGCGGATGTGTTCCGTGCCGCACAGCCAGGTGGTGACGCGTTCGGTGCCCATGCCGAATCCGCTGTGGGGCACGGAGCCAAACTTGCGCAGGTCGAGGTACCACTTGAAGGCTTCCTCGGGCAGGTTCTGGTCGTGGATGCGCTTGAGCAACAGGTCGGGGTCGCTGATGCGCTCGGAGCCGCCGCAGATTTCGCCGTAGCCCTCGG
This sequence comes from uncultured Anaerolineales bacterium, assembly GCA_937928015.1. Classification (GTDB taxonomy): domain Bacteria; phylum Chloroflexota; class Anaerolineae; order Anaerolineales; family Villigracilaceae; genus JACPVF01. Next base: position 29,794 of record CALFXA010000040.1, on the reverse strand, counting down.
GAGCCAGCAGGTCCACTGATTTGCAGACCTCGGGGCGGCCCGGCCAGGGTTCCATGTAGAAGGCCTTGACGGCGGTCGGGTAGCCGTAGACGAAGACGGGCTTTTCGAACTGCTGGGTGATGGCCGTCTCGTGCGGCGCACCGAAGTCGATGCCCCAATCGAATTTGAGTAGTTCCTTCTTCTCGGGGTCGGTTTCCTTCTCGCGCAGTTCAACCAACATTTTGGCCGCGTCGTCGTAGGAGATGCGCGGGAAGGGCGCCTGGATGGCTTCCAGCTTGGCGATGTCGCGGCCGAGGAATTTCAACTCGGGCGTGCGCTCACGGATCACGCGCTGGACGATGTGGGTGATCATCTGCTCCTCGATCTCCATCAACTGGTCGAGGTCGCAGAAGGCGATTTCGGGTTCGAGCATCCAGAACTCGGTCAGGTGACGGCGGGTCTTGGACTTCTCCGCGCGGAAGGTGGGACCGAAGCAGTAGACCTTCCCGAACGAGAAGATGTTGGCTTCATTGTAGAGCTGACCCGTCTGCGCGAGGTAGGCTTTGCCTTCGTCAAAGTATTCGGTCTCGAAGAGGGTGGTGGTGCCTTCGGCGGCGGCGGGTGTGAGAATGGGCGTGCTCATCTCGACGAAGCCATTGGTGTCGAGCCACTCGCGGGTGGCGGCCATGACCGTGGCCCGCACGCGCAAGACGGCCCACTGGCTTTGCATGCGCAGCCACAGATGACGGTTGTCGAGCGCGAAGTCTACGCCGTGATCTTTGAGCGCCATCGGGTAGTCGGCTTCGGCGGTCTGGACGACCTTCAGGTCCTTGATGCCCAGTTCGAAGCCGCCAGGGATGCCAGGCGCGCGCTTGTCCTCGCGGACCGCGCCTGTGACGATGACCGAGGACTCCTGCGGCAGGCGCATGATCTGCTCGAAGAGTTCGGGAGCAAGGTCGCCCTTGAAGGCCACGCATTGCACGAAGCCGGTGCCGTCACGCACGAGCAGGAAGCACAACTTACCCTTGTCGGTGCGGTTGTAGACCCAGCCCTGGACGGTGATGTCCTGGCCTGCGTATTTCGAGATGTCTGAGACGCGAATGATTGCCATAGATTTCCTTTATTTTCTTTTTTTTGTATGTATATTCCTGATGTCTATCTGAGACGATATATATCTACATTTTTTATTGTTTGGGCAAGTGTATAGTGTTCTTGAATAAAGCCCAGCGTTTCTAATAGATAAGGAGTATTATATACTCCATACTCTTTCAACCATCGTTGTGGATTTGTTAGATTTAATGGAATGAGAGTGTGATTGAAGTCGTAAGCGGAACCATCCACAATGTATTTTGGAGGATTAGAGATGAGCTTATCATAAAAGTCTTTTGAGATACGATTTGTAATTTCTGATTCAACATAAAGCGGATAGAACAAATAAGGTGTGGGGGAATCGCGTTTTGCTAGGAAATTCACGCCTGCCTGCCCACCCCATACAAGCACAGTTTGTCCACTTGATGTTTTCATACTTAAATAATAGGCAATAGGATCCTCGGTTTCAGTAATCTCAGAGTGAGAAAGCAAAGGGAGCACACTTTCATAAAAAATACCTGGTACCTTGTTGAAATATAAAAAGAACAAGATGGCTGACACAGCTAGGAACGTAGATGAATTTTTATTTATCCATTCCAGAAAAGAAGAAAAAGACCGGGAGATGATAAATGCGCTCGCAAAAGAGACGAGGACCATCCAATTAATGAAGTAATGGATATAGTTTCTTCCTGATATGCCGCTAAGTAGAATTTCAATGATCGCAGACAGAGAAATCCATAAAATGACAGGATTAACATCCTCTTTTTTCTTTATAACATTTGTTCCTAATTCCAGCCAAGTCATTATCACCCCCAATAATGTAATCCCTGCTGGCCACCCGATATGAGTTAATCCACTGGATAGTGAACTGGCTGGATTGAAGTGATTGCCTGAGTATGCGAGATTATAAAGAAAACTGGCTTCCCAGAACGCTCCAAAGGCATTTTTGGGTATTAAATAGAGGGACAAAAGTCCTATAGGAATAAAGGCCGCCGCTGCGATAGTGACCAGCCTTTTGAGTAGTAAAAGGTATTTTTTACGTGTAAGCAGTAAAATGGAGATGGTCAAAATAACGGTGACCTGCGGACCAATATTGTTTAGGCGGAAAAGGAACCCGCTGCCGGCGCAAATACCGATTCCAAGATCGGCCCACCATGTCGTTTCCATGTCAAGTGATTTGACAAAAAGCAGCATTGATAAGAAACCAAATAAAAGAGAAAATTCTTCAGTGAAATTTCCACCTATTAAAGTTCTATAAAGTCCATAGTGCCATACCAACGAGGCAAATAGTGCAGAACCCAACCCAAATATTTTTCTTAGCGATAGAAAATTAAAGAGAGTTGATAGGCCTAGGAATAAATATTCAACAACCCAAATACCCCAGCGTGATCCCTTGATAATTGATAAGCCAAACGCGTTAACTAGAAAAACACCGGGCGGCTTGCTATCCCACGCATCCAAATATGGAATTTGTCCATGCGCAATTTGATTCCCGATATAGGCAAAGGCTCCTGCATCTCTACCCAAATTACTAAGCATTGGATTTGCCTGCTGCAATACTATTAAAGCTGAAAATCCTAGAATAAATGTAATCAGGAGACTTTCGACTATCCATTTAAAAAGGGGTTGTGTTTTAGAAAATGTTATCATTTCTTGATGTGTATTATTATGTTTTTTAGCGTTTTCATGAATATGTTATCGCACGGAAATAACATATTCATGAAAAGATAAATTAGTCTTGGTGTTCTTAGTTAGATTTATATTTGCAGATGAACTCTATTCCGCTATTTTAATATGTAATTCCTTCAACTGCCTGTCCTCCACCGTGGATGGCGCATCGGCCATCACGTCACGGCCGCTCTGGTTCTTGGGGAAGGCGATCACTTCGCGGATGTTCGGCTCGTCGGCCAGGAGCATCACGAGGCGGTCGATGCCAGGGGCCATGCCGCCGTGCGGGGGCGCGCCGAATTCGAAGGCCTCCAGCATGTGACCGAACTTGGCCTGAATGTCTTCATCTTTGAGGCCGAGCAGTTGGAAAATTTTGGTCTGGATATCGCGGCGGTGGATGCGGATCGAGCCTGAGGCCATCTCGTAGCCGTTGCAGACCATGTCGTAGGCGTCCGAGAGGACCGAGCCAGGGTCGGTGTCGAACTTCGAGAGGTCGTCGAGCTGCGGCATGGTGAACGGGTGATGCTCGGCGTCCCAGCGCCCCTCCTCCTCGTTCCAGGCGAACATCGGGAAGTCGACCACCCATGCAAAAGCCATCGTGTCCTTGTCAGCCAGGCCCAGCTTGTCGCGGAAGATGAGGCGCAGTCCGCCCAATACCTTGTTGGCGACGGCGCGGGCGTCGGCGGCAAACAGGACCAGGTCCCCGTTTTGGAGGTTCAGGCGGGATGTGAGTGCTGCCACCTCGTCGGCGGTGACGAACTTCCCAGCCGTGCCTTTGACGCCTTCGGCTGTCACCGCTACCGTGACCAGCCCCTTGGCCCCGAGCGACTTGGCCGCCTCGGTCAGCGCATCCACTTCGCGGCGGGAGTAGTCCGCACAGCCGGGGGCGACGATGCACTTGACCACGCCCTTCGCCTCCAGCGCGGACTGGAAGACACGGAACTCGCTCCTGGCGAAGATGTCGGTCACGTCCTGCAATTCCATCCCAAAGCGCAGGTCGGGCTTGTCGGAGCCGAAGCGTTCGAGTGCTTCGGTGTGTGAGAGTTTCGGCCAGGGCGAGGAGAGCAGCTTCTTGTTCGGAGCGACGGCGGGCAGCATCTCGGTGTAGAGTTGTTCGACCAGGGCCAGCACATCGTCGCGGTGGACGAAGGACATTTCCAGGTCGAGCTGGGTGAACTCGGGCTGACGGTCGGCGCGCAGGTCTTCGTCGCGGAAACAGCGCGCGATCTGGAAGTAGCGGTCCATGCCCGCTACCATCAGTAATTGCTTGAGCTGCTGCGGCGACTGGGGCAGGGCGTAGAAGTGACCCGGGTGGATGCGCGACGGCACGAGATAGTCGCGCGCGCCTTCGGGCGTGGCCTTGAACAGGATGGGCGTCTCGACCTCGATGAATCCGTTTTGATCCATGAAGTCTCGCATGAACTTGACCACGCGGTGGCGCAGCACCATGTTGCGGCTCATGCGTTCGCGACGCAGGTCGAGGTAGCGATACTTGAGGCGGATGTCCTCGTTCTCGTCCTCGTCGCGGCTGACCACGATGGGCGTCGGCTTGGACTGGTTCAGCACGGTCACCTTACGGGCTTCGAGTTCGATCTCGCCCGTCGACATCTTGGGGTTGAACTGGTCCGCGGGGCGCATCTTGACCACACCTTCGATCTGCAAGACCCATTCGGCCTTGGCTGATTCGATGGCCTGATGTGCCTCGGGAAAATCCGTGGGGTTGGTGGTGACTTGGGTGATGCCGTAGCGGTCGCGCAGGACCAGGAAGACCACCCCGCCGAAGGTGCGGAAGTTGTGCACCCAGCCCGCCAGGGTCACGGTCTGACCCGCGTGGGCGGCGCGCAATTCGCCGCAGGTATGAGTTTTGTACATGATGCCTCCAGTGTTGACGTCATTGCGAGCATAGCGAGCGCGGCAATCTCATGTTTGTTGGTTATTTGAGATTGCCACGTCGCTGCTTCGCAGCTCCTCGCAATGACATTTGTGCTATACAAAATAAATCGCCCTTCGCTCCTTCGACTACGCTCAGGATGCGTTGGGCGATCGGGTTTCCGAAAAGTTTTCCGTCAACCAGCCAGGCTTCGCCCAACGATACAGCGATCATCATTGTCGTTGTTGGCGAAGGACAGTCGAGATTTCATGGCGGCAATTATAGCATGGACGAGTGCGGGCGGAAGCCTTACTTTTTCAGCTTCTCGAACTCATCCAACAGCAATTGTTTGACGGCCTGCGGGTCAGCTTTGCCTTTGGTGGCGCGGGCTACCTGTCCCATGAACCATTGCAGCAGGGTTTCCTTGCCGCCCAGGTAACTGGCGACCTCCTTGGGGTTGTCGGCGATGAGCTGGACGACCATCTCCTTGAGGACACTCTCGTCGGAGATCTGTCCCAGCCCCTGCGCCTCGACAATCTCCTTCGGTGCGCGGCCGCTCTGGAACATTTCCACCAGCACAGACTTGGCGGTGTTGCCGCTGACGGTCTTGTCGAAGGCCAGGTCGATGAGCTGGGCTAGGTGCGCGGCGGGGATGGGGATCGAGTCCACGCTCAGGGCACGGTCGTTGACCTGGCGCAGGAACTCCCCCGTCAGCCAGTTGCAGACCGTTTTCGCGGAATCCTTCGTCTGGGCGGCCACGGATTCGAAGTAGTCGGCCAGGGAACGTTCGGAGGCCAACAGCGCGGCATCCTGCAGCTTGAGTCCATAGTCGCGGATGAAGCGCTGGGTCTTGGCTTCTGGCAGTTCGGGCAGGTGGGCGCGGAAACTTTCGATGTAGGAGTCCGCCAGTTGCAACGGAGGCAGGTCGGGCTCGGGGAAGTAGCGATAGTCGTGAGCGTGTTCCTTGCTGCGCTGGGAGACGGTCACGCCGCGGGCTTCGTCCCATCCCAGGGTTTCCTGCACGACCTGACCGCCGCTTTCGTAGAGCTTGATCTGGCGCTCGACCTCGTAAGCGGAGGCGCGCGTCAAAGCGCGGAAACTGTTCAGGTTCTTGATCTCGGTGCGGGTGCGGAATTCATCGCTGCCGACGGGCCGCACGGAGACGTTGGCCTCGAAGCGCAACACGCCCTTTTCCATGTCGCCCGAGTTGACGCCCAGGTAGCGCAAGATGGCGCGGACGTTGGTGGCGTAGGCCAGCGCGGCCTCCACGGTGCGGAAATCGGGCTCGGTGACGATTTCCAGCAGCGGCACGCCCGCGCGGTTGTAGTCGATCAACGCGTGGTCGCCGCGGTGGAAGGTCTTGGCGGTGTCCTCTTCGAGGTGGGCGCGGCGAATGCGGATGCGCTGCGTGCCCTCGCCCGAATCTGCGGGGACGTCCATCCAGCCTTCGGAGGCGATGGGCAGCTCGTACTGCGAGATCTGATAGCCCTTCGGGAGGTCGGGATAGAAGTAGTTTTTGCGCGCAAAGGTGTTATGCGGATTGATCGTGCAGTTGAGCGCCATGCCGACCAGGATGGCCTGCTCGACGGCCCTGGCGTTGATGACGGGCATCGCGCCAGGCAGCGCCGTGCAGACGGGGCAGATGTGGGTGTTGGCGGCGGGCGCGGAGGCGTAGTCGGCGGAGCAGCCGCAGAACATCTTGGAATTCGTCAGCAGCTCGGCGTGGATCTCAAGCCCGATCACGGTTTCATATTTGGTCATAGTGTTACCCTTTTCATCCACGAAGGGCACGAAGATCACTAAAAAATTCGTGCCCCTTCGTGTTCTTCGTGGATTCAGATCGGCGGCAATTGCTTGTGCCAGTCGGTGACCTGTTGATAGGCGTGGCCGATCTGGAACAGCGTCTCTTCGTTGAAATGCTTGCCCATCAACTGCATCCCGACGGGCATGCCCTGCGAGAATCCGCACGGGACGGCCAGCGAGGGAATCCCCGCGGGGTTGGTGGCCGTGACGTAAATATCCGAGAGGTACATCTCTAGCGGGTCGGCGGTCTTTTCGCCGATCTTGAAGGCTGTGGTCGGACAGGTCGGCGCGATCAGTGCGTCCACCTGCTCGAAGGCCTGCTCGAAATCCTGCCGCAGCAACGTGCGGACCCTTTGCGCCTTGAGGTAATACGCGTCGTAGTAGCCCGCCGAGCGCGTGGACCCGCCCAACATGATGCGCCGCTTGACCTCGTCGCCGAAGCCCGCCGCGCGGGTTCGCAGGTAGACGTCGATCACGTCCTCGGCCCCGTCGCGCACCGACAGGCCGAAGCGCGTGCCGTCGAAGCGCGCCAGGTTAGCGCTGGCCTCCGCGAACAGGATCAGGTAATAGACGGGCAGTCCGTATTTGGTGTGCGGTAGCGACACTTCGTGGATTTCCATGCCGAGCGCTTCAAACTGACGGATGGCCTGTTGGATGGCGCTTTCGACGCCCGCTTCCATGCCCGCCACGAAATATTCCTTCGGGATGCCCAGCTTCATGCCCTTGACCGATTTTCCCAGCGACTGCGTGTACTGCGGCACAGGCAATGTCGATGAAGTGCTGTCACGCGGATCGAGGCCCGCGATAGCTTCCGTGACCGTGGCGACATCGTACACCTCACGGCCCATCGGCCCGATTGAGTCGAAGGACGAGACCAGCGCGATCAGCCCATAACGGGACACACGCCCGTAGGTCGGCTTGAGGCCTGTGACGTTGCAGAAGCCCGCGGGCATGCGCACCGATCCGCCCGTGTCCTCGCCGATGGAGAAGAGGCCCATCCCAGCGGAGGCTGCCGCCGCCGACCCGCCGCTCGACCCGCCAGGGACGCGCGTCAGGTCCCACGGGTTGCGGGTGGGGAAGTAGGCCGAGTTCTCACACGAGGAGCCCATGCCGAACTCATCCATGTTGTGCTTGCCCAGCAGCACCGCGCCCGAGTCCGCCAGCTTGTCAATCACAGTGGCGTTGTACTGCGGGACGTAGTTCTCCAAAATCTTGGAGGAACAGGTCGTCTGCACGCCCTTCGTGGACAGACAATCCTTGACGCCGAACGGGATACCCGTCAGCGGGGAGACGTTCTCACCCGAAGCCAGCCGCTCGTCGGCGCGGCGTGCCTGTTCCAGCGCCAAATCATCGGTGACGGTCATGTACGCCTGAATCTGCGGGTCAATCTGGCGGATGCGATCCAGCATGGCCTGGGTCAACTCCACGCTGCTGACCTGTTTGCTGCGCAACATCTCCTGCGCCGAACGCAAAGTCAATGAGGACAAATCCATTTATTCCTCCCCCAGCACGGTCGAGACCCGCACATAGCCTTCTTCGCTTTCGGGCGCGTTCTTCAGGAAATCCTCGCATGGCATGGAGGGCTGCGCCACATCCTCGCGCAAGACCATGTTGGCGTGGATGATCTGCGTGGCGGGCGGTGTATCGCTCGTATCCACTTCATCGAGCAGGTTGAAATAATCGATGATGGCCGAGAATTGCTGACTGAAGCCCTGCGCCTCTTCGTCCGTAATGCCCATCCGCACCAGGAAGGCCACATGCTTGACGGTCTTGGTATCTATGATCTGGGTCATAAAGCCTCTTCCTTATTTATGATGCTGGATCAATGCCTGCAAAAAACGCATGCCAGCCAGCACTTGATCGATGCTCGGTTTTGCCAACGTCCCGATGTATTCGCCTAATTTCGCTGTCTCTACCGTGGATACATGCGACGTCACCACGACGCTATGTTTGGATAGCTTCGCTTCGCCTTCGGCCAGCAGGACATTGCCTGGCTCTTTGGCGCGTTTCAGGTTCGAGGTCAACGCACACACGACGACCGTCTGCGCGTTGACCTGAACGATGACATGCGGATGGGCATGATCGGAGAAGATTTCCGTTTCATCGGGGGAGACCCAGAAAACGTCACCTGGCATCGGATCCATCCGCGTTGACCTATTTTGAAGCCTGACCGCTTCGCGCCGCTTCGTTCTCTTCCAATTGCTTTCGAATCCAGCGCATCAGGTTGATGGCCTTATGTTCGGGTTTGAAGTAAGCTCCGACCGTCTCTTCGAACGGGATGGGGAAACGGAAACCGTCCACTTCATACCACAACGCGCCATCTGTGCAGTATGCGAATTTTGCTGTTTTATTGATGACTAATTCTTTGATATTCATGGTTTACCTTCTTTTATATCATGTAGATTTTATATGTAATTCTTTCAATTGTTCCGCTTCCGCGTACGACGGCGCATCGGCCATCACGTCGCGGCCCGAGGAGTTCTTCGGGAAGGCGATCACTTCGCGGATGTTCGGCTCGTCGGTCAGCAGCATCACCAGACGGTCGATGCCGGGCGCCATACCGCCGTGCGGCGGTGCGCCGTACTCGAAGGCCTCCAGCATGTGCCCGAATTTGAACTGCGCCTCTTCTTCCTCGATGCCCAGCAGTTCGAACACCTTCGACTGGATCTCGCGCCGATGGATGCGGATCGAACCCGAAGCCATCTCGTAACCGTTGCAGACCATGTCGTACGCGTCCGACAAAATCGAACCAGGGTCGGTCTCGAACTTGCCGAGGTCGCTCAGGCGCGGCATGGTGAAGGGGTGATGCGCCGCGTTCCACTTCTTTTCTTCCTCGCTCCACTCGAACATCGGGAAGTCCAGCACCCACGCAAACGCCATCTCGTCCTTGTCGACCAACTCCAGTGCATCGCGGAAGTTCAGCCGCAGTGCGCCTAATACTTTATTAGCAACTTTGGCTTCTTCTGCCACGAACAGGATCAGGTCGCCGATTCCCGCGCCCGTCAGGGCCTGGACCTGAGCCAGCTCGCCTTCGTGGATGGACTTGCTTCCACTGCCCTTTGGACCCTCGGCTGTCACCGCCAAAGTGACCAGCGCCCCCGCCCCGAGTTCTTTCGCCGTCAACGTCAGCGCTTCGAGTTGTTTGCGCGAGTATTCCGCACAGCCTGGCGCGACGATGCATTTGACGGTGCCGTTCTTCTTTGCCAGCGCCGACTTGAAGACCGAGAACTCCGTCTCGGCAAAGACGGCGCTGACGTCGGTCAGCTCCATGCCGAAGCGCAGGTCGGGCTTGTCCGAGCCGAAGCGCGAGACCGCTTCTTCGTAGGTCAGGCGCGGCCAGGGAGTCTGCATCAGCCGCTTCTCAGGGGCCACAGCAGGCAGCATGGCCGTGAACAGCCCCTCGACTAGATCCAGCACATCGTCGCGTTCGACGAAGGCCATCTCGATGTCCAGTTGCGTGAACTCAGGCTGACGGTCGCCGCGCTGGTCTTCATCGCGGAAGCAGCGCGCAATCTGGAAGTAGCGCTCGATCCCGCCGACCATCAGCAGTTGCTTGAGCTGTTGCGGTGACTGCGGCAGCGCGTAAAACTGACCAGGATACACGCGCGATGGTACGAGATAGTCGCGCGCGCCTTCGGGCGTGGTCTTGAACAGGATGGGCGTTTCCACTTCCAGAAAACCGCGCTGACTAAGGTAATTGCGCATAAACAAAACTACCTCATGCCGCAGGGTCAGGTTCTGAAGCATCTTCGCGCGGCGCAGGTCGAGATAACGATATTTTAGCCGCAGATTTTCATCCGTGCCGCCGTTGCCGTTGTTGACCGAGAAGGGCAGGGGCTTGGACGGGTTGAGCACCTCCGCCTCGCGCACAGCGATCTCGATGTCGCCGTTGGGCAGTTTGGCATTCTCCATGCCCGCGGGCCGACGCTCGACCACACCCTTGATTTGCACCACCCATTCCTGGCGCGCCTCGTCCAACACCTCATGGGCGTGCGGCGTGACCTCGGGCGCCGCTACGAGTTGCACCACCCCGAAACGGTCGCGCAGGTCCACGAAGTGCACCCCGCCGTGGTCACGGTAGCGATGCACCCAGCCTGCCAGCGTCACTGTCTGGCCGATCATGGCGGATGTGACTTCCCCGCATGTGTGTGTCTTGTACATACCTGCCTCCAAAAACAAAAACCGCCCAGCGGATTTCCGTTGGGCGGTTTGGTTTGACCTGTGTTTCGATCTCTGTCAACCAGTTACGCTTCGCCCAACGGCCGCGACGCGGTCGTCATTATTATTGTTATTATTATTCAGGGCGAGGTGCAGTTCTGGCTTCATGTTGGACGGCATTATAGCACAAACTAGATTTTGTAGGGATCATCTGATTGCAGGAATGCGAACAGCATGGCCTGATGCGGATTGTTGCGGATCCACTCGCGCACATCCTTCACCTTCTGATAATCTGCTTCTCCCAGTTTTTCCTTGTACAAGGTGTCGAGTTTCTTGTGCGATGCAATGGACTTGAGCTTGTCCTGCCAGGGGCAGGTGAAGAACTCGTTGACGTGGGTGTGTAGTCCGCGAGAGGTCAACGCCTGCCACTCGTTATGGTCGAACCAGATGCCGTTACATTGGCTGCAACGATCCACGACCAGCGCATGTTCGGGCAGGATGTCGAAGCGCAGCATGAAGTAACCGCAGTTCGGACAGGTTTTGGCGATGGGCACGTCCAGGTTCAACGACGGGCTGGTTTCCAGCGTAGTTTCGGTTTGGGTGGGCTGGTTCCTGACCCAGCGCAGGTACTCGTTCGACATGAGCCAGGTGCCCAAACATTTCTCGCAATGATAAGCGGGCAGGCCATTCTCGAGTTCAGTTGGGACCAGGGTGGGGGACTTGCAGACAGGACAGTTCATGGTTTCCCTCGCTTGTGAGTGGAATAGGTCGATTATACCCGTATCGCCTGGAGGCTTGGTGAATTCCTGCACACAAGGTTTTCGGAACTTTCTTGTCATCTATCGGGTTTAAGTCTATACTTCGAAAAATCGCTAAAAGAGGAGTTGCATATGTCCACCGTGAGAGACATGATCCGGAAAAAAGGCAATGGAGTGTTTTCGATCTCCCCCGATGCGACCGTGTTCGATGCCCTGAAATTGATGTCCGAGGATAACTCGGGTGCGCTGATGGTCATGCAGGATGGCAATGTGGAGGGCATCCTGTCGGAGCGCGACTGCATTCGTAAAGTGGATTTGATGGGCCGTACCGCGCGCGAGACGAAAATCCGCGACATCATGACCGTCAAGGTGGTGTACGTCGAGGCTGACCAGCCGCTCGAAGAGTGTATGGCCCTGATGATCGACAAGGGGATCCGCCACCTGCCCGTTTTCGACAAGGGCGCCTTGCTCGGGTTGATCTCCGTCCGCGATGTGCTCAAGGAGGTGGTGGACGTGCAGAAATTCCTGATCTCGCAATTGGAGCATTACATCACAGGCGGCACCCATTAGTGAACTGACAGGGCGGGGAGTATTCCCCGCCTTGATTTTTTTGTGAGGTAGCATGGAAGAATTGAGCATTGCCGAGATCCAGGCTGGGCTGAAATCGGGCGACCTGACCGTGCGACAACTCGTCGACCAGTACGTGGCCCGCATCATGGCGTATGACCAGGATGGGCCGAAGGTGAATTCGGTCATCGAGTTGAATCCACGGGCCTTCGAGCTCGCCGACAAGATGGATGCCGACCTGCGTGACGGAAAGGTCCGCGGGCCGCTGCACGGCGTCCCCATCCTGCTCAAGGACAACATCGACACCGCCGACCGCCTGCAGACCACGGCGGGGTCGCTGGCGCTGCAAGGTCATCGCGCCGCGCAGGATGCAGGCCTGGTGGAAAAACTGCGCGCGGCAGGCGCGCTCATCCTCGGCAAGACCAACCTGAGCGAGTGGGCCAATTTCCGCGGGAAGAAATCCATCAGCGGATGGTCCTCGCGCGGCGGGCAGACGCGCAATCCCTACGCCCTCGACCGCTCGCCGTGCGGATCGTCCTCGGGGTCGGGTGCGGCGGTGGCGGCCAATTTCTGCGCCGTGGCGGTGGGCACCGAAACCGACGGCTCAATCATCTGCCCCTCGCAGACCAACGGCATCGTGGGCATCAAGCCGACCCTCGGCCTGGTCAGCCGTTCGGGCATCATCCCCATCGCGCACAGCCAGGACACGGCGGGTCCGATGGCCCGCAGTGTGGCCGATGCGGCCATCCTGCTCGGGGCGATGGCTGGCTCTGATAAACGGGACCCAGCTACGAGGTCCAGTGACAAAAAGGGGTTGACCAACTATACCGAGTTCCTCGATCCCAACGGCCTGCAAGGCGCGCGCATCGGCGTGGCACGTAGACTGTTCGGCAGCGACAAACGCCTGCTCGCCCTGATGGACGCCAATCTCGAGGTGATGAAGAAAGCCGGGGCGGTGCTGGTGGACGTCGAGTTGAAATCCAGCGACGCGTTCGGCAAGAGCGAGACCGAGGTGTTGCACTTCGAGTTCAAGGCCGACCTGAACGCCTACCTGGCGGGTTGCACCGACGTGTCTGTATGCTCGATGGCCGACGTGATTGCGTTCAATAACGAACATCGCGCGCAGGTTATGCCGTTTTTCGGGCAGGAGCACATGGAGGAGGCCCAGAAGCGCGGACCTTTGACCAGCAAGAAGTATCTGGCCGCGCTGGAGAAGAACCACCGCCTCACGCGGACCGAAGGACTGGATGCCGTTATGAAGCGGCGACGTCTCGCCTGCATCGTGGTCCCGTCTGGCGGCCCCGCGTGGATGGTGGATCACGTCAACGGCGACGGCAGCAGTAACTGGGACATGGACAGCACCTCGCATGCGGCGGTGGCGGGGTATCCGCACATCACCGTGCCAGCGGGGTACGTCTTTGGGTTGCCCGTGGGCATCTCCTTCATCGGGCGAGCCTGGCAGGAGTCGACCCTGATCAAGCTGGCCTACGCCTTCGAGCAATTAACCCGGGTCCGCAAGCCGCCCGCCTTTTTGCCCACGGCCAATTTGAGTCTGTGATCGAAAATAAAAAATCCCGCTGATGTCAGCGGGATTTTTTATCGTTAAGGCTGCTGGGTTTGTTTCGCGGCCGCAGCTTGCGTGGCCGCCATTTCGGTCGCCATGGAGATGAGGCTCGGTTCCGTGGGGACGAAGGGCAACCAGTCGGTCATGATCTCGACGTTGTACTGGGTGCGCAGGTCGGTCAGGAAGGTCTGGAAGGCGGTGTCGCGCGCCTGCTTCCACTCGTCCGCGCTGAGCGTGCGCTCGCGGCGGGCGATGACCTGGATGATGTGATAGCCAAAGTCGCTCTGAACAGGCTGGCTGATCTCGCCAACTTTGAGCGCGAAGGCGGCCTGTTCGAAGGGAGCCACCATCTGGCCCTTGCCGAACCAACCCAGGTCGCCGCCCTGAGCGGCGGAACCAGTGTCGGTGGAGAGTTCCGCGGCCAGTTTGCCGAAGTCCTCGCCGTTGTTGAGGCGTTCGATCACAGTCTTGGCTGTGGCCTCATCCTTGACGAGGATGTGGCGCGCCCAGACCTGATCTTCCACGGCGGGAACGTCCGCGGTGACCTGCTCGTACAGCTTCTGGCGAAGCAGTTCATTCTCGAAGAAGGCGCGATACTGTTCCTCGGTCAGACCGAACTTGCCGAAGTAGGTGATGCCCTTGCCGTATTCGCTCTTGAAGCCTTCGAGGGTGAAGGGCGTGGAGGTGGGCATGGGCGTCTCAGTCGGCTGGTTGGGGTCCACGGTGGCGGTGGGCTCCAGCGTGGGCGTGGAGGTTTCCGTCGGGGTGGGGGACAGGGTCGGGGTCGGGGAGAGCGTGGCGGTGGGCGTCTCGCTCGGCAGGATGGTCCCGGTCACGGTCGGGCCCACGGTCAAGGTGGCGGTGGGCTCGGGGGTATTGGTCGCCTCGGGAGTCTCGGTGATGGTGGGTGTCGGCGTGATGTACTTGAAGACGTCGGGCGAGAGGGTCTCGGTGAGGGCGGGGGTGAAGGTGATGGTGGGGGTGGGGGAGCCATTCGGGTAGAAGTTGTACGCACCCTGAATGCCTTCCTCGATCTCCGCTTCGGTCACCGTGATGCCGCGCTTGGCAGCTTCCTGGTTGATCAACTGCTCGTCCACCATGGCGTCGATCACGCCCTGGCCAAGGGTCTGCGAATCATCCAACTGCGACTGAATCTGCTGAAGCTGGCTGGTCATGTCCATGCCAAACAGTTGAGCAAACTGCTCGTATTGCAGATAGGTGGTGAGCAGGCTGTTGCGCTGGATGCGGACGCGGGTCTGGAATTCCTTGCGCGTGATGGTTACGTCGCCCACTTTGGCGACGGGCTTTTGCAACTGGAAGATGTTCGTATCAAGATAACCCCAGATCAAAACACCGACTGCGACCACCAGCATGCCGATGAAGACGTACATGATCAAGCGAGTCTGGCGGCGTTCGCGTTCCAGACGCGCGACGTGTTTCTTGGTATGAACGACGGGCTTTGGGCCCTTGTCGTCTGTCATGATATTTCTCCTATAACAGGAATTCGGGGCATGGAGCACTTGATTGCGCGCCATGCCCCGGTTCAGTTTGGTGGTTCAGGCGAATTAGCCGCGGTCTTCCCAGGCCCTGCCGGTGAAGGGCAGGAGGGCGATCTGGCGAGCTTTCTTGACCTCGCCCGCCACGACGCGCTGATGGCGCGCGCAGTTGCCGGTCTGACGGCGTGGGCGGATCTTGCCTTCGTCGGTGACATAGCGCCTGAGCATCTCGACCTTCTTGTAGTCAATCACCAACTGTTTGTCTGCGCAGAAGGCGCAGGTCTTGGGTTTCGCAAAGAAACGGCGCTCGCCGCCTTCGCTGTTTGAGGTTTGTTCTTCAGCCATTTTTTACTCCACTTGCATGTCGTCCTGCGCTGAACAGGACTAGAACGGGAACTCGTCCTCGTTGGCCATGGGTTCATCCATGGGAGGGGTGTCCGAGTCCTGGGCGTGGTTGTTCGCCGAGTCGCGGCGGTCGCCCAACATCATCATTTCGTTGGCGACGATCTCCACGCTGGTGTGCTTGACGCCTTCCTTGTCATCCCAGCGACGGGTCTGCAGGCGACCTTCGATGTAGACCTGCTGGCCTTTGACAAGGTATTGTTTGCAGATCTCGGCCAGGTTGCCCCAGGCCACCACGTTGAACCATTCGGTTTCGCTGTGACGTTCGCCATCAGCGCTGTTCCACGAGCGGCTGACCGCCACCGTGAACGTGGTCACCGGGCGGCCGGACGGCGTGTAACGCATTTCGGGGTCGCGTCCCAGATGGCCAATGATCATTACTTTGTTCAAGCCTCGGCTCATACCATACTCCTTGACCGGGCGGTCGTCTCTAAAATTAATTATCCAACGACGGTAAGCATGTGACGAATAACCGATTCCTGGTAACGAATGTTGCGTTCCAGTTCGGCGGCGGCGGACGGGTTGAGGGTGATGTTCAGCAGAACATATTGACCCTCGGTCTGCTTGTGGATGGGATAGGCCAGTCTGCGACGGCCCCACACATCCGTTTTGTCCACGCTACCACCAGATTCGGTCACCCAACCCTTCACCTTGTCGAGGACGCCGTTAAAAGCGGTCTCGTCCAGGTCGGGCTGGAAGATGCAAATCAATTCATAGCTGTGCATGGGGATGCCTCCTTTCCATGGGATGGTTCCTGTTCAAACCGTGGGCCTGCCAGGAACGGAAAGGCACGTTTTATATGAAGAACGTACCTGATTCGAACGGACGCGATTTTACCACAAAAAACGGCATCACCTGACGTAGATTGGGTTGCTGTAGATCCAGCCGCGCTTCCTGCCGAGGAAGGAGCGTAGCGCCTCGACGCGGTACACGCCCGGTTCGGTGGTGATGTGAGCACAGGAGGTCTGGTTCTTCCAGGTCTTGATGACCTCGCCGTTCCTGAGCAGGCGGATTTCGGCCAGCCCGGGCAGCCGCGCCTGGAGCGTGACTCCGCCCTGGGCGGGGATCTCGTCACCCATCACGGCGGTGATGTCGCGGCCCTGGGCGGTGAAACGGAATCCACGCGTGGAGGCGGGCAGGTCATAACCCACGTAGCCATGTCCTGCCGTCATGGCCTCGTAGACGAGGCGGCGGTCGGTGGCGACGTCGCCGCTGAGCGGCTCGGCCGTCAGCAGGTGGGTGTTCACGCCGCGGAAGTGGAACTCGTACGGGAAGATGACGCGGCTTACGGGTCCTATCGACAGGCGCAGGGCGTGGGCGTCCGATCCGCCCAGGGCCACCACCCGTTTTCCCTCGGCCAGCAGTTCATCCCATTTGGCCAGCGTGGAAGGGATGGGACCGCGTGCCACGAACTGCGGAAAGAAGGCGTAGAACGCGCCATGCAGTTTGGTCGGCACGATGGTTTTTAACTCGCTCAGGGCGTTCCAAAGCTCGATGCCATGATAATTCCGCACGGACCAATCCACCCAGGAGATGTCGGTCTCGTGGAAGGCGGGGGCGGCGGGGTCGTCGGGGTGGGCGATGAAGGCCAGGCCGCCCGCCTCGCGCACACGGTCGATCAGCACCTGTGGGTCGTCGGCGAAGGTGGCCAGTTCGCGGTTCGCGCCGAAGACCAATAGATGATTTTTCTGCGGATCGCGGTCCTGGTCGTGGATTTCCTCGCCGATCAGCATCAGCACACGGCGGTTCTTTTCGCGGTAATAGCCCTCGAAATCCTGCACGAGCACGTTGTGGTCGGTGACGATGACCGCGTCCACGCCTGCGCGCAGGGCGGCGCGGGCGATGTCGCGGTGGGTGCCTGTCCCATCAGAGTAGCGGGTGTGCATGTGCAGATTGACGACGATCTCTTGCATGTAAGAAGCCTCTTCTATCGTGCTGAACCGCCGCCCGAAAGGGCGGCGGATGAGAGTAAATTAAGCCTTGTTGACGGATTGCCTTGCGAACAGGTATAATGTGCCCGCTAATTTTTAGGAGGCACACGCATGAACAACTTCTTGGATATCGCGCTGATTATAATCTCGGCCGGCCTGATTCTCAGCGTCATCCTGCAAAGCAAGGGTGCAGGTTTGGGCGGGCTGACGGGAGCCGACACGGGCGGCGTTTTCACGGCCCGCCGCGGCATCGAGCGCGTCCTGTTTTATATCACCATCGTACTGAGCGCCGTTTTCTTCGTGCTCGTACTGGTGAAGATCATCTTTTTCGGTTAATTAGGCCCATAAGAGAAAGGCCGCCGCTGGCCGCCCGTGGACGTTGTCCGTTGGCGGTGCGGCATGCGGCCTTTCTTTTTTGCCTTTATGAAACGCTTACGCTGGCAAATCCTGGTCGTGGTCGTCACGCTGGTCGTGGTGGCGGTCCTGCTGGTGGCTCAACAGCCCGTGGGACCTGTCTCCCTGTCGCCGCAGCCGACCACAGGCGGAGTCTACACCGAAGCGCTGGTCGGCTCGATGGGGCGGCTCAATCCCATGTTGGATTGGAACAACTCCGCCGACCGTGACATTGACCGCCTGCTCTTCAGCGGCCTGATCCGCTTCGACGAGCGCGGACTGCCGCGCCCTGACCTGGCCGAATCCTGGGGGACCTCGTCGGATGGCACCATCTACAACTTCACCATCCGCTCGAACGCTGTCTGGCACGACGGCACTCCCGTCACCGCCGACGACATCCTCTTCACCATTGACCTGATCAAAAGTAACGGTTCACTCTTCCCGCAGGACGTGAAAGACCTCTGGGCGCAGATCGACGTCAAGCGGATGAACGACAAGAACATCAAGTTCACCCTGCCCGAGCCGTACGCGCCCTTCCTGGATTACGTCACCTTTGGCGTCCTGCCGAAGCACCTGCTCGAAAGTGTCCCCGCGGACCAGCTTTCGAGCGCCGAGTTCAACCTCAAACCGGTCGGCACGGGGCCGTATAAATTCGACCACCTGTTGGTCGAAGGCGGACAGATTCGCGGCGTGGTGCTGGCTCTCAACGAAAATTACTATCTCGATAAGCCCTTCATCGCGCAGTTGGTCTTCCGCTATTACCCCGACTCCGCCAGCGCCTTCGACGCCTACCGTCAGGGCGAGGTGCTGGGCATCAGCCAGATCTCCAATGATGTGCTGACCAAGGCTCTGGCCGAAGAAAACCTGTCGGTCTATACCAGCCGCCTGCCGCAGATCGGGCTGGTCTTTCTCAACCTGAACAATCCGTCGGTGCCTTTCCTGCAAAGTGCCAAGGTGCGCCGCGCCCTGTTGCTGGGCATCAACCGCAACTCCATTGTCTCGAAGTACATGGCGGGACAGGCCATCGTGGCCGACAGCCCGATCCTGCCCGGGTCGTGGGCGTACTACGACGGCCTTGAGCGTTTCTCCTATGATCCCGAGGCGGCCTCCGAATTGCTGAAGGGCGAGGGATATGTCATCCCTGCCGCGGGTGGGGACGTACGCGCCAAAGATGGTCAGTCCTTGACCTTCACTTTGGTCCACCCCGATGATGTTCTCCACACTCAGATCGCCCAGGCCATCCAGACCAACTGGTCGGCCATCGGCGTCCGCGTGGACTTGCAGGCCGTCCCGTATGATCGTCTCGTCGCCGACTACCTGGCCCCGCGCAATTACCAGGCCGCTTTGGCTGACCTGACCATGTCCCGCACGCCCGACCCCGATCCGTATCCCTTCTGGCACCAGGCCGAGGCCACGGGCGGACAGAACTACTCGCAATGGGATAATCGCGTCGCCAGCGAATATCTCGAGTCGGCCCGCATCCAGACCGACTTCACCGCCCGCGAACGGCTGTACCACAACTTCCAGGTGATCTTCACCGAAGAGACGCCTTCGCTGTTGCTGTACTATCCTGTTTACACCTATGCGGTGGGTGCGAACGTGCAAGGCGTGCAGGTGGCGCCGATGTACGATACCAGCGACCGTCTGGCCTTCATCTCAGACTGGTTCCTGATCACCCGCCGCGCCCTCGACCAGACGCCCGAGCCAACGTCCGCGCCGTGAGCGCCGCAAATTCGAAGTGAAACCAATAACTCGAAGCGCCTGCTTCGAGTTATTTTCTCCCAACAGTGATAAGATTGTTTCAGTCAAATCATCAACGAAATGAGGTTTCCATGTCTGACCTTCAAAAAGCATTGGATTATGCTCATCAAAACAACGATCGTTTCCTGAACGAACTCAAGGAGATCGTCGCCATCCCGTCGGTTTCGACCAGCCCCGAGCACAAAGCGGACGTGGCCCGCGCTGCCGAGTGGCTGTCGGCCAAGCTGCGTTCGCTCGGCATGGACAACGTCCAGGTCATGCCCACGGGCGGACATCCCGTCGTCTACGGCGAGTGGCTCGGCGCGGGCGCGGACAAGCCCACCGTCTTGATCTATGGCCACTACGACGTCCAGCCGGTCGACCCCATCGAGCTGTGGACCTCGGGTCCGTTCGAGGCGGTCGTCAAGGACGATAACCTGTATGCACGCGGCACGTCCGACATGAAGGGGCAGGTTATTGCCTCCGTCGCGGCAATCGAGTCCATCGTCAAGACGGGCAAGCTGCCCGTCAACATCAAGTGGTTGATCGAAGGCGAAGAGGAGATCGGCTCCGAACATCTGGACGCCTTCATCGCCGCCCACACGGACCTACTCGCCAGCGACTTCTGCATCAACCCGGACGCGGGCATGATCGCCGCCGACAAGCCGACCATCACCTACGGCCTGCGCGGCCTGATGTATGCCGAGGTCCGCGTTTACGGCCCCGACCGTGACCTGCACTCGGGCCTGTTCGGCGGGACGGTCCACAACCCCGCCCAGGCGTTGATCGAACTCATCGCGGGCATGCACGACAAGGATGGCCGCGTCACCCTGCCTGGTTTCTACGACAAGGTGCGCGCCATCAGCAAAGAGGAACACGAGGATTTCACCAAACTTCCCGTGGACGACCAGTTCTTCCTCGACCAGACCAAGGTCCCCGCGCTGTGGGGTGAACCCGAGTTCCTGCCCGCCGAGCGCACGGGCGCCCGCCCGACCCTCGAAGTGAACGGCGTCCTCTCGGGCTTTACCGGCGAGGGCAGCAAGACCGTCCTGCCTGCCTGGGCCATGGCCAAGATCTCCTGCCGCCTGGTCCCCGACCAGACTCCCGAAGAGGCCTACCAGCAACTCGTCAAGTACATGGAAATGAACGCCCCCAAGACCATCCGCTGGGAGGTGAAGAGCCTGCATAACGCGGGCGCAGCCATCACCGACCGTGACAGCGTCGGCGTGCAGGCTATGGCCAAGGCCTTCGAGACCGTTTGGGGCATCCGCCCGCTGTTCAAGCGCGAGGGCGGATCGATCGGCGTGGTCGTCCAATTGCAGAACCACATCGGCGCGGAGTCGGTCCTGACTGGCTTCGGCCTGCCCGAGGATAACGTCCACTCGCCGAACGAGAAGCTGCACCTGCCCACCTGGCGCAAGGGCATCGACGCGTTGATCCACTTTTTCTATAACTTATAGTTTTATGATCTGACAGGTTTTCCTGTCGGGTCCCTCTGGAGATTTAATGGAAGATCGAATTATCACCTACGGCGGACAAGCCGTCATTGAAGGCGTGCTGATGCGCGGACAGAAAGCCCTCGCCATCGCCATGCGCGCGCCCGACGGTTCCATCGCCGTCCACGAAGAGAAACTGGCGGCGGTGTACCGCTCGGGCATCACCAAGGTTCCCTTCCTGCGCGGCGTGATCTTGCTGTGGGATGCGCTCGGCCTGGGGATGCGCGCCCTGACCATCTCGGCCAACACCCAGACCGGCGAGAACGAAAAACTGGAAGGCCCCGCCCTGTACCTGACCCTGGGCCTGTCTCTGCTCATCGGCGTGAGCTTGTTCTTTTTGCTGCCTGCCGCCCTGGGAGGGTGGGCCGAGCATTTGTTGACTCCCGCCGCAGCCAGCGGAGGTGCGTTGCCCATGCCCGCCCCCGTCCCTGCGTTTTCAACGGCAGGACTATGGGTTGGCAACCTGCTCGAAGGGATTGTCCGCCTGGGGTTGCTGGTGGGGTATATCTGGGCCATCGGGTTCATGCCCGACGTCAGGCGCCTGTTCGGGTACCACGGTGCAGAGCACAAGACCATCAATGCCTTCGAGGCAGGCGCGGAATTGACCCCCGAGTCGGTGGCGAAATTCTCCATCGAGCATCCGCGCTGCGGAACGGCCTTTATGCTGACCCTGGTGCTGCTCTCGATCCTGGTCTTCACCGCGCTGGGACCGCTATCGTTCGTCTGGCGACTCGTCAGCCGCGTGCTGCTCATCCCCGTGCTGGCAGGCATGGCGGTCGAGTATATCCGCTGGACGGCCAATCACCTCGACAACCCCATCGTCCAATGGCTGATCAAGCCCAACCTGGCGCTCCAGCACCTGACCACCCGCGAACCCGATATGCAAATGCTGGAGGTGGCGATCCGGTCCTTCCAGTCCATGCGCAAGGCCGAACAGGAATTGGCCGCGTAGGGCAAACGTAGTTCAGGAGGCAGGCAACCGCCTGCCTCTTTTTATTTTTCGCTTAACTTAAAATTCTATAATCCTGGATATGAAACCCAAACGCACATTCAGGCGGGTCTTGATCGTTCTGCTGGTTTTGATCGGGCTGGCCTTGGGCGGGTATGCAATCTACAACGGTGACCGCCCTGCTCCCGTCCCGCTCAAACAGACATTGTTCGACGGCGTCACTTATCGCCGCATCGTGCGTTATGTGCCGCGCTTTGCCATCGCCCATGTGCTGATCATCGACACACGCGTGAAGGGCACCTACCTTTTCGTCACGCCGCCCGATCATGCCGAAGGTCCGCCACTCGACGCGCGTACCACGTCCCAGTTCTTGCAGGAATTCGGGGTGCAGATTGCCGTCAACGGGGACGGGTTCACTCCCTGGTGGTCGCGCACGCCGTTGGACTATTATCCGCATGTGGGGGACCCCGTCACCCCGAACGGATACAGCGCCTCGGGCGGAACCATTTACGCGCGCGGTGACCAGGACCCGACTCCCGAACCGACCCTGTTCATCAGCCGCCGCAACGCGCTCTCGTTCAACAAGATTCCCGGGCGCGTCTATTATGCCATCTCGGGCGATTACATGTTGGTTCAGCAGGGCAGACCCGTGGCAGGCCTGGACGACTCCGTCATCAATCCGCGTACCGCGATTGGCGCGAGTGCCAATGGACGCTGGCTGTACCTCGTGGTGGTGGATGGCCGTCAGCCTTTTTACAGCGAGGGCATGACCTTTGCCGAGTTGGCCGATCTGTTGGACGGCCTCGGTGCGGCCAACGCCATGAGCCTCGATGGTGGTGGATCGTCCACGCTGGTCATCCAGGGAGAGGATGGTCAGCCTCGAATCCTCAATTCCCCGATCGATCATTACATACCCGGCACGGAACGAGCGGTAGCCAACCACCTGGGAATCTATCTCAGAAAATAGCGGATGGATGATTGAAAGTTTATTCTTTCGTTGGTAGAATGAAAACAGCCCAAACAACGAAAAAAAGGAGAGCGGTATGACCAACGTCATTGGCCCCGATGTCAGTTTTTACCAGGACGAGCCAAGCACGCCGCAGGGGATCGATTTCGTCAAGATGAAGCAGGCCGCGGAGTTCGTCATCATCCGCGCGGGCCAGAACCTTTGGCCTGATTCCGATTTCAAGTACAACTGGCAGCAAGCCAAGCAGGCAGGTTTGCCGCGTGGATCATACTGGTTCTACGACAGCCGCGCCGAGCCCAAACGGCAGGCCGAGTTGTGGATCCAGCAATTCGAGGGCGACTTTGGGGAACTGCCCCTGTACGCCGATTTCGAGGATTCGTTTAACGGCATCTACAAAGGCTGGCGCAATTGGTACACCTTCCTCGAACGTCTCAAGACGCTGATTCCCACGGGCAAGGAAATTTTCATTTACACCGCCTATTACTATTGGCGGGATAACACTCCCCCCGCGGGCAGCGCCAACCTGGAATATTTCCATCAGTACCCATTGTGGATCGCCAACTACAGCACCAGCACTCCGCTCATCCCAAAACCTTGGGGTCCCAACGAATGGGCCTTCTGGCAGTACACGGATAATGGCGATGGGACCCTGTACGGTGTCGAAAGCAAAAACATCGACCTGAACTATTTCAATGGTGACAGGGACGCCTTCATCAAGCGCTTTAACATTTCCATTGAGCCTCCGCCCCCGCCTCCTCCTCCGCCCCCGCCGCCTCCGCCTGGTGACAAGTATCGCGTCACCGCCACCTCGCTGCGTGTCCGCAAGGGACCAGGTCTCGACTACGACATCCTCGGCCTGCTCAAACAGAACGAGATCGTTGAGGAGGTCGATGCCGTGACCGACCGCTCCTGGCTTGAGACCATCCGCAGGGCTGATAGTCTGCAAGGTTGGAGTTCCGCCGAATATCTCGAAGCGGTGGATGTCGAACCGCCGCCCCCGCCTCCTCCTCCGCCTCCGCCGTCTGGTGTGACCCAGTGGTATCAGGTGACGGATGCCACGTTGGCGGTTCGTGAGAGTGCCAGCACATCGGCCAAACTCCTTGGCTACCTGACAAAGGGTGACGTCATTTCCTGTATCAGCGACCCTGCTGCGGGTGACTGGGCCCAACTCTGTCGTGTGGATGGTCTCAAGGGCTGGAGCCTGAAGAAGACTCTGGTCGCGCTGGGCAAGGACCAGCCTGCCTCCATCCAGCAGAAGATATTCAACAACACCACCTACTTCCGCAAAGTGGTGACCTCGCCCAGCCTGAACGTGGTGCACGTCCTCTCGGTGGACCTGCGCTCGGGCATCGCCAGCTACCTGGTCACACCGCCAGATCACGAGAATGGGGACCTGTGCTCGCGCAAGACCACCGAGTTCCTCAAGGAGTTCGGCGCACAGATCGCCATCAACGGTAATGGTTTCAGTTACGTTCTGGAAGGGAACAATTGCTCCAACGGCAGGGACTTGGTGCGCGTCAACGGGTTTGCCGCCTCACGCGGCAAGGTCTACGCCGACCGGCCTGGCCCGACGGTGTACATCAACCGCAACAAGGTCATGCGCATTGACGAGTTGCAGGGCAAGCCTTTCAATGCTGTCTCAGGCGACCGCATCATCATTCAGAAGGGCAAGCAGGTCCCCAACCTGGCCACGAACATCCCCAATCCGCGCACGGCGCTGGGCCTGACCAAGAACGGCAAAGGCCTGATCCTGATGGTCGTGGATGGGCGTCAGCCCGGGTACAGCGAGGGCGTCAACTTCCCCGATCTGGTGCAGTTGATGCTATCCTACGGAGCATACGACGCCATCAACATGGACGGCGGCAGCTCCTCCGCAATGGTCATCCAGGGCAGGGATGGGGAACCCGTCCTGTTGAACTCGCCCATTGACATGAACACACCCGGCAAGGAAGCCTCTGTCGCCAATCACCTCGGCATCTTCATCCAGAAATAGCTACTCAAAAATCAACAGGCCGACTCAAGCGAGTCGGCCTGTTCTATTTTCTCCCGCCCATAAAGTTAGGGGAGGGCGGAGAGGGGTCATCCTTCATACACAAAAATCTCCTCGATTGTCTTCTCGAAGACCTCTGCAATCTTGAACGCCAACGGCAGGCTGGGATCGTACTTCCCGGTCTCGATGGCGTTGACCGTCTGTCGCGAAACGTCCAACCTCTCTGCCAGGTCCGCCTGGGACCAGTCCCGTTCGGCACGCAATACCTTGAGTTTGTTCTTCATTGATATCTCCGCGAGACGAAGGCCTGGCCCAGACCCCACAGCAGGATCATGATCGGGAAGACCCACAACAGCGAGAGGCGCGGAAACCCCACGTTTTCCAGGAAGCCGTAAGAGAACGTCAGCAAGCCTGTGGTCCCCGCTGCAAATCCAATGGACAGCAATTGGATGCGCTGCTGAAGTTCGTCGATGTTGTTCAGGTAGCGAATGAAGAAATAGACCATGAAGGCCACAGGTACGACGGGCGTCAAGGCAACAAGCACACGCGCGGGCGCGAACGGGTAATCTTTCAGCGAATTGACCGCGATGATGGATGGGATGAGTGTCAGCACATAGGCGATCATCGAGTAAATGAACTCACGTAGATAACGTTTGGTGGCGGATTTCATGAAAGTCTCCTTGATAAAATGTAAAGCTTGCTTGATTTTTGAGAGTATAAAACATCCTTGACATTTAGTCAAGGATGTTTTACTCAATTCTAGAACGCAATCTCGCCAATTTGCTCGAAGTTCACGTCGAACAGTTCCTCGGCTTCCATCTCGGCCTCGGCGTCGGCGGCATCGCCCGCGCGCACACCGCGGTCACAATAGCCGCGATAGGGGCAGTAGGCACACTTTTGATGCTCATCCGTCTTCGGGAAGTCCGTCGAGGCGGCGATCTCCTCGGCCAGCTTGACCAGCGTGTCCCAATCGCGTTGGAATTGTCCTGCGTTATAAGGGAAGATGGCGGGCTCGGCGGGGAAATCCGCGAACCAATAGACCATCTGGATTTGTTCTGGACCGAAGGGCTGGCCGCCGTTTAAGTGGCTTCCCGCCTTGACAAGCAGTGCGCGGTAGACGCGCGTCTGCCAGCGCGGAGCCAGCCACTCGGTCTTGGGCCGCTTGCGATAAGTTTTCCAATCGTAGATGAGCGCCTGCCCGTCGCGGACGGCGATCAAGTCATATTTAGCTACCAGCCGAAACGGTCCCAGCGGGGCGGAGAGGGTGACTTCAGGATGCTTTGTGTAACCAGTAAAGGGGAAATCCGTGTGCAGGTAGTTATCCCACCAACGTGCGAGGTTGTCGGTGTTGGCCAGTCTGCCGACCTGTTCAGCGGGGATGCCGATCAGGTGCTGTTGCACCAGGCGGTGGAAATATTCGCCCTCCTGCTGGTGCTTTTCATTCTCCAGCGCGGGCTCCGACTCGACGGCGGGATATTGCAACTGTTCGAGATAGCGCAACTGAAAGCGCCGCGGGCAGTCGGCGTAATCCTGCAGGGATGATTGACTGAGCGAGCGAAGGGTGAGCATGTTCCGATTATAAAGTACTCGTGACCGAAAACTTGGGTATAATGCGCCCATTATGATTTACACTTTTAAGGCAGGCAAGTCGCCCCTGGTCATCGGTGTGCGTGGCTTCATCTTCGCGGAGCCTTATCGAATCGCGCCTGCTCCCGGAAGATAGCGTCTTTTGCTGCTTACGCCGCAGGCTGCCCTGCGGCGTTTTTATTTAACAGCGTGGGGGCCACCTGCCAGGGAAACCTCTGGCGACTACAAACCTTGACGGGTCGCCCCTGCACAATCAAAATGGAAAAACATCATGATCCAAATTCAACTCTCCAACATCACCCTGGTGCTCGGCGCACGGCGTCTTTTTGAGAATCTCAACTGGGAGATTCAGACGGGGCAGAAGATCGGCCTGATCGGCCCGAATGGCGTGGGGAAGTCCTCGCTGTTCAAGCTGATCGAAGGGGAGCACGCCCCCGAACTGGGCGGGTCCATCACCCGCGCCCGCTCGATCTCGACGGGGTACCTAGCCCAGCAGCCCGAGCTGGATCCCACGTTGACGGCGCTGGACGCCGCCCTGCAGGGCAATCCGCGCGTGGCGCAGGTCAACGAGGAGTTGGCCTGCGTGGAGGCCAGCCTGGGTGCGCCCGAGGTCTATAGTGATGAGCGTAAATTACAGCGCGCGCTGGAACGTCAGCACGCGCTGCTCGAGGAGTATCAGGCCCTGGGTGGGGATGGCTATCCCGAGCGGGTGCGCGAGATTCTGCTCGGGCTGGGACTCGCTCAAAGTGAGTTGACCAAGCCTCTGTCCGTGTTGAGTGGCGGGCAGAAGAAGCTGGTTGGGTTGGCGCGGCTGCTGCTGGTCCGTCCCGATGTGCTGCTGCTCGACGAGCCCGACAATCACCTTGACCTGCCTGGCAAGATGTATCTCGAAAAGTTAATCCGTGAATACGAAGGCACGGTGGTGATGATCTCGCATGACCGTTATCTGCTCGATGCTGTGGTGACACACATTGCCGAACTCGAAGACGGCAAACTGACCGTGTTCGCAGGCGATTACTCATCCTACGTGGCCGACAAGGAAATGCGGCTGGCGCGGCAGGAAGAGATGTTCCGCGCGCAGAAGCACGAGATCGATCGTTTGCAGGCCGCCATCAAGCGCTATGCCATCTGGGGCAAGATTTATGACAACGAGGATTTTGCGCGCAAGGCCAAGTCGATGCAGAAGCGGCTCGACAAGATGGACAAGGTCGAGAAGCCCGTCACCGAGCGCCGCCGCATGGAATTGACCCTCAACGGCTGGCGCGGTTCGAACAAGGTGTTGGAGTTGGTCGGCGTGAGCAAATCCTTCGGCGCGAAGCGCGTCTTTAGCGACCTGAACGAGACCGTCTGGCACGGAGAACGAGTGGGGTTGATTGGCCCGAACGGCGCGGGCAAGTCGGTGTTGTTGCGGATGTTGCTCGGGCAGGAAACGCCCGATGCGGGCGAGATCAAGATCGGCCCGAGCGTCTCTATCGGGCATTATGCTCAGGAGCACGAGACGCTCGATTTCGACCAGACCCTGCTGGACGCCGTCCGCTATGCAGGCGAGATGAGCGAGTCGCGTGCCACGGCCTTTCTGCTGCGCTATCTGTTCACCTACAAACAGGTCTCACAGAAGATCGGCGAACTCTCAGGCGGGGAACGCTCGCGCCTGCAACTGGCGCTGGTGGTACTCTCGGGCGCGAACTTCCTATTGCTCGACGAGCCCACCAACAATCTTGACATCGCCTCGGCCGAAGTGCTTGAACAGGCCCTCGAAGATTTCGTCGGCACGGTGCTGGTCATCTCGCATGACCGCTACTTCCTCGACCGCACCGTCCAGCGCCTGCTTGCCATCGAGGAGGGGCAACTGGTTGGCTATGCAGGCGGATACAGCGATTACCTCGAAGCGAAGGGCAGGTAAAACAAACCTCGGAAGTCTTCAAGACTTCCGAGGTTTGTCTCTGTACTATAATCAGCGCACTTTGCATCGTTGGAGGCATCGCATGGATTTGCACTACAAGGAATTGGAGGGTGGAATTCGCCTGGTGACGCTTCGCGGCAAGCTGGACATCCACGGGGTGTCGGATATTGAAAAAGACCTGACGGCGCACGCTGCGGGCGAGCGCGTGGCTCTGTTGGTGGATTTTTCGCAGGTGGATTACATCGCCTCGATTGGCATCCGCCTGTTGCTGATGACGGCCAAGGCCTTGAAAAAGCGCGGCGGGCGGATGATGATCATCGGGGCGATTCCGCTGGTGGAGGAGGTGCTGATCCTTTCGGGCATCAGCCAGATCATCCCCCTGCACGCGGACCTGGGGTCTGCCACCGCCAGTTTGGCGAATCCCGCCTAGCGCGGAATCCCGTCAAATCAAAAGCGGCCTGTCCGGACAGGCCGCTTTTGATTCCAGACTCGAAGGGTCAGACAGGCTTGCGCTGGGTGCGGGCGCGAGTCGAGAGGTCCTGGATCAAGGCCCGCAGAGGCGGGGAGGCGCTCATGTCGGTGGCGTGAACGGTGTGGGTGACGGTTTCCGTCCGCACGGTGATGGCGTAATAGAAACCGTCGGGGATGGGGGCGGTGGGCAGGTCATCTTCCAGGGCGAAGAAATTCATCTCATCCAGCAACAGGCGCAGGGACTGGGCCTCGTCTTCGGGGAGGTTGGCCAGATCGAGGGCCAGGGACATCTTGCGTCCCATGATCCCGCCCGAGCGTTCGAAAGTGATCCACATCATTGAGCCAGCCCCAGTGCGCGCAGAATGGAAGTGAGACAGCCGTCGCCCGTGCCGGGTGTCCCGCCGTTGACCGTGATGCCCACCTCGGACCAGCCCTTGGCGACGGCCTGCTGTTCGAGGCTGTTCACGCCGAAGAGTTCGGCGGCGGCATCGTGGGTCAGGTTGGCGGCATCCTGGAAGGTGGAGCGGGCCTGGAGTTTGTCGGTCAGGGTCTTGTACCAGATTCGCCCCATCTTCTCCCAGGCGTACCCGCCCATTTCCAGGCTGGCCACGTAGAAGGCGTGGTTTGGAATGCCCGAGTTGATGTGCACGCCGCCGTTGTCTTCCACTGTAGTGACATAATCCTTCATGTGCGCGGGCTGCGGATCCTTGCCGAGCATCGGATCGTCGTAGGCGGTACCAGGCGCCTTCATCGAGCGGATGCCCACGCCGTTGACGTTGGCCGTGAACAGGCCCTCGCCGATGATCCAGTCCGCTTCGGCGGCGGTCTGCTTGCGCTGATATTGCTTGACCAGCGAGCCGAACACGTCGGAGAGGGATTCATTCAATGCACCCGACTGATCCCAATAAGCCAGGTTGGCTTCATACTGTGTGACACCGTGA
This sequence comes from uncultured Anaerolineales bacterium, assembly GCA_937928015.1. Classification (GTDB taxonomy): domain Bacteria; phylum Chloroflexota; class Anaerolineae; order Anaerolineales; family Villigracilaceae; genus JACPVF01. The sequence goes on along the minus strand of CALFXA010000040.1, from coordinate 72 downwards.
GTCAGTTCGTGGCCGATGACGAGATCGGAAGAGCGTCGGGTAGGGAAGGAGTGTAGATCTTGGTGGTCGCCG
>CALFXA010000039.1 GCA_937928015.1 uncultured Anaerolineales bacterium | reverse complement strand
CGAGATATCCACTCGTGACTGGAGTTCAGACGTGTGCTCTTCCGATCTGAACGACTGGACCGACAGCGTGGGCGTCTTCGTCCGTATGGCGCCCGAGACGGCAGTGGTGCCCCTCCTCGTGCGCGGCGTCCTCTGGGAACGGACCGCGCGTCACTGGCTGGTCAATCTCAAAAAGGACCGCGAAGACCGCGAGAGACTGGCCGCCGCGCTGCAACTTTTGGCGCATGTCGCCCTTCGCCAGAAGGACGTCCACGTGCAAGTGCAGATCGGACGCCCGATCAGGGCGCGGGAGTTGGGGTCCACGGACACAACGGTCATCCACCAGGTGGTCCTGGCCGAGATGCGCCGCCTCATCCAAAATCCACCTACGGGGGATGGAATCCCGCTGCTTGGGCAGGGTACAATACCCGCGTGAGACACACCCTGACCTTCATCGCACCGCGCCAGGTGGAAATCCGCGAGGAGCCCCTGCCCCCACTCGGCGCGGAGGATGTCCTCGTGCAGACCGTCTGCTCCGCCATCAGCGCGGGCAGCGAACTGCTCATCTATCGCGGACAATTTCCCAGGGAACTGGCCGACTCGCACGATGCCCTCAGCAGCGGATTGAAATACCCGCTGGCCTATGGTTATGCCTGCGTCGGACGCGTGATCGAAGCGGGCCCTCACGTGGACCCTGAATGGGTCGGCCGTTTCGTGTTTTCCTTCCAGCCCCACACGACTCATTTCATCGCCCGCCCCGCAGTGTTGTTCCCCATCCCCGAGGGACTCACCCCCGAGGCAGCCTGCTTCCTGCCCAACATGGAGACCGCCGTCAACCTGATTCAGGACGCCGCACCCATCCTTGGGGAGCGCGCGCTGGTGCTCGGCCAGGGTGTGATCGGCCTACTGACGGCCTCCCTGCTGGCCGAATTCCCGCTCGACCGCCTCGCCACCGCCGACCACTTCGAGGTCAGGCGCAAGGCGCTCGGCCTGCGCTCCTTTGACTCGAGTCAGCCCGATTTCCGCGACCAGGTCAGGGCCCACCTGCCCGACGGCGCAGACCTGACTCTCGAAGTCAGCGGCGCACCCTCTGCGCTGGATGACGCCATCGCGTTGACGCGCTTCTCGGGCCGCGTCGTGATCGGCTCGTGGTACGGCGAGAAACGCGCCGCGCTCGACCTGGGCGGAGCCTTCCACCGTTCGCGCATCCAGTTGATCTCGTCACAGGTCAGCACCATCGCCCCCGCCTTGAGCGCCCGCTGGGACAAGTCCCGCCGCTTCGAGGTCGCCTGGCAGGCCCTGGGGCGCATCCGCCCCGAGCGTTGGATCACGCAACGCTTCCCGCTGGATCGGGCCGCCGAAGCCTATCGCCTGCTGGACGAACGTCCGCACGAGACGATCCAGATGATGTTCGACTATTAGCGATTTACGTCGTCGGCCAATCCAGGATTTATGAAATTTCACTACGCGAATCTCAACACCTGCCACGAAGCCACGGGCCTGGTCATCGTCATCGACGTGATCCGCGCCTTCACCAATGCCGTTTTCGCCTTCGGTCAGGGTGCGGAACGTATCCTGACCGTCAGCAGCGTGGAAGAAGCGCTGGCCCTGAAGCGTCAACTCCCTCATGCGTTGGCCTGCGGCGAGGTGGGCGGACTCCCGCCCGAGGGCTTTGACTTTGACAACTCTCCCACCCAGACCCAGCTCCTCGACCTGCGCGGCAAGACCATCATTCAACGCACCAGCGCGGGCACCCAGGGTGTGACGCGTAGCGTCCGCGCGGAACAGATGCTGGCCGCCAGCTTTGTCGTGGCAGGCGCCACCGTCCGCTATGTGGAGCACCTCGCGCTCGAAACCGTCAGCTTCGTGATCACGGGCCAAACCTCCCCTGCGGGCGGCGACGAAGACCTGGCCTGCGCCGAATACCTCGAAGCCTGCCTACGCGGCCAGTCACCCGATGCGGCGCCCTACCTGGAGCGCGTCCGCCGTTCACGCGATGCCCAGCAGCATTTCATCCCGAATCAAACCCTCTTCCCAGCCTCGGACATCGACCTTTGCACCGACCTGGACCGCTTCGATTTTGCCATGCCCATCACCAGGGAGGACGGCCGCTTCGTCATGCGCGCCGTCCATCCCTGATTCGACTTTTTCTCACAGGAGTATTCATGTACACCCTCGCCGTCCGCCGTGAATTCATCGCCCGCCATTTCCTGATCGGAGGGGATTGGGGGCCCGAGAACCTCCCCAATTCGCATCATTACATCCTGGAATTGCAACTCGAAGGCCGCGAACTAGACCAACATGGCTACCTAGTCGACATCGTGGATGTGGAAAAACATCTCGACGAGGTCGTGGGCTACTACAAGGAACAGATGCTCAACGACAAACTCGAATTCACAGGTCTGAACCCGTCCATCGAGCATTTCTCGCGCATCCTGGCTAGCTCGCTGAATGAACGCATCCAGGCGGCCAACATCACCGCGCTCAAGGTGGTGCTGTGGGAACACGCCAATGCCTGGGCGGCGTATCGCATCGAACGCTAGTCATGAAGATCGGTCTTGTCATCTACGGCTTGCTCGACACGCTCAGCGGCGGCTACCTCTATGACCGCAAGCTGGTGGACTTTTTGCGCGCCCAAGGTGACACGGTCGAAATCATCAGCCTGCCGTGGCGGAATTACGCCGCCCACCTGACCGATAACCTGACCTTCCGCCTGCCGCCCGACCTCGATCTCCTCATCCAGGACGAACTGAATCATCCCTCGCTGCTGGTCGCCAACCTCGGGCCACATCCTTACCCCGTGGTGAGTCTGGTCCACCACTTGCGCTGCTCGGAGCTTCGCCCGAACTGGCAGAACGCCTTCTATCGGCTCGTCGAGCGACAATATCTGTGCAGCGTGGATGGCTTCCTCTTCAACTCGCAGACCACCGCGGGCGTGGTGAACGGACTCGTCCCACCCAAACCGTCCGTGGTGGCCTATCCGCCCACGGATCGCTTCGGCGTGCAGATTACCGAAGAGGAGATCATCGAGCGCGCGGTCGCGCCCGAACTGCGCATCCTGTTCCTGGGCAATGTCATGTTCCGCAAGGGACTGCACACCCTGATCGACGCCGTCAGGAGCTTGAAATCCAAGGTTCACGTGGATGTGATTGGCTCGCTGAACGTCGAACCTGCCTACGCGAAAGCCATGCGGGACAAGGTCGCGGTCCACGGCTTGTCATCCACCGTCCACTTTCACGGCCCGCTCGATAACGAGCCGCTGGCCGAGAAGCTAAAGTCGGCGCACGTGCTGGTCGTCCCGTCCAGCTACGAAGGCTTCGGCATCGTCTACCTCGAAGGGATGGGTTTCGGCCTGCCCGCCATCGGCACGAACCTGGGTGCCGCGCGGGAAGTCATCCAGGATGGGGTGGATGGGTTCATCGTCAGCGCAGGGGATGCCGTCGAATTGGCGGAGCAGCTCAAGGTCCTGGCCGAACAACGCGGGACGCTCATCCGCATGAGCCAGGCGGCGCGGGCACGTTTCCTGCGTCAGCCCACCTGGGACCAGACCGCGCGCGCCATCCGCAACTTCCTGATCGAACGGGTCGAAGCCTGATGGACTACTCCTTCCCGCATTACCTGCTCGCCAAACAAAGCGTGGACGACCGCGCCCTCAATCGTCCCGTGTACGATCAGATGACCGCCAGCCTGCCCAAGCAACCCTTGCGCATCATCGAAGTCGGCGCGGGCATCGGCACCATGCTGGCGCGCCTCGTCTGTTGGGGTTGGTTGAAACAAGCCAACTATGTGCTGGTGGATGAGATGGCCGAGAACATCGACTACGCCGCAGATTGGATTCCGCGCTGGGGAGCGGAATCAGGCCTGAGCGTTGAAAGAGACGGGGCCGACCGTCTGCGCCTGTTCGACTCCAGCCGCGAGATCCGCGTCCGTTTGATTCGGACTGACGTCTTCGACTTCATCCGCTCCCAGCCCGCTCCCGCCGACCTGTTGATCGCCCACGCCTTCCTAGACCTGCTGCCTCTTCCCGCTTCCCTGCCGCCGCTGTTCTCGCTGACGAAGAACCTGGCCTGGCTGACGGTCAACTTCGACGGCCTGACCAGCCTCGAACCCACGCTGGATCCCGCGCTGGATTCGGAGATCGAGCGGCTCTACCATCGCAGCATGGACACGCGCCCATCGGGCGGCGATAGTCAGTGTGGACGGCATTTGTTCTCGCACCTGCGAGCGGTGGATGCGGACCTGTTGGCGGCGGGCGCCTCCGATTGGGTGGTGCATCCCGTGAACGGGACCTACCCCGCCGACGAGGCCTATTTTCTGCAATTCATCCTGCATTTCTTCGAGGAGTCGCTGGGCGGCCACCCCGAGCTGGACTCCGCTGTGTTTGCAAGTTGGCTGGCCGAACGGCGCGCGCAGATCGAACGCGGCGAACTGGTCTACATCGCCCATCAGATAGACTTTTTGGTGCGGCCCTAGGTTATAATGGTTTTCAATCAAAACGACATCAGCAGTCTCCGCTGTTCCCTTGAGCTTCCGCTCACTCCCCAACAAGGTTGGACTTCTGAAGAAAAGGTAAATTCGTGAACTTCGAACAATTCAATTTGGATTCCCGTCTGAAACAGGGAATCCTCAAGGCGGGCTATGAGACCCCCACTCCCATCCAGGAGGCGGCCATCCCTGCCGCTTTACAGGGCCAGGACCTGATCGGTACCGCGCAAACAGGCACAGGCAAGACCGCCGCCTTCGTATTGCCGATCCTCAACCGCCTGCTCGACGGGCCGCGCGGCGCGCCACGCGTGCTGATCGTCACGCCTACGCGCGAACTGGCCGACCAGATCAACAACGTCATCCGCACGCTGGCGGCGGGGACCAAGATTCGCAGCGTCACCGTTTACGGAGGTGTGGGCGCCAGCCCGCAGATCCAAGCGTTGCGTCAGGGCGTGGACATTCTGGTGGCCTGCCCGGGTCGCCTGCTCGATTTGATCGCCCAGGGCCATGCCCGCATGGAAAAGATCGAGGTACTGGTACTCGACGAGGCCGACCGCATGTTCGACATGGGCTTCCTGCCCGATGTGCGCCGCATCATCAAGGCCGTGCCCGCCAAACGCCAGACCATGCTCTTTTCGGCCACCTTCCCGCTCGAGGTCGAGCAATTAGCCGCGCAGTCGCTGTCCCGCCCGAAACGCATCGCAATGGGGATCAGCCGTCCCGCGCACACCGTGACGCACGCGCTGTATCCCGTGCCGCCGCATCTCAAGTCGCAACTGCTGCTCGAACTGCTCAAGCGTACTGAGACCGACTCGGTGCTGATCTTCACCCGCACCCGTCACCGCGCCGAAAAGGTCGACCGTCAGGTGCACAAGGCGGGCTACCGCGTCACCAGCCTGCATAGCGACCGTTCACAGGGTCAGCGCCAGGCGGCGCTCAGCGGATTCAAATCGGGCAAGTACCAGATCATGGTGGCCACCGACATCGCCGCGCGCGGCCTCGACGTGGAAAGCATCTCGCACGTCATCAACTACGACATGCCTGATACCGCCGACGCCTACATCCACCGCATCGGCCGCACGGGCCGCGCCGAGAAAACAGGCGACGCCTTCACACTGGTCACGCCCGATGATGCCGACATGATCCGCACGTTGGAAAAGATCATGGGCAAGCCGCTGCCGCGCGCCACGCTCGATAACTTCGACTACACCGTGCCTGCCCCGCCGAGGGTGGAACCCACCATCCACAATCGACACAAGCCCATGCCCCACCACACCTCCGCCCCCGCACCGACTACGGCTCATCACTCCCGCAACGGACTCGCGCCACGGCGCAAGAAGTAATCGAAAGCCCGCCTACAAGAGGCGGGTTTCTTTTTGGATAAGTCTGATGAAACAAATCGCGGATTTGTCCGTATAATGAATACGGTAACAACATGATCCACACCTATCAGATCGAAGGCCTGACCGTGCAGACAGGCGACGTCATCTGCACCATGAACGGCAAACCCGACATCCTGCCCGGTGAATTCTGGCGGCTGGTCGGGCGGCTCGTGCCCGGCGACGTAGACCACGTGGTGATGTACGTCGGCCCTGGCGGCCGCTGCGTGGAGGCGGGTTCGCGCGGCGTGATCACCTTCGAGATTCCAGGCGAACACTGGGACACGGAGGCGATGGCGCGCGAACGCGGTCTGCTCTTCGACACATTCTACGGCGTGGCCTCACCGCTGGATGGGCTGGAACTATCCGCGGAAGAAGAGGAACGCATGCGGCATTCCATCACGGAGTATGCACTGGCGCAGGTCGGAAAATTCTATAACCTGAATTTTCTCAACGCCGAAACGGATCAGTCCTTTTATTGCAGCCAGTTGATCTACAAAGCCTATCAGCAAGTCGGCATCAACCTCAACACGGGCCTGGCCATGGAGCAACTGCCCGGCACGAACGAGATCGTCTACCCGCAGGAGATCTGGGATGGCTGTGCACATCAGTTGGCGGAGGCAGGCCGCAGGTTGGCAGAGTCACGGGCGCAGAGTCAGCCACAGGTCCCCAACCCATCGCTGTGAAAGTCCCCCGGAATCAAAAGAGCCTGGCGCATGCGCCAGGCTCTTTTTGTCGATTAGCTCAAGACAGTGACGTTGGCCGCCTGCGGACCCTTGGGGCCCTTCTCGACGACGAACTCGACCTTCTGGCCTTCCTGCAGGCTGCGGAAACCGCTGCCCTGGATGGCGGAGAAGTGAACGAACACGTCCGCGCCACCCTCGCGAGCGATGAAGCCGTAGCCTTTGTCGCCATTGAACCACTTGACGGTACCGATGATACGATCAGACATTTTTGCCTCCTTAGGCAATAGAAAATTGGTAGATATTCGGTTCGGTTCCATCGGAGGAAAAACAAAACGGCTCATGGACGTAACATGAACCGCGGTCATCCGTACCAACGTAACTTCCTGTTATCCTGTGTGGCCTAGAATAACACACATATTGGGATCGGTCAATTGCAGGAGGGCCTGTTGGACAAATCAGGCCCTCCTGTGGGTCATATTTTTACGGTATGGCGAACGTCTTGACGAGGAATACCGCCATCTGCGCGCGGTTGACCGAGGCCTCGGGACAGAACAGCCCATTGCCACAGCCGCTGGTGATGCCTTCTGCGGCCAGTTGCTCGATCCAGGCCGCGGCCCAATAGGTCTTGGGGACATCCGTGAAGACTGTTCCCTGGGCGGCGGGTGGAACGTACGCGGCACCATGCTCAGCACGCAGAAGGAAGACGGACATCTGGGAGCGCGAGATGATACCCTCGGGACAGAAGTTTCCGTTGCCACAGCCGCCTGTGATGCCGTCCGCTGCAAAAGCCTGGATCCAGTAGCGCATCGCATGGGTCTGGGTATCGGCGAAGGTGATGGTCACGTTGGTGGGCGGCGTGTAGGTCGAACCATGCAGGCCACGCTCGATGAAGACGGCCATTTGCGCACGCGTGACCAACGTCTCAGGGCAGTAAAGAAGCGGGGTGACGGAACAGCCGCCCGTGATGCCAGCCTGGTACAGACGCTCGATCCAACTCCGCGCCCAGTAGGTGGCACCCACATCCGCAAAGATGGGGCCCGACGTGGTCATCCCATGCGGACCCGCTCCCGCGGGAACAGTGGTGTGGCAGACCGTGCACTGGTCGATGGGACCATTCTTGCCTTGCAGGGCGATGAATTTCAGGCTGTCATTCACCTCACGGCTGGGAGCCACGGCATGAGTGCTGTCGTGGCAGGCCTCGCAGTACAGACCCGCATGTTCGGTGGAGAAACGGTACAGCGGGTGATTCTGGTTGTACTGTCCCGAGTTGTGACAGGTATCGCAGCGCGGCTCGTTCAACCACGGATTGGGATTGTTCTTGACCGTGGACATGCCGCCGTGGCAGCTAATGCAGGTCATGCCCTTGGCAGACATGGTATCGCGCAGGCATTTCGTCTGCGGACCGGGATGACAGTTGTAGCAGCCCTCCAGGGTGTTGCTGACTTCACCGTCGTGCTTCGAGTGCATGGCCTTGGACAGATTGGGCAGGTTCGGGTTGCCCGTCATTCCGAGGGCGTTCGAGCCGTGGCAATTGGCGCACAGCACGGGACGGCTGGTCATCAGGTGGGTCCCCTCCTCCTCATCGTGCAGTTGGAGGATGTTGGTCTCGACCTTGCCTGTGGGGTGGTTGGGACGGGCTTCGCCCGTGTCGCTATGGCAGTTGTCGCAGCGCATCTCCGACGAAACGGGAGTCACCACCTGCGTGGTGGCGAGGGTCGTGCCCGTGGTGGAGTCCTTGACGACCACGGTCGCCAACTGATAGGGCTGGCTGACGGTGGGGGCGCTATCGCTGAACTCGGTGACGGGGATACCTTCCGCCACATAGTGATCACCCGCCAGGTCCATCGTCCCAGACAGGCCCTTGCCCTTCAAACCCACGTTCGGGGCCAGGTCCGCTCCAAAGAGGGCCTTGGAGTAGGTCCAGAAATTGGTCTTGCCGACCGAGTAGGTATTATCGGCATAAGAATACTGGACCGTGATTCCGCTGGTGACCAATTGCGGCGGGTCACCCGACTTGACCACCTGCACCCAGAGGGTATTGTAGGGCGGCAGGACGGCCAGGTCGGCGAAGTCACGATTGTAGCAGTGCATTCCCAGGTCGTTCCAGGCCAGAATCTTATAAGTGCCCGCCGCTGCGTCGGCAGGCTGGGCCGTGATTCCGACCCCGCCGCCGATCAGGAGGGCCGCCGCGAGAAACAGCCCAACGCGAAGTAGAACCTTTCTGATCTTCATGCATTCTCCTTTCCTGACTATTCGGACAAATTAATGTCCTTTTCATAAAAGTCGCAAGAATCCCAAAAAAGTTACGCAGCCCCCCAAAAAGATTGTACACTCTGCATCCGCAATTTCAAGCCCACCCTCCTTAATGCTATAATCCTGCCACCATGAATTTTCTCATCACTGGAGCCGCGGGATTCCTCGGCTCTTCGCTTGCCAACCAACTCGCCCGCGAGGGACATCAGGTCCGCGGACTGGATGACCTTTCGACGGGCAACCCTCAGGCGCTCTCACCCGACATCCACTTCACGCGCGGGGATGTGAACGACCGCCCCAAACTGTGGACCCTGCTTCAGGATGTGGATGTGGTCTACCACCTGGCGGCGCGCGTCTCGGTCCCCGAGTCGATCCTGTACCCGCGCGACTACAACGCCTCGAACGTGGGCGGGACCGTCTCACTGATGGAAGCCATGCGCGACGTGGGCGTGCGCCGTGTGGTGCTGGCCTCCTCGGGCGCCGTCTATGGGGATTTGGGCGAGCAGCCGCTCAACGAAATTGTCACCCCCTACCCGCGCTCGCCATACGCCGTCTCGAAGCTGGCGGCGGAATATTACGTCCGCACCATCGGCAACCTGTGGAATATCGAGACCGTCAGCCTGCGCATCTTCAACGCCTATGGGCCTGGGCAACACCTGCCTGCCTCACATCCGCCCGTGGTGCCGCATTATCTGCGCCAGGCCTTGCGCGGCGGGACCCTGGTCGCCCACGGTGACGGGAATCAGACCCGCGATTACATCTATGTGGACGACGTGGTCAGCGCGATGATCGCCGCCTCGACCGCGCCCAGCATCAACGGGCTGGTTATCAATGTCGGCTCGGGAAACGAGACCAGCATCAACGACCTGATCAGGCAGGTGCTGAACGTGACAGGCAGCAAATCCAACGTGGTCTACAACGCCCAGACCTCGGGCGGCGTCTCGCGCATGTGCGCCGACCTGCGCCTGGCTCAGGAAAAATTGCGCTTCCAGCCGTCGATCAAATTGGAGGAGGGGTTGAGGTTGACGCTGCAACGGGATGCCAGGTTTAAATAATTTTCACCACGGAGTGCACGGAGATGAAAATTTTTCGCGGCAAAAGCCTTCAACTTGGAGCAATAACAGGCTTTGCACTTGCAGTTCTCTATGCTATCTTTTTTCTAATCGTAGTAGAGACCTATCTTCCAGTTTATGGTCCGTCGAAAAAATTCTTTTTTGAAGTTGAATCTTTTGAGAGCATAGCAAAAACATTAATACTTTTCTCTCCAATATGGTTGTTTGTACCTGCATTGATTGGAGCGCTGGCTTCTTCTTTATTTGCTTTTTTTCTGAAAAAATTTAGGCCTATCAGGATAAACTTTCTTTTTATCTGTGAACTGATTTGTACATTTTTTATCTCTCCATTACTGTTCTACTACGTTGCAACGCTCGTTGGCATCCATATGCATTGGGGATATCCAGACTTTTTGAGTCTTGGTCTTCATCTGGGTCTGAATTTGTTCGTTCAAATCGATCTATTATTGCTCTACCCAAGCATTATCTGTCTTATAGCAGGTATTTTCGTCGGAAACAGTCTCTATAATCAGTTTTATTCGTATGCCAAAACCACTTCCCCGTAACTTCTACAATCGCCCCACCCTGACCGTCGCCCGCGAGTTGATCGGCGCGCGACTGGTGCGGATTCTGGACGGGCAAACGCTCGTCGGCCTGATCACCGAGACGGAGGGCTATATCGGCGAGGAGGACCTGGCCTGTCATGCCAAGGCAGGACTCACCCCACGCACCGCGCCGATGTACGGCCCGCCTGGGCACGCCTATGTCTACTTCACCTACGGCAACCACTGGATGCTGAACGCCGTCACCGAGCGCAAGGGATTCCCAGCCGCGGTGCTGATCCGCGCCATCTGGCCCGTCGAGGGAGTGGAGGTCATGTCTGCACGCAGGGACGGGCGCGATACCTTCGGGCCTGGGAAACTGTGTCAGGCGTTGGGTATCGACAAGGCGCTGAACACGGCCGATTTGACGGAGACAGGCGCGGGCCTGTGGATCGAGGTGGGGGAAACTGTCCCAGATTCGGCCGTGACGATTGGCCCGAGAGTGGGTTTAAATAATACGCCAGAGCCGTGGCTTTCCAAGCCGTGGCGATTCCTAGTCAAAGGCTGGAGAATCTGATGTCATTGCTTCGGGCTTCGCCCTTGCGATGACATCCACCAACGGAGGAGCAATGGGTTTACTCGAAGGGAAGAACGCTTTAATTTTTGGGCTCGCCAACGAACGCTCGATTGCCTGGGGCATCACGCAGGCCTTCAAGCGCGAGGGCGCCAACCTGGGCATCAGCTATGCGGGTGAGATGCTGGCGCGTCGTGTCAAGCCGCTGGCCGAGCAGGTCGGTTGTCAGTGGGTCGAGGAGTGTGATGTCACCAGCGACGAGCAGATCGCAGCGACAGCCGAGAAAGCCGCAAAGCACTTCGGCAAGATCGATGTGCTGGTGCATTCCATCGCTTATGCGGGCCGCGACGAGTTGAGCAAGCCGTATTACCAGACCAGCCGCGAAGGCTTCAAGACCGCCATGGACATCAGCGTGTTTTCGCTCCTTGCGCTGACCAACGCCTTTCTGCCGCTGCTCAACCCAGGCGCGTCGGTCATGTGCCTGACGTATTACGGCTCGGTCAAGGTCGCGCCGCACTACAACGTGATGGGCGTCGCCAAGGCCGCGCTGGAATCGTCCACGCGCTACCTGGCCTACGATCTGGGCCCGCAGAAGATCCGCGTCAACGCCATCTCGGCGGGACCAATCCGCACGCTGGCGGCGGCCGGCGTGGGCGGCTTCCGCGACATGTACAAACACTTCGCCGACATGTCGCCCATGCGCGAGAACGTCACCATCGAGGATGTCGGCAACTCGGCCGTCTTCCTGGCCTCGGACCTCTCGGCGCACATCACGGGCGAGGTACTGTACGTCGACTCGGGCTTCAACACGGTCGGCGTGCAGATGACGGGAAAAGAAGAAAACCAATAGTCATCGGGCGGACCTGGGGGTCCGCCCTTTTTATTTCACTCAAAACGACGGAAATTTGCAATTTTTCCGCGTTTTTCACTGACATGGGGTAAGAAAAACAACGCTCCCGCCGTTTCTACGGTACAATTAATTCATCATGTTCAAGCGAAATTCCACTCCCACCGAAACCACTCAGCCGATCCAGGCTGTCGAACGAATTACTTCCGTCCTCGGGCCAGGCATCGTCTGGCACGGTGCCATCAACGGCAGCGGCGGCGTCCGCCTCGAAGGCGCCTTCGAAGGCGAGATCGCCCTGCGCGGGATGCTGGTCGTCGGCGAGACGGGCCGCGTCACCTGTCAGAACGTGCGTGCCAACACCGTCATCGTGGCGGGC